>CAZWSO010000001.1:0-69854 GCA_964636485.1 uncultured Gemmatimonadaceae bacterium
GGCGGCGGCGCCTCCGGCTCCGGCGGCGGCGGCTCGTCAGCCTTCTGGACCTCGATGAACTTGACGTCCTCCTGACGGCGCTCCGCCTCGACGCGCTGTCCGGCATGCGCGGACACGGCAACGGCGCCAACGATCAGCAAGACGTGCACGATGATGGACGCTACGGTCCCACCAGCGTATGCATCCCGCTTTCTCTTGGACTCGATCAGGTGAGTGAACATGCGAGAATTTCCAGTTTGAATAAGTCACACGCGGATTCGCGCTTGCCCCAGCTCAACGAATTCTAGAACCGCATAATAAGGATGGAATAACCCGGCCATTAAGAATTCATGAAGGGCTTATTATGAATCCTTCATGCTGCCGCCCAGTCCCTGTTCGGCTCATCTTCAAGAAGGCAACGCGCGTGCCGGCAGGTCAGCGGGGCCGTACAGACTCGACCGGGCTATCCTCGGCAGTCGTCGCGGACGGTGTGATCCCCTCCTCCGGCTGCCCAACCCCCTTAATGACGGGCAGTGTAACGGTGAACGTACTTCCCCGCCCCAGCCGACTGCGTACCGCTATGCCGCCACCATGGGCCTCGGCGATCCAGCGGCTGATCGCCAGTCCCAGGCCGAAGCCGCCGCGCTCCGAGAGGCGTGAGCGTGCACGGTCCGCACGGTAGAAGCGTTCGAACACCTGCGGAAGGTCGGCGGCGGGAATGCCAACGCCGGTATCGCGCACGGTGAGCTCCGCGGCGGAGTCCACGCGGTGCAGGGCAATCTCGACAGTTCCACCACGCGGCGTGTATTTGATCGCGTTCGTCGCGAGATTCAGAAACAGCTGACGCAGGCGGGTGCGGTCCCCCATTACTGTGGCCGGTTCCACGTCGGACAGTGTGACGGACAATCCGGCTGCCTCGCCAAGGAGGAGCGCCGTCTCGAAGACCTCGTGGATGAGCGGCTCGAGAGCGACCGATTCGCGATGGAGATCGAACCTCCCTTCATCGGCCCTGGCCAGCGTCAGCAGGCTGTCCACGAGATCCGCCATACGCCTGGTTTCGTGCAGCGCTTCCTCGAGCGCGACGAGCCGGTCCGGCGATGCCGTGCCCGGATTCATCGCGCGCTCGACGTCCGCGCGAAGCACGGCCAGCGGCGTCTTGAGCTCGTGACTGGCATCGGCAGTGAAGCGACGCAATGCGCCGAAGGATTTCTCGAGACGGGCAAGCATCTCGTTCAGCGTAAAGGTGAGTCGCGCCATCTCATCGCCTGAGTGCACTTCCGGCAGTCGACGGTGAAGACTGCGCCCGTCGGTGATGGCCTGGACTTCGTTGATGATGACGTCGATTGGGCGGAAGGCCCGGCCCGCTATCGCCCAGGCGAGGAGCACGGAGGCCGCGATCAGGAAAGGCGCGACCGCCAGACTCGTCATCACGAACCGGGCGAGTGCGGCGTCGGCGGTGGTGGTTGGCGCAGCGGCGGCAACGCGCGAGATGGCGTACCGCGTCGAGCCGGGTGCGAGCACGACGAGCAGCATGTTCTCGCGCCCCACGCTGACCACCTGCGGTGAGCCATCGGTAGGGGCGTTGATCGCCGCCTGTTGAAGCGCGGCGTGCGCGTCCATATCCAGCTCGCGCACGAGGGACGAGACGAACAGGCTTCGTCCAGTGGCGTCGAGTACGAGTACGTGCTCGGGAATGACCTCGAGCAGTGCGCGGAGCTCGGTACTGATCGTCGGGCCCACGATCGGATCACGCTCGATGGTGACCGGGCGCCCCGACAACTCCGCCTGCCGGATGATGTTTATCGCGATCGATGCCTCGGCGTGCACCCGACGGCCAAGCTCGGCGTACGTACCCGTACGACGCGCGGCCCAGAGCACGACGGTGAAAGCCGCCATTGTGCCGATCAGCGCGGCGGCGTACGTAGCGGTGAGGCGGGCGCGAAGGGTGCTCATCGACCGAGCGCTCCGGCGCGGCCTACTCCCGCACCACGTAGCCGACCCCACGCACGGTGTGGATCAGCTTCACGGAGCGCCCGGCGTCGACCTTCTTGCGGAGGTGATTGATCACCACATCCACAATGTTGGTGCCGGGATCGAAGTGGTATCCCCACGCGTACTCCGTTATCAGCGTCCGACTCATGACACGCCCCGCGTGGCGCATCAGGTACTCCAATACAGTATACTCCTTGGGCGTCAGTTCGATCACCTGCCCATCGCGGGTCACTGTCCGCGTGGTCTGGTCAAGACTCAGATCGGCGATCTTCAGCAGCGGCGACGCGAGGGCCCGCGGGCGCCTGCTCAGCGCTTCAACACGGGCCAGCAATTCCTCGAAGGCGAAGGGCTTGGTGACGTAGTCGTCGGCCCCGGCTCGCAGCGCCTTGACCTTCGCGTCCACGGCATCCTGCGCCGTCAGCACGAGTATTGGGCGCTCGAACCCGCGCCCGCGCAGGTTGCGCAGCACTTCCATCCCCGAGCGTCCCGGCAATCGCATGTCGAGAACGATCAGATCGTACGTCTCGGAGCTCGCCCTGTCCTCACCCTCCTCGCCGTCCGTCACCAGATCAACTCCCCATCGCTGCTCCTCGAGCCCCCGCTTGATGTAGCTGCCGACGGTGGGATCGTCCTCGATCACCAGGATTTTCACGCGTCACTCCCGGCTGCGCCATGGCCCGCATTCACCACTCGGACCTGCCGCCGTGGGGTTTCGGCTGGCCGGCGAAGTCCATACTCCCGCATCTTGCGGTAGAGCGTCTTCGCCGAGATGCCGAGCACCTCCGCCGCCCGTCCCTGGTGCCAGGCGAAACGGCGCAGCACAGCTTCTATGTGGCGGCGCTCCATCTGCTCGAGAGACAGCGGCGGATCAGCTGTCGCCAGACTTCCGACGCGATCGATACCGCGCAATGGTATCTCGCCGGCCGACACCGAGCCACTGCCGTGAACCAGCACGGTGCGCTCCATGACGTTGCGCAGCTCTCGCACGTTGCCAGGCCACGAATACGCCAGCAATGCTTCCACGGCGTCATCGGTAAGGTGAGGAGCACTCTCTCCACCAAACCGCTGGAGGAAATGCTCGGCGAGGGGACGAATGTCCACAACTCGCTCGCGCAGCGGGGGGAGTGCTACGGCGATGGTGTTGATACGGTAGAGGAGATCATCGCGGAACGTGCCCTCGGTAACGCGGGCGGTGAGATCGTCCTTCGAGGCGGCCACGATTCGAACGTCCACTTGCGCCTTTTGCGTCCCGCCAAGCCGGAAGAAGGTACCCTGTTCGATCGCCCGTAACAGCTTACCCTGTACGCGCAGATCCAGCTCGCCGATCTCGTCAAGAAACAGCGTGCCACCGGACGCGAGCTCCAACAGCCCGAGCTTGCGGCTGTGAGCCCCGGAGAAGGCGCCGCGCTCGTAGCCGAACAGCTCGCTCTCCATCATCTGTTCGGGAAGGGCGGCACAATTGAGATCGACCAATGGCGCGTGCGCACGATGCGACTGCCGGTGAAGCCGGCGTGCGACCAACTCCTTCCCCGTTCCCGACTCCCCGGTAATCAGGACAGTCGAGTCGCTGTGGGCAACGCGATCGATCAGCGTGAGCACCGCCAGCATGGGAGCGTAGCTGGTGATGATGTCGGTGGACTCCTCCAGGCGTGACAGCTGCGACTGAAGCAGCGTGTTCTCCTGCGCCAGACGACGCTTCTCCCAGGCACGGCGTACGAGCACCTCGATTTCCGCCATCCGGTACGGTTTGGCGAGATAATCGTATGCGCCCAGCTTCATGGCCCCGATGGCCGTCTCGATCGTGCCGTTCCCCGTGATGATTATGACTTCGGGCGGTGCCGCTTCTTCGCGAACCTGACGCAACACTTCCAGCCCATCCAGTTCCGGCATCACGATGTCGAGGAGCGCGACGTCGAAGGACTCGGCCCGCAGCGCCGCGAGCGCGGAGGAGCCGTCGCCGTACAGCGATACCTCACAACCGCGCACAGCGAGAAATCGCTCGAGGAGCGTGCCGAGGTGTACCTCATCCTCGGCAATGAGCACCCGGATGCGCGGATCAGTCATGCTCCCTCCCAGGCAGGCAGAATGACGCTGAACGTGCTCCCCTCCCCCATCACGCTCTGCACATCGATGCGTCCGCCATGGTCAGACACGATGCCATAGCTGATCGCCAGACCAAGGCCAGTGCCCTGGCCCTGCGGTTTGGTGGTGAAGAACGGCTCGAAGATGCGCGCGATCTCTGCGGACGGAATCCCCGAGCCGTCATCCAGCACTTCAACCACCGCCTCGCCCTCGGGACGGCAACTCGTCCGCAACACGATGCCGCCCCCCTTCGCCGTGGCATCGACGGCATTGAGCAGGAGCGCCATGAAGACCTGCATGAGCTGTTCACGGCTACCCAGAACTAGCGGAAGAGGCTCCGGATCAGCTTCACGACGAATACGCGCGCGCTTGAAGCGCGAATGGTGGGCGAGCAGAGCGACAGTCTCATCGAGCACATGCTCGATCTCCAATGGGACACGCTCCGCGGGCGACTGCCGGCTGAAGCCGAGCAGGTCATCGACCAACCGGCGGCACCGGTGCACCTCGTGCTCTATGATTTCCGTGAGCTCACGCACCGTCCCCGCATCAGGGACGGCCTCGGCGGTCAGCTCGTGTTTGAGCGTTTCGGCGCACGCGGCGATCGTGGCAAGGGGATTGTTCACCTCGTGCATCACACCCGCCGCCAGCTGGCCTACCGCAGCGAGCTTCTCCGCTCGCATGGTGCGGAGTTGGGCCCGCTTCCACTCCGTGATGTCCTCGCCGATGGCAATCACATGCGTGACGGCCTCGCCAGCGAACCGCATGGGAATACGCGAAAGACGATAGCTTCGTGGCTCGCCGAACGCCGTCGATTCTGCCTCAAACTCGCTGATCTCGCCGCTCTCAATGACCGCGTCCAGCTCTCGGCGGAGCCGCTCGGCAGGCTGCCGGTGGAGTACCTCGAAGATGGAATGACCGAGGACGTCCTCCCGAGCGACGCCTTGAAGGCCCTTCTCCCGACCGTGATTCCACAGGCGGATACGGTACTCACGATCCACGACGTACAGCCCGAGCGGAAGCGAGTCCACTATCATCGAGATGAACCGTTCCTGTTCGTCCTGCCGCTGCGAGCGGGCGGCCAGCTCCGCGTGCATGGCGCGCCGGCTGTCCTCCAGCAGCACCAGGGGAGCCAACAACTGCGCCGCCCGGTCCAGCATTTCGTCCTCGGGGGGTGTTTGGGCGAACCACGCCCTTACGATGGCGATGCGCCGCCCACCAATGCGCAGGTCCACCGCCCGCTCGGCTACCATTACCGGCGACGACCCGGCTCCCCTGGTAACAGAAACAGGTGGCTCGCGCCCTGCCGATTCGACCGCCGCGCCAACGCCCGCCGATTCGACGCGAACGTGCTCCGCGTCCAACGCAAGGCGCAGTCTCTCCGCAGCGCCCTCCAGGGTAAACGGTTCGGCTGCCAGTTCGCTGGCAAGCACGCCGAGCGTCGCTAACGACGCCGACGAAGCGGGACCGCGGTCGCTTGGGGACGCCGCGCTGGCGGAAGAGCTCAAGGGGAAGGGGCGTGAGGAGGATTGCACCCTAGTATACCCGACAGGCGGCGCGCCGACCAGACGATCCACGGCGCAACGGGTATGCGGATTGCTGCGACAATTCGCGACTGCTTGCACAGGAGGTGTCAATGCCAATTCGCAATCCCGGTCTCATCCCGTTCATCGGCTCCGGCAGCCCTTCGATGCGGAGGGACCTCGACCGGTTCCTCAGCGAAGCCTTCGGGGGACGTGAGGGCGGCTGGACGCCGGCGGTGGACGTTCGCGAGGACGAGAACGAGATCACGATCGAATGCGAGCTCGCCGGCATGCGTCCCGAGAACGTCACGGTAGACGTCGACAACAGCGTGCTGTCGATAACCGGGGAGAAGCGGGAGGAGAGGACGGACGAGGAGGAGGGGCGCTACCACATCGTGGAACGGAGCTACGGAAAGTTCTATCGGTCCTTCCAGCTCCCAGCAGGCGTGGATGAAGAGCAGATCCAGGCGGACTTCGAGAACGGCGTACTGCGCGTCCACATTCCGAAAGCAGCGCTGCCGCAGCCCAGGCGGATCGAGGTTGGCGGTGGTGGCACTCGGCAGCAGATTCGCGCCGGCGGTGTCGGCGACGGCGAGGAGCGAGGCGGCCGGGCAAGCCGTGACCAGAGGTCCACTGGCGAGGGGGGCAAGAAGGATGCGACGATGGCCGCGAAGGAGCGGGGGCAGGAGGAGTAGCGCAAACCCGGAACGGCGAGCCGGCGGCTTGGCCGATCGCGGTCAGTCGCCGGGTCGCTTTTCCGACTCCTTGAGCGCCGGACGGCGTGAGCCAGTCCTCATCAACTCCTCAGCCGCTACGAGGCTGCGCGCCAGCTCGGCCATGGCCATGTTCCGGCTCTGACTGGTGCGCTGGAGCAGCCGGTAGGCGGCGCTCTCAGCAATGCCCTCACGCTCCATGATGATCCCTTTTGCTCGTTCGATGATCTTGCGGTCCTCGAGTTTCCGGCGCAGATCAAGGCTTTCGCTCTGCTGCCGGAGCCAGTCATCATGGCGGGCCTGCGCAACGGTGATGGCAGCTCCAAGCTGGGCGGCGCTCACCGGCTTTACGAGATAATGAAACACGGGAGCGCCCGCTGCCCGTCCGAGCGTCTCCGGATCGCTGTAGGCCGTAACGATGACGATGGGTATCGGACGCTCATCATGGATGCGAGCCGCCGCCTCCAGTCCTCCCAAATAAGGCATCTTTACGTCGAGCAGGACGAGATCCGGGCTCAGCGTGCGAGCCATGGAAACGGCAGTCTCCCCATCGCCAGCGATACCGATAACGGTGTGGCCCAAAGACCGGAGATCCTGCTCGAGCCCAAGCGCGGTCACACTTTCATCTTCCGCAATCAGTATGCGAAGCGAACGCGATGTCAGGGTGGTCACGATGGAGCTTCCTCAATGGAGAAGATCGGAGATCCTGCGGCTGCAAGAGGCGGACCTTCTGGTAGGGGGAACGGTTCGTGCCACTTGCCAAGTTGATGTTTCCGACCTCCGAGCACTCCCACCTCCTGCTGGTGGGGCACCCTCCCCTTCGCCCGCTCGGGCGCGCCCTTAGCCGCGCCGGCTATTCGGTCGAGCACGTCGATGCTGCCGACGCCCTGGGGGCCGCACGCTTGGGTGTGGCGGGAGCGGTCCTGAGCGGCGAGAGAGGTGAGATACTGCCGTTGTGTCAGAGGATCAAGGAACGGCTTCCAGCGCCGTTTCTTCCAGTCCTCGTCCTCCTTGCTGCGCCCTCTCGCCTCCCAGACGACCCGACGGCCCCCGATGCCTGGCTCGCACCGGACACCCCGCCACGGACGGTCGTCATGCGGGTGGCCGAGCTACTGCGGCTTCGACGTGCGGACGCGGAGATGGTGCGGCTCAACGCCGTCCTCGCCGAGCTTGCCGCCGAGAACGGGCTCCTGTACGCCCAGGCTCGCCGGGAAGCGGAGGCCGCGGCGACGCTGCTCCGAGAGCTGCAGCACCGCGTGCGCAACAATCTGGCGGTGATCCAGGCGTTGCTCGTTCTGGAGCGGCATCGGCAGCCCTCACGCAGCCTTCACGAGGCTCTCGACGTGGCGATCGCCCGGCTGCGTAGCATGTCGGCACTCCAGGACAACGTCGCGCCGCTCACACCGGAAGTGCACCTGGCCTCCCTGGCCGCGGCAGTCGCGCGGGGCATTTGTGAAGTGATCGATGGGCCGCCCATGACCGTCGATGTCTCGGGAGATGCGCTGGTTTCACCCCGCGCGGCCAGCGCTCTCGCGCTCGTACTCAACGAGCTGATCTGCAATGCACGCCGGCATGCGAATGCGAAGGCCGTGCACGTCGCAATCGAGCAGCGCGACTCGCAGCTCCTCGTATCCGTCAACGATGACGGTAGAGGCCTGCCGGCGTACACCGTCGAGGGAAGCGGTCTGATGATCGCCCGTACGGTGGCCAGGAACGAGCTTGGTGGTGCCCTCGAGCTTCCCGCCCCGGGCGAGCCTGCGCACATGCGACTCGTCCTACCTCTCGATCGACTGGAGTAAGTGAACGGGCCGAACAGGAACAGGGCGTGGAGTGCTTTGAACCGCCAAGTCCGCATAGGCCGCTGTCCTCAACGCCAGCTCAGATGCGCGCCGCGCGCCCCTGAAGCAATCAGCCAAGACCCGATTTTATCCACTGGATCCGCGGAGCCGGCGTTCCTCCCGGCGTCAGGTAGGAGGCGGGGTGGCGACGAGCACGGCCGTTACCAGCAGCACCAGCACGGCGAACGCCAGCTCGAAGCCGCCGGACGCGCTAAGTGACTTTCCTTCGCGGCTCGCCGCGAGGCGGGGCCGCATACGCAGCCAGTTAAATCCACCCAAGCCAGCCACCACTGCTACGACACCCAGCTTCAGGATGAGCACGCGCCCGTAGTCAGTCTCCCAGATCGCGCGAATGCTCCCGAGGTGGGCAGCCGCGGCAACGGCGCCCGTCAGCACCACGAGCGCGCCGCACGCGAGCCCCAGCGGCGAAAAAACACTCACCATGGTAGCCATGCGAGCCGAGGTGCCACTGCCGGAGGATCGTGCCGCAGGGAGGCCGGCGACGAGTACCATGAGCAGCGAGCCCAGCCAAACGCCGGCCCCCATTAGGTGGACAGCGTGAGCCGAGACCACCACGGCCGGAGGCCACGGCGCGGAGAGGGCGTGCCCTGCCACCCCCATCGATGCTGCGAGTAGCGGCAGCAGCGCCAAAGCACCGAGGCGGGCCCACCTTCGCTCGCCAGTGGTCAGTAGGGCGAGCAGGAGCCCACCGCTCACCATCTGGATGAGCCAGGCACGCCCCCAGGGACTTTCCAGCACGATCGCGTTGATGACCTCGAGATCCACGCCGGCCGGGCCGGCGAGTGCGGCTCCCTGCGCAACCAGCCGCGCTATTGCGGCCATCAGAAAGATCAGCGCCGACATCACGCCCCACCGTCTCGCCCGCCAGGATGCCTCCTGCACCGATTCGATCCATGCTGGGTCCGCCGCGGCAGTGGCCGGCAGTACCAGGAGCAGGAAGACCACGGCACCGAAGACGCCGAGGACGCCCAAGTAACCGAGCCAGCGTATGGCAACGAACGCGGGCGACAGGACATGGAAACCCGCAGGCGGTGGCTCCTCGATCGCCGGCGGCGGGGCGATGGTGTCGGAGGGAGCGAGCTCTGCGTCGGGAGATATCTCAACCGACGCCGGCTCCTGTACGAGGAAGGGGATGTGCCCGGAGACCGGGTGACCATCGAGGGATACGGTACGCCACGCGAGGACGTAGTCGCCCGCCTCGAGCCTGACGATCACGTCCGCCAGGATGCGCCTGTCGGAGCCCGCTTCGAGGCGCGGAGCGGAGATCATCACCGTGTCGCCTCGGGGCCCGAGGAGGACGACACTAGTCAGGCTTGGCTGCACCGGCTCGGAGAAGACGAGCTGGAGAATGTCTGGCGGCGTAGCGAGCGACTCGGCGCGCGCCGGGGAAGAGGAAACCAGCTGAACGTGCCCGAGCGCTTCCGACGCTGTGACGGCGAGCACGAGCGCCACCGCACTGACGACGACGAGCTTATGTACTGCCTTCACCCTAGTGCCGACTGGAGTGGGCTGATGCGCGACGGGCCCGGCATTGTGCCGGGCCCAGGCACATGGAGCGTGCGAGGCTCGAACTCGCGACCTTTCGGTTGCAAACCGAATGCTCTCCCAACTGAGCTAACGCCCCCTTTGGTTGATACCTGAAAGATAACGGGACGGAAAAGGCGAGGCCACCGCCGGCGCCCTACGCGAACAGCGCTTACTCGTGCGCCGGCAGGGGCTCCATCGTCTCCGGATCCACGGGCACCTGAACCTCATCCCGATGCGGCGACGTCATGAGAACCACGCGCATCCGAGGAAAGGCATCCATGAAGCCCGCATAGCACAGGCCCCATACGCCGAGATAGCCGAGGAATATCCCGATCTCCCACAAACCGAACGGGAGGTCCTGTGCCTGGCGGTACATCGAGGGGTAAACCTCGATGTACCGCAGCAGCCAGATTCCGGCCAGGCTGATTACGGCGAACAGAACGAAGGTCGGCAGGTACACCTTCGCCGCTCGCGAGAGCAATCCGAAGAAGGGTATCACGAAAACCATGAAGACCACAGCCATGGTGATCATCAGCCAGGGCTCGTGCAACCGAACGTTGAACCATCCAGTTTCCGTGGGAAGGTTGCCGTACCAGATGATCAGATACTGCCCGAAGGTGAGGTAGCCCCAAAAGGCCGAGAATGCGAAGCATAGCTTTCCGAGGTCGTGAAAGTGGTGCTCGGTAATGAGTTCGTGCGCGCCGAGGTGCTTGCGCCACCACATCACCAAGAGCGACCAGGCCATGAGCGCGCCGAGCCAGCCGCCCATGAAAAACCACCAGCCATAGAGCGCGCTATAGAAATGCGTGTCCAGCGTCATCGAGAGATCGAACGCCAGCACCGACCAGAAAAAACCGAACACCAGACAGAGCCACACGGCGAGCTTGCCCTGAAGCGAATGTGTGGAGTGAAGCTCGCGGCGCTCGTCGCGGAAGCCACGCCGCATCCGTTCACGCAGGCCGCGCGCCCACGACGCGCCGCTCTCGTCCAGCACGCCCACGTCCAGCCGCACCGACGTGTAGATGTACCAGAGGCTCAACCCCGCGCTGACCAGGAAAAGGAACAGGACACGGGGGATGAGAAAGGCGGGGTTCAGCCAGAAGCGTCGCTCGGCGTAGTAGACCGTCTCGTGCGCCCACGGGAAGATGTGACTCGTGCCAAGAAAGATCAGCAGCAGCAGTACAAACGCGACCGGCAGGAACGCCACGAACCCTTCGAGCATCCGGACGATGGAGCGCGACCAGCGCGCCGTCGTGATCCGCTGCACGGCCACAAAGACGACCGCCGCCTGCGAGATCGAGGCGAAGAACAACCAGTTGAAGTGCAGCGCCTGCCAGACGCGCGACTGCCCCAATACGGCTCCAACGACGAACACCAGCGCCCCGACCGCAGCGAGGAAGCCTGACACGACATAGGCCACGCGCGGGATCGATCTCGTGCTGGCAGCTACGATCTCGTCGCGTGTAAAGACGGAGGCGGAACTCGTGGCGCTCACGGACTCTCTCCCTGCTGCGCAGCGGCAGCGTCAGGCGCGACAGACGCCGGCACGGTATCGATGTGCACGGCACGCGGCTGCTGGAAGTGAGGCACGGGAACAGTCGGAGCGGTACGGCTCGCCCCCGGCACGGCGGCGCCACCTTCGCCGGGCACGCCGGCCGGCTCGGTGGAGGCGGTGAAATCCAGCATACCTTGCAGCGCGCGCATGTAATTCACCACATCCCAGCGGTGCTCCTCCGGGATGCGCCTGTAGTTGGGCATCAGCCCGCGGCCGTTCCGCATGATGCCGAAGAGATACCCATCAGAGTGCTGCCTGGCGATCGGCGTGAGCAGAGATGGCACCGGCAGGCCGTACGCCATTACCGGTCCGTTCCCCGCCCCAGCATCCCCGTGACAGACAGCGCAGTTGATCTGGTAGTGTAGCCGCCCGCGCTCCACCGACTCAGGCGTTGGTGACACGGGGTTTTGGATAGCACCAAGGGAGTCGAGTGCACCGAGCGTGGGCATATACGAGATCATGTAGCCGGGGGCCACGGTACCCGTAATGGGGACCGACATCTGTGGGTTGCCCGGAAAGCTCACGGTGTCACCACGATATTCGGCGTCCCACGGCTCGATTCGCGGCTGCTCCTTGAAGTCGGTGAACCAGGGACAACCTGCCAGCACGAGTGACATAGCGAGGAGGACGGCGGTGGTGCGGCCGGCGGAGCGACGATCAGCGCTCACTACGCACCTCCGCTGCTCCGAAGCTCGACAGCAACTGGCGCACATCCGACTCCCTTTCGGCCGGCACTTCCACCCAGATACCGAAATCGCCGTCGCTGAAACGTGGATCATACCCCACGGTCATGGTCACTCTGGGAATGCGTGACGTGATGAACATCCCGGCCACCGTGGAGAGAGCACCCACCAGGACCATTACCTCGAAGCTTATGATCGTGTAGGGCACCCAGGAGGCGATCGGCTTCCCTCCTACGATTAGCGGCCAGTATTCCGAGGTCCAGATCGCGATCCAGTATCCGAAGGTTGCGCCGAGCAGACCCCCGATGAGCGTGTAGCGGCGAACGATGCTCGGACCGGCGTGAATCGCATGCTCCAGCTCGTGCCGTGGAGTGGGTGAATAGACGGTGAAGGGACCGACACGGTCCTTCCGCAGTCGCTCGATGGCTTCCACCGTCGCGTCGAGCTCGCGAAAAACCGCCACGACGCCGCGCATCAGTCTTCCCTCCCGAGCTTCTCAGGGTACTTCTTCATAGGTGCACCGCCACCCGGCTCGTGCGCCAGGGCGTGCGCATGTCGCTGCGCCGGCGGAACCACTTCCTTGACCTCGGCAATGGCAAGGATTGGGAACTGTTTTACGAAGAGCAGGAACCACATGAAGAACCAGCCGAAGCTGCCAAGGAGAATCGACCAGTCCACCCAGGTGGGCGCGTACGAGGTCCATTGCCACGGCGCGAATTCGGTGGAGAGCGACGGAATCACGATCACGAACCGCTCGAACCACATTCCGAGATTGATGAACAGCGAGAGCGTGAAGAGCCAAACTACATTGCGCCGCCAGCTCTGCCTGAACAGAGTCAGCGGCAACACCATGTTGCAGATGATCATGATCCAGGCAGCCCACCACCACTGCCCGAACACGCGCTCCCGGAAGTAGGTCTGCTCGTACTCATGGCCACTGTACCAGGCGATCCAGAACTCCGTCATATAGGCCAGGCCGACCACAAGAGACGTGAAGAGGCAAAGCTTGGCCGCCGCATCGAGGTGGTTGATCGTCACGTAATGCTTCAGCCCGAACCAGTGGCGGAGCGGGATGATGATCGTGAAAACCATCCCGATACCGGAGAAGATCGCACCCGCCACGAAGTAGGGCGGGAAAATCGTCGCATGCCAGCCTGGTACGATGGATACAGCGAAGTCGAAGGACACGACCGAGTGCACCGACAGCACCAGCGGCGTGGAGAACGCGGCGAGGAACAGATAAGCCCTGGCGAAATGACGCCACTCGCGATCCGAGTTGCGCCAGCCAAGTGACAGAACGGCATAAATCCGCTTGCGAACAGGGTGTGTTTCCCGGTCGCGCAGTGCGGCAAAGTCCGGGATGAGACCGATATACAGGAACGTGCTGGAGACGGTGAGGTACGTCAGGATTGCAAAAACGTCCCAGACGAGCGGGCTCTTGAAGTTGGGCCAGATCAGCCGCCAGTTCGGATATGGGATCAGCCAAAAGAACTTCCACGGCCGGCCCAAATGAAGGATGGGGAAGAGTCCCGCCGTCATGACGGCAAAGACCGTCATCGCCTCGGCCGCGCGGTAGATAGTGGTACGGAAGCCTGCGCGGAACAGGTACAGAATGGCGGAGATGAGCGTGCCCGCGTGGCCGATACCAACCCAGAAAACGAACGTTATGATGTAGACGCCCCACATCACCGGCGGGTTGTATCCAGCCACCCCCAGACCCATGTAGATCTGGTAGATCCAGGTCCCCGCCCCAATCAAGAAGCAGAGGATCGCCACCGACAGCCCGCCAAACCACGCCTTGGTTGGCCGTAGCGTGTCAATGATCTCGTCGGTGACCTGTGTGTAGCTGCTAACTGCGGGGAGCTGGACGTCGGCTGATGCGACGTTGGGGCGGCGCGGTTCGGAGGGACGGACGGCGCTTGCCATCAGACCTCCCCGGGCTGCGTCGGCGAAGCTGCTGCCGGGTGCTGGACCTTCTTCAAATAGACGACCGCCGTGTAGGTGTTCAGCTCCTCGAAGACGTGATACGCGCGCCGGTCGTGCGCGAGTTCGGCAACCGTCCACTCCTCGTCGGCCGCGTCGCCGAAAACGATCGCGCGCGATGGGCAGGCTTGCGCGCAGGCGGTAGTGAACTCGTCCGGGCTGACGGGGCGCCTCTCGAGCGCAGCGCGATTCTCAGCCTCGCGAATGCGCTGGACGCAGAAGGTGCACTTCTCCATCACACCCTTGCCGCGCACCGTCACGTCAGGGTTGAGCTGCCAGTTTAACGGCTCCGGCCAGGCATACTGGGGGCGCGCCGGCTCACCGTAGCCGAACCAATTGAAGTAACGAACTTTATAGGGACAGTTGTTGCTGCAGTATCGCGTTCCAACGCAGCGGTTGTAGACCTGGATGTTGAGTCCGTCAGGCGCATGATACGTGGCGTACACCGGGCAGACGGGTTCGCACGGGGCGTTGCCGCAGTGCTGGCAGAGCATCGGAACGAAGCGTGCTTCGAAGTCCTCCCCGCCGTCGGCTGGTCCTTCCCAGTAGCGCTCGAGCCGCAGCCACGTCATCTCGCGGCCGCGTAGAATGTTGCCACCCGCCATGCCCAGCGTGCCTGGGGTGTTGCGCGACTGGTATGGCGCACCAACCGTGGGAATGTTGTTCTCGGCATAGCATGCAACCACGCACGCCGAACAGCCGGTGCAGCGCGCCAGATCGATCGTCATCGCCCATCGGCGGTTCGCCATTCCCGTCGGGTGGTCGAAACGGTACATGCCCTGGCGATGAGCGTTGGAATCCACCAGCTCGCCCTGAGCGTCGGCCGCAACCGGCGCGCGCAAACCGGGCTGGAACGGCTGCCCGGCGCCGTGCTCTCCCGCTTGTGCGTGCTGGCCCTCGAGCCCAGGCTCTCCTGGGAGCGTGGGCGTGGGCGTGGGATGCGGATCGGGTGCAGATGCAGCGTGCAGCTCCGCCACCGATACGGCCTGTGCTATCCCGCGATCGCGCTGGCGGGGGGACCCTTCGGTGGTGACGAGAGGCGTGTGACGGCCAGTTTTTGTGACGCGCGCCGCGCTTACCGTCCACGCATGGGCCACCACGCGCGCATCAACCGTGACCGGGACGGCCGCCATCGGGTTAGCGCCAATGTTCTCGGCGAAGCGTCCATATGCAGTGTGCCCGCGGCCGGTCGCCATGGCGACCGTATTCTCCTGTATGCCAGGATAGATGTAGGCTGGTGCTTCGACGCGGCCGGCGATCGTCTCTATCTGAAGAATGTCCCCGTTTTCGATGGACATTCGGCGCGCCGTACGCGGATTCACTTCCACCCAGCTCTGCCAGGCGATCTTGCTCACCGGATCGGCAAGCTCCTGAAGCCAGGGCTTGTTGCCGCCGCCTTCGCCAAGTACCGGCGACGGGTAGACGAGAAAGTAGAACTCTCCCTCCGTCGGGGGCGCCGCTGTCGGAACAGCCACCGCCGTGGGGCCGGCGGGCGGCGCCGGCGACACACGCGCGATGCTGCCCGACGCGATGCCGCTCGGAGCTGCCTGCGTGAACCCCTGCATGCCGCCGGGAAAACGCTCGAAGATCCAGTCGCGATAGGTAAGTGGGAACTGCGCGACCAACGTCTGATCGCGGCGGGCGACATCGATCAGCACATCCGGCGTGGACCTCGTGTGGAAGACGGGATCCATGGCCGGCTGCTGAAGCGAGATCACGCCAGGCATCGGCTGAGCCAGCCCCCACGACTCGAGCGGATGGTGATCGGGCAGAACGAGATCGCACATGAGGGACGTCTCGTCCGGATAGCTCGAAAAACTGACCTTGAATGGGACACGCCCAAACGCCTCGGCGAAGTTCGCCTGCGCCGGGAGCGCGAAGGCCGGATTCGTGCCGCGCACGGCCACGAACGGAACTTGCCCAGCCGACATACGCAGTACGGTAGCCATGAGCTCGGCACTCGGCGTCATCCCGTCGTACGCAAGCGCCGCCTCGTCAGTGCGAACAATCGTGCCGACCGCGCCGAGTGTCTGATTCCAGATGGCCGCATGCATCGCGAGCGCGTGCGCGGTGGCGCCGCCGCCTCCTGCCAGAACGACGGCGGGTCTCGTCGTCGCAATCTCGTTCGCCAGACGTCGTAACGCATCCGCCGGCGCGCCACTCTGCTGCGCAGCCTGATCGAGCGCGCCGCCTCCCTGCTGGAGCGCCTGCGCGATCATGAGCTCGTGTCCGGGGCGGCATGGGATCCATTCGTCCGCGTTCAGACCCGTAAGCGATCGCCGCGGACCGACGTATACGAAGCGCGGTGCGTTCTCGACCTGTGCGCGCGCGTCAGCCCACGCTAGCTGCTGTGGGACGGTGGGCCCCCAAGCGTCCAGGAAGTCTGCCGAGAAGGAGACGATGAGCCGCGCGGCAGCAAAGTTGAACGTGGGCCACGCGACTCCGTACACCTGCCGGTTTGCCTCGAGGACGGCGTCATCGGCAAGCGCGTCGACGCTCATATGAGCCGGGATGCCGAAGGCGGCGAGCCACTGGTCGAGGAAAACCGGGAAGGCTCCTGTCTCGTGCCTGTTGAGGAAAATGGCCTGTCCCACCAGCCCCGCGGCACGAAGCTGCGAGAGCTGTTGCCAGAGCACGCTCAGCGCCTCGTCCCACGTGGTTGGCTCCAGGTCACCGCCCGCCTGTCGTCGCACCATGGGACCGCGCCAGCGGTCGGGGTTCAGAAGTCCCTGCACCGCCGACTGGCCGCGCGCGCACAAAGCGCCTCGGTTCAGTGGATGCGCTGGATTCCCCTCGAGCTTGAAGGCACGACCATCGCGAGTTTCGGCCAGGATACCGCACGACGCCGCGCATTCGCGACAGGTGGTGGCGTAGTAGTTCGAAACGCCCGGGGTGGTGTGGTCGGGGTGGACCACGTAGGGGATCAGCTTGCCGACATCCTCGGTGGAGCAGCCGATGGCCGCGGTCGTCGCGCCGGCAGCGCCGAGGACTTTGAGGAACTCGCGTCGGCGGACGCCGGTCGAGGCCGGTTTATCGCTCATGCAATCGCGAGGATTAGTAGTGGCAAACGGCGCAGTCGTAGCGAGCCTGGCGCTCGACGTGACAGTTGACGCACCAGCCCATGTTCAGCGATTCGGCCTGGTACACGCGCTCCATCTCCTCTACCTGGCCATGGCAGGTCTGGCAGGAGACGCCAGCGTTCACGTGCCGCATGTGCGGGAAGACCACGTAGGCCGGCACGCGGTGTATTCTCTCCCACGGAATGGGCAGGTTCGCATTGGCGTAGCGCTGGAGCTCGGCAATGGCATCGCTCCTGAACGCGGGCCGGTCGTCCAACGCGGGGCGGTCGGGACCAATGATGGTGTGACACCCCATGCACGTGCCGACCGCCGGAATGCCGGGATCGGGTGCCTTATCCGCCGAGAAGTGGCAGAACAGGCAGTTCATCTGAAGCGTCTGGACGTGAACCGGGTGTGGAAAGGCAACCGGCTGTATGGGGGCCCGGCCGCGGGGAGAGGATGCGCCACTGTAGGCCGACAGCATCACGGCGGCGGCAGCCAGAACGAAGAGCCCTGGTATCGCCGGCCACTTCCTCCTCGTCGTCATCAAGCGTCGTGAAAGCGAGTAAGAGTGAGACGCGCCGTTCTTGTGAAAATCTTCACATGGGCCGCGTCGCGAGGTAAGTTGTTGTGTACTGCCACCGTGCGCAAGAGGCTGACGTCACTTTGAGAACGACCAGGCCCGGAACGAACCGTTGACGGGAACCGTCAGGAGGAGGTTGGCCTGAGCGCAATGTTCGCGGCGCTTGCCAGTGCTACCGCGCGCAGCTCATCGGGAAGCAGGGCAAGAGCGGCGCGCGGCGACTGCGCGAGGCGAAGCGGCCACCCGGTTCCGTAGACGAAGCGATCGGGACCGACAGTTCTGAGCAGGTGCGCGAGGTCATCTTCCGGTGGACCCCAGAGCCAGGAGATGTCCCACCAGAGTCGCAATCGCTCCCCGGGTGTAAGCCCCCAGAACACCTCCTCCACGAGCGCACGACCAGCACCCGTCACCACAACGCGCACACGATCAGTCGCGCGCACCACATCGCGAATGGCGGCCCCGCTTACATCGGGAGCCGCGTCCAGCCAATGGCGCTGGCGCGGATCCTCGAAACGAACTGTCAGCAGGAGAGGCACGCCCAGCTCTCCACATGCGCCGGCAAGGTGCCGCATTGCTGGATGCTGGGGCGCGAGCCCCCACTGCGAGGGATAAGCACGGACTGCAACGGCACGCGAATCTGCAATCGTGGCGAGGCGGCGCTCCCAACCGGGCCAGTCTGGACGCACTACAGGAGCGGCGTGAAGAACGCCCTCATGTTTCTCGATCAGTGCGATGAGCTCCTCATTACCCGGCTCAGGATCACGGTAGAAAGCCGACGGAAGGTGCCCGACCCAAGCGCCGTGCAAACCCTCGCGCTCGAGCACGCGCACGAGGACCGCTGGATCCGGATGCGGGACATGCCGGAACGGAAAGCCTCCGACAAAGGCGTTCACGTCGATGTGGCTCATGACACGCCGCTCTCGTTAAGCATCGGGAAGGCGTTCCCCGGAAAGACATCGACGGCGTTGCGCCAGCGAATTCGCTCGATGTCATACGCCGGCAAGCCCAGGATGTCCAGCGCCCAAAGCTTGGCGAGACCCGTCTCGATAGTGAGGTCGCACCCCCACAGCAGGCGACGCGGTCCCACCGCATCGAGCGCACGATCGAGCATGCCGCGATCCACTCCGCTCCCCGACAGATCGATGTAAACGTTGGGCAGGTCCTCCACGGCGGGAAGCGTGTGCGCCCAATCTCCTCCCCCGCCCAGGTGTGCAAGAATGAAGGACACTCCAGCGTGGCGTGCGGCCAGCCGTGCAAGCTCCACAGCGTCGGATGCCTCCTGTCCGGGCCAGTCGCGCCGCCTGTCCTGCCATATATGATGAAGAATGGGCACGGAGTGCCGGGCCGCCGCCTCCGCTATGGGAGCGAGCAAGGGATCGTCGGCACGTCGAGAGGCAGCCAGTTTGATGCCGACCGCACCGCCGGCAATGCAGCGTTCTATTTCGGCGAGGGCATGCGCGGTGTCATTCGGGTTGACCGCTACGTAACTGCGTACCCGGCCTCCTTCGGCATTCTGCAACGCCATCATCTCGTCGTTGGCGATGGTGAGGTCGGCCGGAGAGGGAAAATAGGTGGGCGAGGTGTGTCCCCAGCTCCCCAGGATGGATGCAACGTGCACGCTGATGCCGATGCGCTCACCGGCACGCAGGCGCGAGGCATTTCGCTCGTGCCAGTCGCTGCGGCCACAACCGGAATGGAGGAAGTGAGCGTGCACGTCCACCAGCGGTGCATCCCCCGCGAGCGATCCCTCCACTGTCGCCATCATGCCCGAGCCTCCGCAATTCGAGTGAGGGATCTCCCGGCCGCACGCTCGATCACTTCCACCTCGGGCGATCGATGCGCCAGCGAGGCGAAGTTGTATGCGCCCCGCTTGAACAGCACGCCCTCCGCCACCCCTCCGCGCACGAAGGCGGTCGCGTCCTCTTCGGCGGGGAATTGCACCCACCACATCTCCGGAACGCCTTCCGTTCGCACGCCCTCAATGCCAACGCGCGCGATCGCCCGCTCCACCGCGGTACGCATAGCGGCGCCATGCCGGGCGAGCGCGGCACACACATTCTCGCGATCGTGTCGCTCGATCACCGCACGAGCTGCAGCCAGCGCCGTCGTCTCCGCCGCCAGTGTAGAGGATACCCACGTGCGGCCGAGCTCCGACATCGGTCGCGCCCGACCCACCAACGCCGCGAGCGGGAAGCCGTTGGCGAGCGCCTTTCCCAGCACGGCGAGATCGGGAGCAATTCTCACGCGACGCTGGTAGCCACCGGCGTCCAGGCGAAAGCCGGTCTTGACCTCATCGAATACGAGGACCGCACCAAGCCTGTCGCACGCCTCTCGCGCTGCGCGCAGCCACTCCGGATCGGGCTCGTGTCCGATCACCGGCTCGAGAACGATCGCGGCGAGGGCGTCACCCGTCTCGGCTACCGCTTCCTCCAGCGCGACCTGATCGTCAAAGGGAATCGTGTGATAATCGCGTCGCACGCCGCCCGGCACGCCAGAAGCATCGCTGCACCAGTCCAGCCAGCCGAAGTAGCCACAACCGATCACGACATCCCGCTGCGTGTACGCCCGGGCAACCCTCACGGCGGCAGCTACTCCCTCGGCCCCGGTCTTGAGAAAACGAACGCGCTCGGCGCACGGCACGAGCGCAGATAGCCGCTCGGCGACCTCGACCTCGAGGGTAGGCGCGAGGCCGGAAACGTTGCCATCACGCACTGCGCGTTCGACCGCCTCCGTCACATGCGGGTCGGCATAGCCGAGCGCAGCTGCGCCGAGCGCCATGGTACAGTCGATCAGCTCACGACCGTCGGCGGCGATGAGACGGCAGCCGGAGGCGCGCACGTAGTGAGCAGGCAGGTCGGCATGGTCCTCTCCGTACAGAGCGTGCGGACGCTTGCTACCTGTGGACGTGCCACCGGGAAGGATTGCCGCCGCGCGGCGGCTCCAATCGGCCGAGTTCACCGGCGTACTGTGATATTGGGGGGTGCGGGCGTCATTTCGGATGAAGCTGGGGAAACGTTCCTCCGGGTCAAGAGCGCTCATGGCGCGCTCGATCGATCGTGCGCAGCACCTCGATCGCCATCGCCCGCAGAAGCTCGATTTCCCGCGCGTCGGGAGCGGCCCGGTATGCGAGCGATCGGGCGCTGCGCATGATGTGTTCCGGATACCGCGTCCTGAAAAAATCGAGTGTCGTAAGCGCACGCTCCGCATCGGTGAACAGGCGCTCGTACTGCTCCTGCGATGCGGGCGGCGCATGCTTGCGGGACGGCTCGACCTGTCGCGTCAGAACCTCGGCCTGAAGATGCAGCTCGTAACAGGCGATCAGCACCGCCTGGGCGAGGTTGAGAGACGCGTGCGCCGTAGTCGGTATCGTGACGACGAGGTTAGCGCGATCCAGAGCGTCGTTGGGAAGGCCGCTGTCCTCCCGCCCAAACAACAGCGCCACCTGCCCCCGTGCGGCGAAGCCGAGCAGATCTTTTGCACCCTCTCGCGCGCTCACCACCTGGCGCTTTGCCGAGCGCCGGCGAGCCGTATAGCCGGCAACGCGCACACAGTCCGCGAGCGCGTCGTCCAGTGACTCGAAGTGGCAGATTCCCTGCACCAGATCCCTGGTTCCGTGCGCCACACGCTCGATCAACGACGAGTCGTACGGGGCCGCTTGCACCAATCGAAGCCGGGAAACACCCATGTTCTTCATGGCGCGCACGGTGCCGGCGATATTCACCGGATCCTGCGGCTGGTAGAGGACCACGCACGCATTCAGAATGGACCGCTCAGTCATCGCCGAGTTTGAAGTGCAGGAAGCGTTCGGCAGGCTGTCGGTCACCGCGCAAGTAGACCCACTCCCCCCGTGCCCCACTCAGTACGAGCTGCCCCCGGCGGCGCCAGCGGCCCGGGCCGGCCTCGTTAATCAGCACATCGAGACCAAAGGAACCGCCGGGCGGCACGGACAGGATCTGGAGCGCGAGGTTCATTCGCATGGCGTAGCCATCTGGCCGCTCGCTCCAGGTCGCAATCGGATCAGGAACTGATCCGCGGCCCGATCGGCGCACCCTCACGGCGGGCGGCTCCTTCTCGGGGACGAGCAGCCAGGAAACGGGATCCCGAGCCCCGGCAGGGAGGAGATGGAGCTGCACGCCGTCGCCATGGATGTCCGGATGCTCGTTGTCGAGCTGCGGATCGTCACCATGCCCACGGAAGATGACGGGGTTCTTGAGTACCCCGACATCGATGACCAGCTCGCTGTCGGTAACGCGGATGTCCACGGTTGCGGTGGGCCGACCAGCGTCCTCCCACGTGTCTTCCGAACGCCGGTAGGACTCGACCGCCAGCACGCGATTAAATGGTTTGTCGCGGCGCAGCTGCACCGGTTCACTTTTCGCGCCATGCGCGCCCTGTGCATGAAACGCCGCTTCACCTCCCGAGTGGCGAACGCCGCGGAGCTCTACCCGCGACACACCGATAGCGCGCGGGCGTGTGACACTCCAGCCGGTGGGCCGGCGCTCGTGCACATCCGGTCGGCGATGTCCCCCCAGATGAATGACTATGCGCTCAACCGTCCCCTCCAACTGTTTTAGCGAAGCACCCCACGTCCACACGGAGGCCAGGGCGCCCGCGACACTCCGGGCGCGCAACGCCAGCACGGCGCCGTCGCCGCTTCCTGGCGGCGGCGGACCCGGTGATCGCGCCCGCCACCAGATCGCTTCGGCGCCAGGTGGCAACAGTGGCAGGAGCGCCACCCTATGAGCGTGCTGCCACTCTCCTGACGCGAGCGCCACGGCGCCGCTAGAAACTTCGGCCACCTGAATGTCAGCGAGAAAAGGGAATCCATCCGATGGTTCCGCGCTGCCGGCGATCTCGCCCGCACGCCAGCCCAGCGGTGCGGCATCGTAGGGCACGTGAAATGGGAGATCGACCATCTGCCGATTCTCGGACTCCCACGAGAGCAAGTCGAGCACGTACTCGGCCGTCGTGACGACCGTTCGCCGGAACCGTACGTCCTCCACCGCTGGCGCGGCAAGCTCAGCTTCCGTCCACCCGAGTCGCTTGAAGACATCGAAGGCGCACAGCACGCCGGGTGCCCGTTGCTGCGAGCGACCATCGGCAAGCGGGGCATTGTGTGCGAGAGTACTGCGATACCAGAACAGCGACGGATCCACGTATGACCCGGTTCCCGGGTCGTCGAGCCATCGCTCCTCACCAAGCGCCAGCATCAAGCCAAGCCGGTCGGGGTGTCCGTGCCCACCTCCTGGCTCCCCGAACTCGAGGGCCACGTAGGCGCGCGGCTTCGGGCGCAGCACGACCAGTCCTTGCGCCTCCAGAAGGACGGACTCGGGCGGATGCGGCTTGAGTACCGGAAGCCGCTCGCGGGCATGCAGCAGCGACTTCCAGCCGAGATCGGCGCGCCTGAGGGCGGAGCCGGTCACATTTCGCTCCACCTCCGCCGTCGAGCGCCAGCGCTCCGGGTCCGTCCGCTCACCTCCATGCTCGTAAAGCTCCCACAGCCCACCGACGAGTCGTGGATCATAGCCGCGCGCCAATCCGAGCTCCAGCGACTCGGCAATGCGCCACTGTCGAAGCGATACCGCATACTGCGAATCGCGGCGCGATGGCATGGTCATGTCTGGCAGCGCCGTGAGAAGCGGTGTAACGAACCCCGCGGCAAATCGCGACATCAAGTTCTCGGGAAGTGGGATGCCGGCGACGTCGCACATCGTTACTCCGTACCAGAGCCCTCGATGCGCGAACAGATGATAGTTCTCTCCCTCGTACCAGGTGCCATCCGCGAGGAGCCCGTGCGCAAGATGGTGCAGCAATCCCGAGGGCCCGTGCACGCCAAGCTCGAGCAGATCCTCACGCGCCAGCAGCGAACCGGCAGCTATACAGGCTACCGCGTTCCACACTTGCCGATTCGAGGAACCCTCGTCGAACGAGGCAATGAGCTCGGCTGAAGGCTCGATCACTCGCTCGCGGACGCGATCGCCGAGCCGGCGATCCGCTGCTCGATGCATCTCCAGCAGATCGAGAGCTACACAAAGTTGTATAAGCCAGATTGACTCGAGGTACGTGCTGAAGAATGGACGGCTGGGACCGAGCACGTTGTCGCGGTTGGGCAGCTCGAGATACCGCCCCGCCGCGCCATCCAGAACCACGTGGGCGAAGGCGCCGTTGCGCGCTTCGTCCGTGAGCAGGTGCAGCGTCGCCGCGATCACGGCCCGTTCGGCGATCCAGAGCTGCTGACTCATTACCCACCAGAGATGGTGGCGCTCGCCGCACTGCACCTCGCCGCACACACTGCAGCGGTGCCTCTCGGGGCTCCACGGATCAAACTCGAGGAGCGCGCCATCTCGCGGGCAGCGGCCGCCCTCACGAGAGAGCATCGCCTTTCGGGTCGGGAGCTCGGGCGGGCGGTCGAGCAGAGGCCGTAGCTCCTCGCCCAGCGAGCGAGCGAGCGGCGCCAGTGCATCGGCTGCAATGCGTCGCCGCTCCGGCAGGTGCGCCTCCAACAACAGCAGCGTCATCTCGCCGCGGCCGCCGTCGTGTTCGGCTCGATTCGCGACCACCGGGCGATGGACACAAGCTCGCCACGCAGATCCATAACGACGCCGTCGAGGGATGCGGACAACCCCTGCACGCCACGCGCATGATAGATCCAGGCCGCCGGCACGGCAGTCTCTAGCTCGCGCTGAATCCGGTGCCAGAGCGGGCGGGCGCGGTCCTCGGGCGCACCGCGCGCGGCTGCGAACAGCGCGTCCAGCGTCGGCGTGTTGAAGCCTGCGTAGTCCAGGACGCCCCCCGCGAGCGCGGACTCATACATGGCGGCAACGTACGACAGCGAGAGGTCGCCAGGGATGCCCGTGTACAGGGCGTCCCAGGCGCGATCCGGCGACCGCGCCTCGACAAGAAAAGCCGCGAGCTCGCGCTGCCGGAGCTCCAGGCGAATGCCAATCCTCGCCAGGTCTGCCTGCAGGAGCTGTTCGACCGCAGCGTCAGCGCCACCGACGGTCAGCATCTCGATCACGAACCGGCGTCCGTCGCGGGCGCGCCACCCCGAAGCGTCCCGACGCCAACCGGCGGAATCGAGCAACGACTCCGCGATGCCCCCTCCGTTCGGTAGGGTGGCTGGCAGTGCGAATGGGTGCGCTGGAGGCACGGGTCCGGTTGCGGGAATGCCAAAGCCGGCGAGCGCCGCATCTACAATACGCTCACGATTGATGCTCATCGAGATCGCCCGTCGCACGTTCGCATCGTCGAGTGGTGGGCGCCGGATATTGAAGATGACGGCAGTAGAGAAGAGCACAGGGTAGTCCAGCACGCGGAGCATCGGGTCCCGCTCAACCATGTGCGCCATGGTCGGTGCGATTCCCGCCACATCGAGTGAGCCCGAAACCAGCCCAGCAAACTTCGTGGTGGCTTCGTCGACTACAGCGACCACCAGCCGCTGGAGACGTGGCGGACCCCCCAGCTCTGCGGGGAACGTGCTGTCGCGCTCGAAAATCCAGCGCTGGCCTGGAGTTCGGCCTACGAAGCGGAACGGGCCGTTTCCCACCGGAGCCCTGCCGAACTCGGCCTGACGCATGCGATCACGAGGCACGGTTGCGAGGAGATGCGCCGGCGCGAGCGGCAACTCGCACAACACCAGCGGAAACGTGCGCTGCGGCCGGGTAAACCGGACAGCTACCATGTGGTCATCGAGCGCACTTACACTGTGGATGTCGGCGAGGTCCGCATATCGCGGGAAGCCGGTGGCAGGATCGCGTGCGGCGTCCAGGGTAAAGACCACATCGTGCGCTGTGGTGGCCACCCCATCGTGCCATCGAAGCCCGCGCGCCATGTGGAGTGTGAGCTCGGTTCGGTCGTCGGACCATGACCAGCTTCGCGCCGCGTATGGCACGGGCTCGAGAGCCGCGTCGTAGCGCACGAGTGTGACCAGAAGGACGTGGCGCTGCACCTGGCGGGCCAGAGGGTGGATCGTGACGAGCGGATTGGCGGATTCGAGGTCCGCGCCGGATGCATACACCACCGTATCCGGTGATCGCACGGGCCCGCCGCAGGACAGTATGCCGAGAGCAACAACGCCGCACACCGTTGACGCGGTCGCGACAGGTCGCATCATCAGGCGATGCAATTCGGCGTGCGGCGGCTCATTGAAGCCATGGCCCTGCTCTGGGTAGTCCTCACGATCACCTTTGTACTCCTCAGGGTGGCGCCGGGCGACCCATCCGCTTTCCTGATCCCGCCCGGTGCGGCCGCCGAGGATGTCGCCCGGCTTCGCGCAGAGCTCGGACTGGACAGGTCTCTTCCGGAGCAATATGCACGGTGGGCGGGGGGGATGCTCAAGGGCGATCTGGGTGAGAGCTTCTCACATCGCCGGCCGGTAACGGCTGTGCTGCGCGACGCAATTCCATACTCGCTCGGGCTGGGCCTGGTCTCCCTCGGACTGAGCTTCCTGATCGGGATCGCGGTAGGGATCGTGCAGGCGGCGCGCCGCGGCACCGTGCTCGACACGAGTTTGACGGTTGCCGCCACGGCTGCCTACGCGGCGCCGAGCTACTGGCTTGCGCTGGCGCTCGTGGCCGTGTTCACGTACGGCGCGACCATCTGGGGCTTCCCGGAGGCGCTGCGGCTGCCCGCATTCGGTGTGCGCGATGCGGCCGGCGAGGCAACCGGCATAGCAGCGGCGGTGGACGTTCTACGGCACGCCATCCTGCCAGTGGTGACACTCACGGTTGTGGGCGCCGCAGGAATCGCGCGATACGCGCGAACGATCATTGCGGACGTGGTGAGCGCACCATTCGTTCGGACCGCGAGGGCGAAAGGGCTCCGCGAGGGGACCGTCCATGCCCGACACGTTCTGCCGAATGCAGCCGCACCCATTGTCGTACTCTTCGCCCTGGCGCTTCCCGGTGTGCTCGCCGGTGCCGTGTTCGTGGAGACAGTATTCGCGTGGCCGGGCATGGGACGGGCGATCGTGGATGCCATCGCAGCCCGAGACTATCCCGTGGTCATGGGAGCCACGGCAATGTTTGGCGCGGCAGTGATTTTCTCGAATCTGGCGGCCGATCTCGCGCTGCCATGCCTTGATCCGAGGCGACGCGAGTGATGCCATCCTGGCTGCGCGGGTGGCGTACCCGCTTCGCAGTGGCCGTGCTGGCAGCGCTCGTTATGGGCGCGCTGATCATTCCGCCGCTTGCGCCGGTGGATCCAACGGAGATTGGCGACGTCATTGGCACACGCTATCTGTCTCCTGGTGCGCGCTCGACAGAAGGGCACCTGCACCTGCTCGGTACCGATCGCTTTGGTCGAGACATCTTTGCGCGGATGATGCTTGCGGCGCGTGTCTCGCTTGCAGTGGGGGTGGCCGGATCGCTCCTGGCTGGACTGGTTGGGATCGGCATCGGCGCCATGGCAGCGTGGCTCGGCGGAGTCGTGGACCGCGTGGCCATGTGGTCGAGCGACGCGCTGCTGGCCGTACCGCGCCTCGTGCTGCTGCTAGTCGCCGCAGCGCTTTGGCAGCCGGGGCTGCGAATGGTCGTGATTGTGCTCATCGTCACGGGATGGATGGCAGTGGCGCGACTCGTTCGCGCCGAGCTGCTTGGCGTGCGGCGCCGGGACTTCATCGAGGCTGCGTCCGCCCTCGGTGCCTCGCGACTTCGCATTCTGTGGCGGCATGCCCTTCCCAACACCCTCGGGCCGGCGATTGTGGCGATCACCCTCGGCGTCGGCAGCGCGATACTGTTGGAGAGCGGGCTGTCGTTCCTCGGACTGGGCATACAGCCACCGCGTCCCAGTTGGGGCAATATGATCGCCGAGGGGCGCGAGGCAATCGTTATCGCTCCATGGGTCGCCCTGGCGCCCGGTCTCGCTCTCATTCTCACAGTGCTCGCCTGCACGATGCTTGGCGATGACCTTCGCGACAGACTTGCGGGGGAGGACATGATGGATCTGCGGGAACGCTCTTGATCGCCCGATCAAAAGTCCGCCGGCGCAGGGGTAACGACGATCGTCACCGTGGCGCGTGGCGGCGCCTCGAACGCGATCACACCGTTCATGGAATTGATTGGAGCTTCGATCGTCTCATCCAAACGGGCGAGCCACGCCTCGCCCACACCACCAGCCAGGCGCCAGCGTCCGGCAGTAGTGTGATCGAGGAGGTTGACGCAGCGCAGGACGAGTCCCTCACCTCCCTCTCGCTCCTTGCAGCATGAGAAGGCCAGACCATCACCTTCCAGCTCCACTCCAGACACATCGGGATAGTGCTCGAGAGCGGAGCGCAGCGTTGCGCCAGTAAGTGGAAGAAGGAAGTCCTCAGCGGCGTTTTCGACGTCCATCGCCCTGGACGATGACAGGCCGCTCGATATCACCACACCGAGGCGAGCGGCGAACGGCCCCAGCTCCTGCGCCTGCGGTGTCGGCATCGGCCACCCCGCGTGCCCAGGGCGCTCGGGGAGCTCCTCGCGCGACAACTCGCCTACGGCTCGTAGGAGCGTTACGGCTACGTCCCCGGTCGGCGTCGCCTCATACTCGGCAAGACCATCTGAAAGCACAGTAACGCTGTCTCCGCCGTGCTCGATGGTAACGTGACGCGCCAAGGGGGCGGTTGCCACCGGATGCTCCTCGGGGGCCGGCGGCGGAGCGTGGCGACTTCTCCTGACCGTAGTGAATGCACCATCCGCCCACGCGTCATCTCCCCGGAGCGCGGTAGCGCATACCAGGCGCAGCCGGTGATCGCGCGCTGTGTTCACGCCGCTAATGTGCAGCCGCACGAAACTCTCGCCCGCATGCAACGTGGCGCTTACATCGATTCTCAGTACGACCTTTTTGCCTGAGCGGCCGCTGCGGCTCGAAGTGGCTGGCAGTGCCAGCTCGTAGTGGGCGCTAATCGTGCCGCGCAGCGGACCTCTCGCGAGCACCTCGGCCCTGGCGCACGTGGCGGCATGGACAGGGTCGCCGACACCAGAATAGGTGTAGAGATCGCCAGCGTCACCAGTATCCTCGAATGAAACGGTGACCGCCGGCCCCACACCGTCGGCGCGCCGCAGCAGGAGAACTCCCTGCTGCATCTCGACGCGCATCAACCCGTTCCTGACCCACCCCTCGCCAGCCGTTACCGGCGCGACGTCGGGGGGGAGTGATGCGGGCGCCCGGATGTCCTCGCTTTCCGAGTGCGCCTCCCCCCCCCAATCCAGCGGCAGCACAGCGATGCCGTACCCCGGCAATTCGCCCATCCACACCGCAACCCGAATCACCTCGACCAGATCGGCGTCCGGGTAGTGTTGAAGCGAGTCTGTCCGGTCGTGCTTCATCAGCCGCCGGATCATCTGAATGCGGACCTCGCCGGTCGCGAGCGATGCGGTTCCCTGCTCGCTCACGCCACGCGGTTCTTTGTCAGACTCCGGCCCAACGGGCGCGTGACGCACGAAACGCAGCAGATCCAGCTCGGCCACGCCGCGCCGACGCCGTGCAACGCGATTCCGCACGAGAACTACCGACCGCCAGGCGGACCCCTGCTCTCGTGCCCGCTCGCGATCATGCCCAACGAGATCGAGCAGCGCATCGTCTCGAATCCCGCGTGCCTGCGCGAGCACGTCCTCCAGCCGCGCAGCCATGGCGCGTGCGACCTCATCGCTGGAGCAGCCACAGAGCGTGTCGTGCGGATGGCACTCGAGAAGCCGCCGCCAGGCGAGCCGCGGCAATACCTCTCGTGGCGAGCGCTGCCTGAAAGCGGCGAGGGCATTCCATGGCTCCGCATCACGAAGCAGCGACCGTTCGGCAATCGCATTTGCGCGCTTCAGTCGTGCCCGCACAGCAAGTGTACCCTGCAGGGTCCAGGTATAACCAGTCGAGTCGCGAAGCTCTCCGGTAATTATTGGCGCGCCTCCCCTCTCGGCGGCGCTCAGCGCGGCGGTGAATGACCGCAGCGAGCTGGGACGCACTACGTGGTGCTGTTCAAGCCTCGATAACTGCCGTAGTGCCTCCGCCAGTCCATGCTGACGAGCGTGGTGGTCTGCACCGTTGGGCAGCAGCACGACGCTCGTGCGGGCGCGCCCCACGAGGGTGCCACGCTTGTCCTCCCACCAGCGCGCCAGGTCGCTGGCAGAGCGAGGTATTGCCGAGCCGAACTCGTAGCCGGACGGAGGCAGGTGATAGACCAGCGTGCTGGAACCGTCGGGCGCGCGCCACCAAAAGGTGTCTCCCTCAGGCCAGCGAAGCCCTCCGAGCCCGCGCCAGACGATGCACAGTTGCAGACCGAATCCGGCAGCCAGCATCGGCAACGCAGCCGGGTGGCCGAATGCGTCGGGGGAGTAGAGCACTGGAGGTGGGACCGCTCCGAGCTCGCGCAAAGTCCGCGTACCAGCGAGCAGATTTCGGACGAGCGACTCCCCTGACGGAATCAGCTCATCGGCAAGCACGTACCAGGGGCCGGCTTCCAGAGTGCCAGATGCGAGCAGACTCGCGAGTCGCTCCCGCCGCTCCGGTCGGGCCTCCAGATAATCATGCAGCAGTATCGCCTGGCCATCCAGAAGAAAACGTGCATCCGTGTCGGCGACGAGCTTATCAAGCAGATCGTCGACAACCTGCACGAGGCGTTGACGAAAACGCCCCACCGGTTCGTACCACTCCCGATCCCAGTGCGTATGTGAAACGACGTGAATCTCGAGACAATCCGATCCGGACATTGAGGCGGCCCAAACAGGACAGGGGGCGGCTGGCGGCCGCCCCCTCGTTCTTCACACAGAACTGCAGTGCTACACAGTTCTGCTGCCGGTCACCAGACGCCAGACAATGACGATGGCGGCAATGACGAGAAGCGCATGGATGAGGGCCCCGCCCACCTGAAAGACGGCGAAGCCGAGAAGCCACAGAATGAAGAGAATTACGGCGATAGTCCAGATCATAAGCCAATCCCCCGGGTGAGACTGTTAGTTCGGCGATCGGCCCGTCATGGTGCAAGGGGCGTACCCGGCGGATCAGCCGAGAATCCTCACCTGCTCCGAGGCCGGATGATGTGTATAGACGACTGTTCCGCCGGCCAGTCGCGCGTCGCGGTGCGGAACGTGGGCTCGAGATTCCTCCTCCAGAATGTGCAGAACCGGAATGCCGTGGAGCACCAGCGCGTCGGCAAGGAGGCTGCGGTGGCAACGGCTGGGATCCGCCTCGGCACACAATAGCGCGATACTTCGTAGGCTGGCGCGGTGCACTAGCTGCGCCAGCCCGTCGCGGAACTCCGCCGTGGCCATGTGATCGGCATAACCCCGAAAAGCACCATTACGCAGCGCGGTGTTGGGAGAATCTTCCCGAGGTTCCCGGTGACCGCCCAACGAGGGCGCGTGCGCGTAGTCCACGTGCTCGGCGGCCAGGGCCGCTCGCAACCGGTCTGCCGAGAAGTGCGGATGCCGCCGTGAAACAGGATAACGACGCACATCCAGAACCAGCGCCGCTTTCTCGCGCTGGAGCATTGCCAGAAAGCGGTCGAATGGACGTGTCGAATGACCGATGGTGAGGATAGTCACGCGTCGTGGTGCGATCCGGGCGCGACCGAATGCTCGCCCATCTGGTGCGCAGCCTGCCTGCCGAGCAGAATGCGCGTTGCGCGGACATCATGCCCGACATCAATGAGCAGGAGCGCAATATCCCCCGACGCCCAGAGCATTCCCGCCAACACCATTAATCTGCCAGCCTCCGCGAGCAGCAGCACCAGTGCCTCGGCACCGTGCAGGCGCAGCCCGGTGATGATTTCCGCGAGCAGCAGCAGGGCCAGCACTACCGCCATGATGCGAAACAGGCGGGCCACATAGCGCAGTCCCACGTACGGCTGCATGTCATCGGCACGAACCTGCAAGGCGGATTCGGGCGTCGTGCGCCGGTCCGAGACCTCGCCGGGCTCATCCGCGCGCCGCGTCGGCACGCCCTCCACACCTCTGTCCGTCATCCCTCGCTCCTTACGCTGATGCCGGTGCTGCACGGCTCATCCTGACGCAGAACGCACGGGCTTGCGCGATTTGTGCCATCATAGCGTTGGCTCGGCCACCACTGTCGCTGGCGGCATCCAGAACCCTGGACGACGCGGGCGAGTGGTGTATCATTGCTCCTGCAGGGCACGACACCTTTGGAGGACAAACATGAGTCATTCGCTCCCGCCGCTTCACTACGACTACGGCGCACTCGAGCCTCACGTCGATGCGCGGACGATGGAGATCCATCACACGAAGCATCATCAGACCTACATCACGAATCTCAACACGGCCCTGGAGAAGGCGCCGGAGCTGCGCGAGAAGAGCCTGGATGAGCTGCTGTCTGATCTGAACCGGGTGCCGGAGAACATCCGCACCGCCGTACGCAACAACGGCGGCGGGCACTGGAACCATACGCTCTTTTGGGAGATCATGGCCCCCGACGGCGGCGGCGAACCAACCGGAGCGCTCGGCGACGCGATCTCGAGCGCGTTCAGCAGTTTTGAGCAGTTCAAGGAGAAGTTCTCAGCGGCGGCGTTGGGGCGGTTCGGGTCGGGGTGGGCATGGTTGGTAGCCGGCAGCGATGGCTCGCTGTCGGTGGAGAGCACGCCCAACCAGGACACCCCGATCATGGAACGGAAGAAGGCGATTCTCGGCCTCGACGTGTGGGAGCACGCCTACTATTTGCAGTATCAGAACCGGCGCGCCGACTACGTCAATGCGTGGTGGAACACCGTCAACTGGGGGGAGGTGGGACGGCGTTACAAGCCGGGCGGCTGAAGATACAGTCTGACTCGGCGGTCTTCGGCTTGTACGGAAACCATATTGCTTCCGCGACCTGGGCCGCCGTTACAGGCGGGGACACAGAGCCAGAGGATTCCCGGGCAGGTTCCTGAGGCGCCTCTGGCGAACACTGGCGGCGTCCGCTGCGCAAAGGGGGTTCGACGAGGAGACGGGCGTATCGCCGGGTCCTGACGGTTCCGGGATCGTACTATCGGCGCTGTTTCCTCAGTCCCCTGCAGGCCGGCCGCCAACCAGCTCCTCGAGGCCGCCCTCCGCGCCGGGCGCACCGATCGTTCTGTCGGAGCGCACCATTCGGCCGAGCAAAACGGGGGCGAGAAAAGTGGTGACGACGACCATGAGTGTGATGGCGCTGAACAGCTGCGTGTCCAGCGCTCCCGTCGTCAGGCCCATTTGCGCGAAGATGAGTCCCACCTCGCCTCGCGGAATCATGGCGACGCCGATCAGGGCCTTGTTGCCGCGGAACGCCAGCGGTGCGTATCCGGCGGCGAACTTCCCCACCACGGCGGCAACGGTCAGGGCGCCTCCAATCATGAGCGCATCCAGGCGGGCGAGCGCGTGCACATCCACCGCAGCTCCGACCGCGGCAAAGAAGATCGGCACGAAGAAGTAGCCGATCTGGGTCGTTGCCCGCTCGATCTCACCGCGCTGCGGCGTTCGGTGCAGAACCAGACCTGCCGCGAAGGCTCCGATGATCATGGCCGAGCCCAGATGCTCGGCGATCCATGCCAGCATGAAGGCAAACGCGACGGCTATCAGGCCGAGCGCGCCAGCCACCTTGATCTGCTCGACGATGCGGAAGATCGGCGGCACGAGCAGGCTGCCCGCCAACAGTGCGACGGCGATGAAACCGAGAGCAGCTCCCGTCTTCAAGGCTATCCCGCCAGCGGTGACCACCGCTCCGCCAGCCAGGACGCTCACGACTGACAGGATAATGAGTCCCATGACATCGTCGAGCACCGCGGCGCCGAGCACCACCTGCCCCTCCGGCCGCCCCAGCTGACCCAGGTCGGAGAGCACGCGGGCAGAGATGCCGATGGAGGTCGCGGTAAGGGAAGCGGCACAAACGAGCGCCGCCAGCACACCGAGGCCAAGGAGTTGAGTGGCGCCGTAGCCGAGCGCGAATGGAAGGATGACACCCACGACTCCGACGGCGAGCGCTGACCGGCCTACACGGGCAAGCGAGCGAAGGTCGGTGTGCAATCCGATCTCGAACAATAAAATGAGGACGCCCAGCTCCGCCAGTGAGCGAATAACCGGATCAGCGGGATCGACCAAGCCTAACAGCGACCCGCCAAGCAGGACCCCGCCGATCAGTTCGCCGAGCACGGCCGGCAGCCCGATGCGCCGCGCAAGCTCGCCCAGGAGCTTGGTCGTAATGATGATCGCCACCAGCGTGGCGAGCAGATGTGTGAAGTGCGCGTCGTGCATGTGTGGCAGCAGCCCGCCGGCCGGGCCGCGCAACCAGCGATGCGGTGGAGGAGGTGCTCAGCTGCGGCGACTGCAAGCTATGGCTCCGCACCACATGCGACAAGGCGGTCTGAGACGTCTATCGCGCTTGTAGCGGACTTGGTCGTGCAATATACTCCCGCCGGGCGCGCACCCCGGGCGCCAGCCAGCGGCATTGACCAGGCGGGAGGTGAAAACTGACCGGACAAACTGTGTTCACGCTGACGCTGAACGTCGTCTTCGGCGCGCTCATTCTCTCACTGGCAATGGCTCTGGCTCGGTTGGCTCGCGGCCCTACCCTGCCCGACCGGGTCGTGGCACTCGACCTCATCGCCTTCCTGTCGGTGGGCTTCATCGCGCTGTACGCCGTGGCGGCCGGGCAGCCGGCGGCACTCGACGCGGCGCTTACTCTGGCGCTGATCGCGTTTCTCGGAACAGTGGCTTTTGCCCGCTACGTCGAGCATTTCGGCGAGCGGCGTGAGGAGGACGAGCGATCGCGGAGATCCTGACGCTGGTGCTGATGCTTGGCGGCGCTTTCTTCATGGTGGTGGCGGCGCTCGGCGTCCTGCGAATGCCCGATCTGCTGATGCGCATGCATGCCGCTACCAAGGCCGGTACGCTCGGTGCCGGCATGGTGCTGATCGCCGTTGCCATCCACTACGGCGAGCTCGGGATCACCATGCGGGCGATCGCCACGGTCGTCTTTCTCTTTCTCACCGCCCCGGTAGCGGCCCACATGATCGGACGCGCGGCGTATTTCGTCGGAATCAAGTTGTGGGAAGGCACGTTCATTGACGAGATCCGCGGCCAGTACGATGAACGCACGCACCGGCTTGGAGCGTCACGATCAGCCGACGAGCCCGACAGCCTGCCGCAGCCGCCAGAAGGGTTGGAGCGGCGATGACGCAATGCGCATTGCGGTTCGCGTGGCTCCCATCCCCGCATAGATGAATGCGCCGGTGAATTTCATCCCGATGGCGATCCTCATCGGATTTGCCGTCGCGCTCTTCGCGCCCGTCATCTACCGTGCGGCACCGCGGCAAGCCGGCTGGCTGTTGTCAATCCTGCCAATTGCGCTGGCCGCACTGTTCACCGGCCTCCTCCCCGCCATACTGGCCGGTGAAACCGTCCGTGTGGAGGCGTCGTGGTTCCCCGGTATCGCCGTTGCCTTCTCCTTCTACGTGGACGGGCTGGCGCTTCTCTTCGCCCTGATGATCAGTCTCATCGGCGCCCTCGTAGTCATCTACAGTGGCAGCTACCTCATGGGGCATCGGGATCTCGGCCGGTTCTACGCCGCCCTTCTTGCGTTCATGATGGCGATGCTCGGCGTGGTGCTCGCCGACAATTTGATCACGCTCTTCGTATTCTGGGAGCTGACGAGCTTCACCTCGTACATCCTGATCGGCTTCGATCACGACAAGGCCGGCAATCGGGCGTCGGCGCTCCAGGCGCTGCTGGTGACAGGTGCCGGGGGCCTGGCGCTCCTCGCCGGGTTTCTTCTCATGGGACAGGTCACCGGCAGTCTCGAGCTCTCCGAGATCATACGGAGCGGTGATCTGGTTCGGCTCGATCCGCTCTACCTGCCTGTGCTGCTGCTCGTGCTGCTGGGCGCCTTCACCAAGTCAGCGCAGTTTCCCTTTCATTTCTGGCTGCCGAACGCGATGGCTGCGCCCACCCCCGTGAGCGCCTACCTGCACTCGGCAACGATGGTGAAAGCGGGCATCTATCTCCTGGCGCGCCTCAGCCCCGTGCTGGCCGACACGTCGCCCTGGGTCCTCATCGTCGGCTTCACCGGCGGCATCACCATGGGAATCGGCGCCATCATGGCTCTGCGGCAGACGGATCTGAAGCTCGTGCTGGCGCACTCCACGGTCATGGTGCTTGGCTCGCTGACGCTTTTGCTCGGGTTGGGGACGACGCTGGCGGTGAAGGCGGCGATGGTGTTCGTGCTTGCGCATTCCCTCTACAAGGGGGCGCTCTTCCTCGTCGTCGGCGCCATCGATCACGAAACCGGGACGCGCGACGTCACCCTGCTGGGTGGGCTCTACCGCCTAATGCCGATCACGGCGCTGGCGGCGGTGATGGCCGGATTGTCGGCGGTCGGTCTCGGACCAGTGCTCGGCTTCATCAGCAAGGAGCTCGTGTACGAGGCAATGCTCGACCTGGCCACGGCGCCACGGCTGATCGCCGGAATCGTCGTCGTCAGCAATGGACTTCTCGTAACCGTGGTGGCGCTGGTGGTGGTCCGGCCATTCTTCGGGGTACGGCGGGAGCGGGATCGGACTCCGCACGAGGTGCCGCTCGCAATGTGGCTGGGTCCGCTGGCAATGGCGCTCGCGGGTGTGCTGCTTGGACTGCTGCCAGGCATCGCCGCAGCCATCGCCGAGCCGGCGATGGTGTCGGTACTCGGTGCGCCAGTGGATGTTCAGCTCTACCTTTGGCATGGGCTGCAGCCGGCGCTGCTACTCAGTGCGATCACCCTCACGCTGGGCGTCGGTGGGTACGTCCTCTGGGAGCGGATACATGCCGGCATGCTGCGTGTAGATCCGGTGCTCGCCTGGGGGCCGGCACGGTGGTACGAGGGGGCGCTCGCGGCGCTGCTATCCACAGCAAAGTGGCAGACGGAGCAGCTGCAGAGCGGCTACCTGCGGCGATACCTGCTCATCATTCTCATGACCGCCATAGGTCTGGTTGGCGGCACACTCCTACTTCAGGGAGGAGTGCCGCTGCACCTGCGCCGACCGGATGCATACTTCTACGAGTGGGGACTTGCCGCACTGGTGATCGCGGCCGCGATCAGCGCCGTACGCTCGCGATCGCGCCTCGCCTCGATCATCTCGCTTGGTGTGGTGGGATATACCGTCGCGCTCATCTTCGTGGTATACGGGGCGCCCGATCTGGCGATGACGCAGTTTCTGACCGAAACGCTGATCGTGATCATCGTCGCGTTGATGATGATCAGGCTCCCGAACTTCCGCATCTCCGAGCAGGTAAACGTCCCGAAGCGGGCGCGTGATGCGTTTGTGGCGCTGGGCTTTGGTGGACTGATGATGATGCTGTTGCTCGCGGTCACCCGACTGCCGTTCGATCCCTTCAGCTCTGAGTACTACGCCCGGGAGAGTGTTCCAGCCGCGCACGGCCGCAACATAGTCAACGTGATTCTCGTGGATTTTCGCGCGATGGACACGCTCGGCGAGATCGTCGTGCTGGCGGTGGCCGGCATGGGTGTGTACGCGCTGCTCAAGCTGCGCGCGCATCGCCACGACGGGGAGCAACGATGAGCTCGATCATTCTCCGCACGGCCACCAGGTTTCTGATCACACTCCTCCTGCTGTTGTCGCTTTTTTTCCTGGCACGGGGGCACAACGAGCCGGGCGGCGGCTTCATCGGTGGACTCGTGGGCGCAGCATCGTTCGCCCTTTACGCGATCGCCTTCGGTGTGAGCCGTACGCGGCGAGCGCTGCGCGTTGATCCACGGACGCTGATCGGCCTCGGTCTGCTCATTGCCATCGCCAGCGGACTGCCCGCGGTGCTTCTCGGTCTGCCCTTTCTCACCGGACAGTGGGGGGAAGTTACAGTCGCTGGAGGGGCACTACCGCTTGGCAGCCCGGTTTTCTTTGACGTTGGTGTGTACCTGGTTGTTGTCGGCACCACGCTCACGATCATTCTCGCGCTCGAGGAGGAGAACTGACGTGGAGCCGATCGTCGCCGTTATCGTCGGAGCGCTGTTCGCAACGGGCCTCTTCATGGTGTTGCGCCGCAACATGCTGAAGCTCGTGATCGGGCTCGTGCTGATCAGCAACGGCGCGAATCTGATCATCTTCGCGGCCGGCCGGATGACCCGTGCCACTCCTCCGCTCGTTCCGGAGGGCGCGACGCTGCCGCCGGAGCCGTTCGCCAATCCGTTGCCACAGGCACTCATTCTGACGGCTATCGTAATCGGCTTCGGGCTGGTGGCGTTCGCGTTCGTGCTGGTCTATCGCGCCTATCAGGAACTGGGCACGATGAACTCCGATGACCTGCATACCGAGGGTGAGCCGCCGGGACGGACGACGGCATCAGAGAGCGAGCTCCGGGCGGAGATCCTATCGTGAGCTGGCTGCCGATCCTTCCGGTCGTCATCCCGCTGCTGGCCGCGGCGCTGGGTCTCACCGCCTGGCGGCGACCCCGGGCTCAGCGTCGCTTCGGGCTGCTCGGTGCGGCTGCGCTTCTGCCTGCCGCGATCGCCCTGCTCGGCGCTGTTGCCCGCGACGGGATCCTGGTGGTCGAGGTCGGCAACTGGCCGGCTCCCTTCGGCATCACCTTCGTGGCCGATCTGCTCAGCGCGATCATGGTGCTCATCACGGCCATCATGATGCTGGCGGTCGGCATCTATTCGCTGGCCGACGTCGAGCCACGGCACGAGGAGTACGGCTTTCATCCGCTCTACCAGATCCTCATCGCCGGCGTGAACGGCGCGTTTCTCACCGGCGATCTGTTCAATCTGTACGTCTGGTTCGAGGTGATGCTGATCGCGTCGTTCGTGCTTCTCGCCCTCGGCGGCACACGGGACCAGATGCGGGGCGCAGTGAAGTACGTGTCCATAAATCTCGTCTCGTCCATGTTCTTTCTGTCCGCCGTCGGACTGCTCTTCGGTCTTACGGGGACGCTCAACATGGCCGCGGCGGCGGTTCAACTAGGCAGGGTCGAATCGCCGGGACTGCTGAGCGCCATCGCGATGATGTTCGTGATCTGCTTCGGTATCAAGGCGGCCGTCTTCCCGCTCTTCTTCTGGCTTCCGGCGTCGTACCACACGCCGCCGGTGGCGGTGTCGGCGATATTCGCCGGTCTCCTCACGAAGGTGGGTGTGTACGCGCTCATCCGCGTGTTTACGCTGCTGTTCACGCACGATGTGGGTTATACGCACACTATCCTGCTGGTGATCTCCGGGCTGACGATGGTAACGGGCGTTCTCGGAGCGGCGGCACAGAACGAGGTGCGCCGCATCCTCTCCTTCCATATCGTGAGCCAGATCGGCTACATGATCATGGGGTTGGCACTCTTTACTCCGCTCGCCCTCGTCGGCTCCGTCTTCTATATCGTCCATCACATCATCGTCAAGACCAATCTCTTCCTGATCGGCGGCATCGTGCGCCGGCTGTCGGGATCGTTCGAGCTGTCAGCTCTGGGCGGGCTGTACCGGTCACACCCGTTCGTGGCGATGCTGTTCCTGGTGCCGGCATTCTCGCTTGCCGGCTTTCCTCCGCTGTCGGGATTCTGGGCCAAACTTATTCTGATCAAAGCGGGACTCGACATACAGCAATACCTGATAGTCGCCGTAGCGCTGGCGGTAGGCTTGCTGACGCTCTTTTCGATGACCAAGATCTGGGCGGAAGTGTTCTGGAAACCGTTGCCCCCGGAACGCGTGGGCGATGCGGCGCGGGCCGAAGGCGTGATGGGACGGACGTCGCTCGCCGTACTGCTCGTTCCCTCTATCGCACTGGCCCTCATGACGCTTGTGATAGGCTTCCACCCCGAACCGTTCTTCGCCGTGGCGCAGCGGTCCGCGGCACAGCTACTCGACCCGGGTGCGTACATCCGCGCCGTGCTGGGGGGTACGCCGTGAATCTTCTCACCTGGAACATTCTGCTGGCGGTGCTCTGGGCGACAGTCACCGGGACGTTCTCACTGGCCAATCTGCTCGCCGGGTTCGCCATCGGATACCTCGTCCTGCTGATCGCCCGACCAACGATGGGACGGTCGACGTACTACACGCGCTTCTGGCGGGTGGTGATCTTCGTTCTTCGGTATCTGGGTGAGCTGGTGTGGGCAAGCCTTCGCGTCGCCTACGATGTGATAACGCCCACGTTTCACATGCGTCCCGGCGTTGTGGCCATCCCGATGGAAGCCAAGACCGATGTCGAGATCACCATGCTCGCCAGCCTCATCTCGCTCACTCCGGGCACGCTCGCTCTGGACGTGAGCTCCGACCGAAAGGTCGTCTACATCCACGCCATGTACATCGACGATGACGATGTCGAGCAGCTCCGGCGCCAGATCAAGGATGGGTTGGAGCGGCGGGTGCTGGAGCTGCTCCGATAACTCCGCGTAGCAACAGTTGGACGGATCCGGCCGATGCCAGACGGATAGACGCGGATCTGGCTCCATGTTCACGGCCTGCCCAGACAAGATCCTACCTCGCCGCCGCCTCCCCTTCCAGATACGTGTACCCCTCCAGTCCGGCGACGTAGTCCGCAATAAAAGCGTTCGCCTCGGAGCGACTGAGGCCCGTAGCGGCGTTGACCTTGCGGCGGAAAACGGCGAGGAGGTCGGAGGCGCGAAACTGAACATATGCGAGAACTTCCGTTACGGTGTCCCCGTGAACGAGATCGGAAACCTCGTAACCATTCTCCGATAGCCGCACATGCACTGCGTTGGTGTCGCCGAACAGATTGTGGAGATCGCCGAGAATCTCCTGGTACGCGCCGGTCAAAAAGATGCCGAGAATGTACGGCTCGCCAGGCCGATATGAGTGAAGCTCGAGGCTGGATCGTCCTTTTCGGCCCCCGGTGAAGCGGTCGATCTTCCCGTCGGAGTCGCAGGTGACATCCTGCAGCGTACCGCGACGCGAGGGTTCTTCATCCAGCCGGTGTATCGGCATTATCGGAAAGAACTGGTCGATCGCCCAGCTGTCGGGAAGCGACTGAAACACGCTGAAATTGCAGAAGTAACGATCGACAAGGCGCTTCTCCAGATCCTCGAGAATGTCGTCATACTCCTCACGGTCCTTCTGTGCAACGCGCGCTACGGCGTTCAGCGTCGCCTTGTAGAACTGCTCAGCCAGTGCACGCTCCCGCAGCGACAGCACGCCGCTGTTGAACAGTGACTGGGCACGCTCCTTCGCGAATGTGGCGTCGTGGAAAACCTCGCGCACGCTCCGTCCGGAGATAGCCTCGTATCCCTCCTTTAACTCGTGCAGGAGTAGGTGGTCATCATCCGAAATCTCTGGGATGGCGATATCCTGGTTCGTCTCCACGTCGATCACATTGAGGAGCAGCAGTGCGTGGTGCGCGGTGAGCGCGCGGCCCGACTCGGAGATGACGTGGGGCATCGGTAAGCCGAGCTCCCGGCAGGACTCCGCCAGGGTGTAGATCACATCATTGGCGTATTCCTGCACCGAGTAGTTCACGCTGGCCGCGAACGTGGAGCCCGAGCCATCGTAGTCCACTCCCAGCCCGCCTCCGACGTCCACATGGGTGATGTCCACGCCCATGTTGCGGAGCTCGGCGTAGAACCTTACGATCTCGGCGAGCCCCGACTTCACATAGCGGATGTCGGTGATCTGTGATCCAAGGTGGAAGTGGATCAGCTTGAGGACATCGAGGCGGCCCAACTGCGCGAGGCGGTCCACCATGCGCACGAGCTCGCTGGCGTTCAGTCCGAACTTCGAGCGCTCGCCACCGCTCTCCGCCCATCTTCCAAAGCCTTCGGAAGCAAGCTTGATGCGCACGCCAGCCGTTGGATTCACGCCGATCTCATCGGCGGTCCGAAGGAGCACATCCAGCTCGCTCAGCTGCTCCATGACGATGAAGACCTGGTGTCCGAGACGCTGTCCCATGCAGGCGAGGCGCATGAACTCCTCGTCCTTGTAGCCATTGCAGACAACGAGGTGATCGGTGGACTCGCTCAGCGCCAGCACAGCCTGCAGCTCGGGCTTGGAGCCGCACTCCAATCCGACTCCGTAAGGACGACCGAAGTCGACGATCTCCTCCACGACGTGCCGCTGCTGGTTCACCTTGATGGGGTAGACGAGCGTGTAGCCGCCGTCGTAGCCGAACTCCTCCATGGCGTGAAGGAAACGCTGCCTGATCATCTCTATGCGCGAGCGAAGGATATCCGAGAAGCGCAGAAGCATGGGCAGTCCCACACCCTGCTCCGCCAGGTCGGTCACCAGCTCGTACAGATCGAGCTCCCGCTCCTTTCTCGCCTTGTCGGGGCGGACGACCACGTGCCCCTCTTCGTTGATGTCGAAGAAGCCGATCCCCCAACCCGCAACATTGTACAGGTCGCGGGAATCATCGATCGTCCAGTGGGAGGCAGTCTGCGTTCCCGACTCCTCGAGAGTTCGTGTGGCCATGGTCGCGTGAAGTTTAACGCTCTGCTTCGGCAATGGAACCGTGCCGGAGCGCTGGCGGACGAAGCGTCAGGGGTTGCCAGAACCGGTCCAGCGGAAGGGCGGGCGGAAGCGCTGTAGCGCTATGGCCGCTGGAACTGAATGGGCTCGACGGGGATCTCGCGCCCGAGCGAGTCCACGCGTGCCTTGGTTCTGGCAATCGAACGGGAGAGAGGATCCAGGTTGACTCGCACGTTCGGCAGCGGCGGCGGTTCCAATGGATCGCCGGACGTGATTACACGCTCGCGCTCCCTGGGACGTCCGGACTCCGCGACTCCCATCCGTACGCGCTCGGCCTCAGTTGGAACGCCTCGGTCGAACCCGCCTGCGGGGTCGACGATCGCATCAGCTGCGTCGGCGATCTTTGTGGAGGATGGCTCCGGCGTGTGTACAGCCGGTTCGACCGGCCGCTCACTCGTTGAAGGCGCCTCCGCCGGCGGCAGCGGTGTCGCGCTGGCCTCGGCATCATCCTTCAGGAAGGCGAACCAGCCTCCGGCAAGCAGCACTAACGCCACCGCCGCCGCGATCGCGGCGGTTTTTGCGCGACTCTCCTGCTGCGGCCAGGGACGCATGGCGCGTCGAGATTCGCGGCCGCGCGCCTCGAACATGTCCCCGGCGGGATCGTCCAGCCATTCATTCTCCGGCGGGTCCCGGTAGCCCTCTGGCGTGTCCAGATAGCCGCCCACAAAGGATACTCCCGGCTCCATCTCCGCCTTCTGCTCCTGCTCCTCCCCCTCCCCCTCCCCCTCCCTGTGCGACGCAGCCGCCGCGGGAGAGGCTGCCGCCAACAGGTCGGGCGCATGGATGTGCGTGATGCCCGCCGCTCCATCGCTCACATCGCGCGGATCGAGCGACCAACCGTCGCCTGCACTCGGGCTTGCCTGACCTCGCGGTGGCGCCGCGTTCACATGCTCGTCGATCTGCGGCGCGACGGGTTCCGTCGCGTTGGGCACGTAGCACTCGGATGGCGGCGCTGCAATCGGCGGCAGAGGCTGGCCGCCGAGTGAGTCTCCCGCGGACGTCAGGATCTGTATCTCACCCGTCGGGCGCGGAAGTGTGAGCGCCTCTGGCGGCAGCCCGGGCTGCGGATACGCCGCCGCCGGCGTCGCCATCTCTTCAGCCCGCACGCCTTGCCGAAGCGGCGGCTGCTGCGGGCTGAATCGCTTGGGCGCAACGGCTTGGTCCTGACCTGAGGCGGGCTCGTGCTGATCGCCCGCCGCTGCCGGGCGCGCCGCGACGATCTCGGCGAGCAGCGCTCGCGTGCCAGTCACCGTCGCGTCATCGGACGGCAGGACGCTTTCCTGTACCTCGAGCGCATCGCGGCACAGACGCTCGGCTTCGCTGGTCTCGCGCAGCGCGAAGTGCACGCGCGCCAGCATGAGGAGCACGCTGGCTGTCTCGAGATGGTGCGGCCCCTGTACCTCTTCCTTGATTCTGGCGAGTCGGACGAGAAGTGGCGCCGCCGCCCTGAAGTCTCGCAGCCGAATGTACAGCTTGGCGAGGTTGTTCAGACCCACCGCAAGGTCCGGATGATTCAAGCCCAGGTGTGCCTCGCTGATAGTCAGGGCGCGACGGAAGAGCGGTTCGGCGTCCGCGAGCGCGCCGCGGACGTAGTGCAACGCCGCCAGGTTGTTGATGCTCTGGACGATTCCATGATCGTCGGGACCGAGCGCTTGCTCGCGGATGGCGAGGGCGTGGCGGAAGAGCGCCTCGGCGCGCGGATAGTCGCCTTGCCGGTAGCGGAGCTGGCCGAGACTGCCAAGGCTGGTGGCGAGGTACAAGCCGTCGCCGCCCATCGCCTTCGCCTCGCGTATCGCGGCGACGAATGCTTGGTCAGCGCGCGCCAGATCGCCCAGGCTGAAGTACGAGCGCCCCGCCTCGTGATGGCGGGACCACCGCATCTCGATCGTATCGGTCATCCGCAAGCCCTCTCGTAGGAGGACGCGGCAGGGGGGAAGCTGTAACCGCCGGTAGCAGGAGCGGTTGCCCCTCGGTGGTCCTCCTGCCAGGTTACCCCGTTCCGGAGCCACTGAATCACCGTCACCCGCCCGCTCGAAGGCCCGGCAGCCGCTGAACATTTTCGTTCCTCCCCTCAACTCCCTGGAGTGACCCGCAACCATGGATAAGCTCGTTGCAGGTCTCCTCGCGTGCTGCACGCTGGCGGTGACGGTACCGGCAGCAGCGCAGGAGAGACCTATCGCGTTCCGCGGCGCTACGATTCTTCCTATCGCCTCCGCCCCCATAGAGAATGGCGTTCTCGTCGTCCAGGGCGGGCGAATCGTTGCAGTCGGTCCCGCAGCCAGTGTGGGCATCCCCGCCGATGCCATGATGCACGAAGTGGTGGGCAGGGTGATCATGCCTGGCCTCGTGGACACACATTCGCACGTCGGAGGAGGGGACGGTGGCGATCGCTCGAATCCGGTTCAGCCGGGCGTCCGAATTCTGGATGCCATTGACGTTCGGAACGACAATGTTCACCGCGCACGCGCCGGTGGGGTGACCACCGTGAACGTGATGCCGGGGTCGGGGCACCTGGTGTCCGGCCAGACTGCTTATCTCAAGCTAAGGGACGGTCATACGATCTATGACCTCATGTTCTGCACCAACATTCTCGAGGAAGTGTGTGGCGGCCTGAAGATGGCGAACGGCACCAATCCGCGAGGGGCATCGCCATGGCCGGGAACGCGCGCCAGGGCGGCCGCGCTGGTGCGAGACCGCTTCATCAAGGCACGGGAGTACCGCGACAAGGTGCGTGTGGCAAACGGCGACGCTACCAAGATGCCGGCGCGCGATCTGGACCTCGAGATCCTGGCCGAGGCGCTGGACGGGAGGCGGATGGTGCACCACCACACCCATCGGCACGACGACATCCTCACGGTCCTCCGGCTCCAGCAGGAATTCGGCTTCCGGCTGGTCCTGCACCATGTGAGCGACGCCTGGAAGGTGGCTGACGAGATCGCGCGCTCCGGCGCCATGTCGTCGATCATCGTGATCGACTCACCGGGCGGCAAGCAGGAGGCGCTGGACGTGAGCATGGATAACGGCGCGGCTCTCGAGCGCGCGGGAGCTGTGGTGGGCTTTCACACCGACGACGGAGTGACGGATTCTCGATTCTTTCTGCGCTCGGCCGGCCTGGCGGTCCGCTCGGGGATGTCGCGGGAGGCGGCGCTCTACGGCATGACGATGGCGGGCGCCCGCATGCTGGATCTGGACAAGAGAGTCGGGTCGCTCGAGGCAGGCAAGGACGCCGACTTCCTCATTCTTTCCGGTGATCCGCTGAGCGTGTACACCAAGGTGGAACAGACCTGGATCGAAGGGCAGAAGGTCTTCGATCTCAGCGATCCGCGCGACCGGAAGTACGCCGTGGGCGGTTTCGGCGTTGCCCGGGACGGCGGTCATGTCCACACCCACGAGGGGATGGAGGACCACGAATGATGCGTCACATGATTCTCCTCGGCGCCGCGCTCACGGCCCTGCTCGCTGCGACAGCGCAGGCGCAGATCGCCGTCCGCGGCGAGACAATCTACACAATGGCCGGAGCGCCGATTCAGGACGGCGTGGTGATCATCCGGAACGGCAAGATCGCCGAGATCGGTCCTGCCGCGCGGGTGCGTATCCCGGCGGGATACGAGGTGCTCACCGCCAGAGTGGTCACGCCTGGGCTGATCGATGCGCACACGGTCGTGGGGCTGGCGGGTGCGCTGAACGTAGATCATGACCAGGATCAGCTCGAGCGCTCTTCGCCCATCCAACCGGAGCTACGCGCTCTGGATGCCTACAATCCGAGCGAGCGGCTAGTGGAGTGGCTGCGCGGGTTCGGCGTGACGACGCTTCACACCGGCCATGGGCCGGGCGCACTGATCAGCGGGCAGACCATGCTGGTCAAGACGCGTGGTTCCACAATAGGGCAGGCACTGCTGGACTCGCTCACAATGGTGGCCTTCTCCCTGGGCCCCGAGGTGTCACGCAACTTCGCGCCGCGCGCCCCAGGCACGCGGGCCAAGTCGATGGCGATGCTCCGCGAGCAGTTCATCAAGGCGCAGGACTACCAGCGGCGGCAGAAGGAGACGGCCGCCGACCGCCGGCCTTCGCGGGACCTGGGGATGGAGACGCTGGTGAAGGTGCTGGAACGGCAGGTGCCGGCCCTGATCACGGCTCAGGCTGCAACGGAGATCCTGGCGGCCATTCGGCTCCAACAGGAGTTCGGTTTTCGGCTGGTTCTCGACGGCGCCGCCGACGCGCACCTTGTGGTGAATGAGATCAAGGCCGCAGGCGTGCCGGTGATCCTGCACCCCACCATGGTGAGACCCAGTGGAAGCACGCAGAATGCCACGCTGGAAACGGCAAGGATTCTTCGTGATGCCGGTATTCCGGTGGCGCTACAGAGCGGCTATGAGAGCTACGTTCCGAAGACGCGAGTCGTCCTGTTCGAGGCGGCACTGGCCGCCGCCAACGGTCTGACCATCGAACAGGCGCTCGCTACCATAACCATCGACGCCGCCCAAATTCTCGGCATCGATCGCCGGCTTGGCTCGCTCGAGCGCGGAAAGGACGGCGACCTCGCGCTGTTCGATGGGGATCCGTTCGAGTACACCACGCGGGCCTGCCACGTGGTGATCGACGGGGTGGTGGTGAGCAACAGGTGCAGGTGATGACGAACGATTTTTATGGCGCGAGCTGATGAATGAACGGGCGCATGCACCAGCGAAGGTCGCGGGCGGCCTCACACGAATTATACGATGCGCCACCACGATTCGCGGTAGTTCAGGGGCGGTAGATCAGCGATAGATGACCGCTTACTCGTCGCCTGAAAGGCTCGTCCAGGGAATACGCGATGCCGCCGCGAACAGTGGTGGCCGGCATCGTGGCAAAGGAGATCGGGGGAACGTCGAGTTCGACATCCATTCCCCACAAGCGGTGCCAGCGCCCGATGTCGTCGGCTCGCCCCATCCAGTAGTACGGCCCACCGGACGCACCCAGTGCAAGGCGAAACGTGGTCACGGCCTTTCCTCCCGCAATGCCGAGCGGCAGCGCTGGCATGGCCACGCGCTGAGAGAGGAGGGCGTGATCAAACAGGTGCGGGGCATTCCCACCGACGACGAGCTGCTCGAATGGATGTGCGTCTTCGTTCACTCTGGCATGGATCACCCGAGCCCAGAGGCCGGTGCCCTGACGCGCCATGCCAATGTCAAGTGACCCGACGCCACGCGTCCAATTGGACTCACCCGTGCGACCCACGCCGGCGAGTACCGTGACTCCGGAGGTGAACGACCACTCCCCAAGGCTCAGGGTGGTCGCTCCGCCAACATCGGCGAAGGCAAGCCGACGAGCGTCTTGAGCATCCGCGCGATCGATTCGCCCAACAGTGCCGCCGACGCGAAGCAGCGCGGATCGTGAGAGGTACTCGAGTGGCAGGGCGACGGAGATGGCCGCACCGCCGTAGTCCACATCCAGGTTTTCCAGCGCCAGCGTACCTCGCCCTTGCGTGGAGGGACGCTGGCCAGCGACGAACATCTCGCCAGCCAACCAGGGCCGTAAGCCGCGATAGGTGCCCGCGAATCCACCCCCACGCCAGAGCCCACTCCCACCGATCGCGCCCTGGAGCAGCCAGTTGAGCCTGCCAACTGGATCGCCAGCAATCAGCGCACCCGACAAGCCGCTTCCCTCGGGGGAAAGCACCAGGCCCGGAATCAGCCGGTGCAGCCGCGGCCCGAGACCGTAACGCCGCGGCGGAGCCAGTGTTCCAACCTCGAAGGTCGGCTCCGCACCAGCAGTCGGCGCCCGCGTTGCCGGCGTGAGTGCTGGTTCGGTGTATACGACCCGTTCCAGCTCAACGCTGTCGGGATGGATGCGATTGAGATCCAGCCCTCGCGCATGCAGGTTCAGGAAGAATACCGCGCCAGTAGCGGGATTCGGTGCCGGGGCGAGCACACCACCAGTAACGCGCGTGAGCGGCCGCGCCTCGCCGGTAGCCAGATCGATGAGCTCCAGATTCGCAATTCCGCCTTCCTCCGACACGACCACCACCGAACGGCCATCAGGCATGAAGCTCGGATCGAACTTCTCCGAGCCGAGATCGATGCCGAAGTCAGCGAAGGCCGCGCGCTCCAGATCGAGCAGGCCAACACGCCACCGTCCGCCATGCTGCCAGGAAGCTACCACTTGCCGGCCGTCCCGCGAAAACCGTGGCCGGTAGAACGGACGCGTGGGGGTGCCCTCTACGATCGTCCGCACCTCACCTGTGGCGAGATCGACCATCACGAGGTCGCAAATCCCATTCAGGCACCGATCGGCCACCGCTGTTCGGCCATCGGGTGAGGGGTCGGCGTGCCGGATGGCCGCGCCGTGCGTTACCCGGTCGAGCGATCCCGTCTCGAAGTCCCAGATGAAGAGATCGGGACGCACTGAACCGTCCCCCGTCCCCTCCGGCCGTGTCACAAGAATCCGCCGGCCGTCAGGCAGAAATCGTGGGTTCTCGTGAGAACGACCTGCCGCCGGATAGAGGGTAGCGACAGCCCGGCGCGGCCGCGGCCGCCACTCGATGGCGGCAACGTCTTCGGGGTCCCTCGCGCGCGCCTCCGCGCGCCGCTGTAGTTCTGCCTCTGTCTCGGGTTCGGGCTCCGTGCGCCATACGACCAAACGCGACGGGCCGCGCCGCTGGCGCACCACGAGAGCGATATGCCGTCCATCAGGTGAGACGGCAGGATCACCGGTCCGCAACTCGAGTCGCTGAACCTTCTGTCCTTCCACGATCCCCTCGGCGGCCAGCGCACGCTCTACCTCGAGCGCGCGACCCGTGATCTCGGCCGTGAATCGGCCGTAAAGCTCCGCCGGTGTCCCACCATAGACCCCGGCGAACGCCTCATCAAAGCCGCGATCCTGCCTAGCCGTCATGCGGCGCCAGAGGTGCTGTAGCGACTCCTCTCCTCGTTGCTGTACGAGCCACTCCAGGTAGGCGCTTCCGGCAAGGTAGGCCATCGCCCCGCCCAGGAATCCGGTGGCAGCGTTGAGCTGGCCGTATTGCGGAAGCTCGCCCTGCAGCGCCCGTTGTCGCAGGACTGCGGGTCGACCCGTTCCGTGGGGCCGCCCAGCCCCGGTGAGTCGTCCCTCGACGTAGGTGGCATATCCCTCGGTAACCCAGCGAGGCGAGCGCCGGGCGATAGGACTCAGGTAGATCGGCGACAGCCGCCAGAGCTGCCGCTGCACGGGGTTGCGAGACGGACGTGTCAGGTGCGCAATGTGGGCGTATTCGTGCACCGCGAGCAGTTCGCCCCAGCCTCGGTGACTGCCAATGAGAGTCTGGGGCGTTGGAGGAGTGGGAAAGAGGAAGATCACCGGATGATGCAGGTCCGGCACGGCGAAGCCATTGGAGATATTGTGAGGATCCTCCACGATCACGGTCGTCCGGCGCGGCGGCGTTGCGCCCACGAAACCAGACACAGCAGACTGCACGCTCTCCAGTCGTTCCACTACTTGCAGCGTCCAGCGCTCGAGCTCACGCGGATAGTGCACGATGAAGTGGGTGGTCTCGACTGTTTGCCAGGCGAGGTGGGGCCGGGTCAGCATCTGTGCATCTGCCTGCGCCACAATGAGAATCGGGGCGAGACCGAGGACGAGTCTCGTCAGTTGGTGTCCCATGAAGGGGTTCTTTGACGTGGGTTTCCGGGTGCCGAGAGGCGACAGCCTGGCCGTACAACGTTCGGGTCCGACTGCAGGGTCCGCGCCGTACCTCCGGACGGCATGCGTCATGCTAATCTGTATGATTGCCCGCTTGCGCACAGGGAGGTGAGTACCGTGGCGAACCGCAGCCAGATAGAAGACGTCGCCCAGTTGCTGCCGCAATCATATTGTCCACTCGAGGGAGTAGCCACGGCGGGACAGCCCGCACGCCAACAGCTCGAGCAGCTTCATCGCGCCGGCTATCGACTCGTGATCGATCTGCGCGCACTCGACGAGCCGCGTGGGTACGATGAGCGCGCGGCGGCGCAGGAGGCAGGTTTGTTGTATCAGAACCTGCCCGTCACACCCGAGACGCTCGACGACGACGTGTTCGGACGGTTTCGCGCACTGATGCGGGATCCCGACAACAGGCCCGTGCTGGTGCACTGCGGCTCGGCGAATCGTGTGGGTGCGCTGATGCTCCCTTATCTTGTCCTGGATGAGGGAATGTCCCCCGAAGAGGCGGAGCAGCTGGCAAGCCGCGTGGGCCTGAAGAGCCCAGAGCTGCGCGAGCGGGCGCTCGCCTACGCCGAGATGCACCGCGAACGATGAGGTGCGGGGCGCCGGGCTACAGGCCACGTGGGAACCCGGCGCCGCCTGGGGGGCTTTCTACAGAGGATGTATCGAACCTCCACCAGGGCTCTTCATGCATGAACGGCCGTCGTACTACCACGAGCACGATCTCGCGCGTTTTGGCGAGATCACGAGGGGCTCCCCCGATCTGGGTGAGAAATTCTTCGCTTGGTACAATGCCGCCTTTGCCGAGGGTGCGCTGACCACGCGGGAGAAATCTCTGATCGCCCTTGCCGTAGCTCACGCAGTGCAGTGCCCTTACTGCATCGACGCCTACTCCCGGGATTCGCTGGAGAAAGGTGCCAGTCTGGATCAGATGACGGAGGCAGTGCACGTGGCGGCCGCCATCCGTGGCGGGGCATCTCTGGTCCACGGTGTCCAGATGCTCAACCACGTCGACGCGCTGGGGATGTAGCTCCAATGGGTCGCGTTCTTCCAACGCTTCACAAGAAAGGCTCTACATTGGCCAGCGCGTGGGAGCAGCGGCGGCGTCTCGCCAGCGTGCCGCTCACACGCTCCTTCGAGGAGGCGCTCGCCACGCACGACCTGTTGCCACTCCGCTCCACTGGCATCGAGATTCTACAGATGAACGTGGGGAAGCGGTGCAACCAGACCTGTCGCCATTGTCATGTGGATGCTGGTCCGGATCGGAGCGAGGTCATGCCGCGAGACGTGCTGGAGGCAGTGCTCTCATTCCTGGCAAGCGAGCAGATTCCGGTGCTCGACATCACGGGCGGAGCGCCGGAGCTGCACCCAGCTTTTCGGGAGATCGTTACCCGGGGCGCCGCCATCGGCGCGCACGTGATGCACCGATGCAACCTCACGGCGATCCTTCTGCCGAACTACGCCGACATCCCTGAACTGCTCGCCAGGCATCGTGTCGAGGTCGTGGCCTCGCTGCCCTTCTATCAGGAGCGGGAAACCGATACACAGCGCGGCGAGGGCGTATTCGAGGAGTCGATTACCGCGCTCCGGCGCCTCAACGGTCTCGGATACGGGGAGGGTGGGCCGCTCCGGCTCACTCTCGTGACCAATCCTGTGGGGACGTTTCTCCCGGGGAGCCAGCGGGAGCTGGAGGCGCTCTGGAAGCGCGAGCTCCAGGGACGGTACGGGGTTCGCTTCGACGCGCTCTACACCATCACGAATATGCCGATCAGCCGGTTCCTCGAGTTCCTCGATGAGCGGGGCCGCACGATCGAATACATGACGCGCCTGGCTAACGCTTTCAATCCAGCTGCGGCGAGAGGCGTGATGTGCCGGAATACGCTTTCAGTCGGCTGGGACGGCACCCTTTACGACTGCGACTTCAATCAGATGCTCGAGCTCACCGTGGACACGGCAGCCCCGCCATCAATCTTTGACGCCGACCGGACGCGGCTGGAGCACCGCGCCATTGTGACCGGGCCACATTGCTTCGGCTGTACCGCTGGCGCGGGCAGCTCCTGTGGCGGCGCCGTCGCGTAGGCCGGCACTGGCGAAACTGGTTGCGCTGGGCGCCCTGCTCACCGCGGCGGTGCTCGCAGCTGGTCACCTCGGCTGGCTCGACGCGGAACGCGCGCCGCAGCTTGTCGCCCGGGTCCGTCACCTTAGCACGCACCCTGCGGCAGCTCCGCTGTTCGTCCTTATCTACGCGACTGCTACCGTGCTGGCGCTGCCCGGCCTTGTACTGACGATGCTGGGAGGCGCCCTGTTCGGTTTCGGATTGGGGCTCATGCTCAACTGGACAGGTGCGCTCCTCGGCGCCTGTGGCGCCTACCTGCTGGCGCGTTCGCTCGGACGCGACGCCGTTCGCACTCTGCTCGGTGATCGTCTGCGTTCGCTCGATCGCATCGCCAGCACTCACGGCTTCCTCGGCCTCCTGCGACTGCGCCTCATTCCGCTTGTGCCCTTCAATGCGCTGAACTTCGGTGCCGCGCTGGCCGGCGTGCGATTGCGCGACTTTGCACTGGCTACCGCGATCGGGATCGTCCCAGGCGCAGCAGTATACACGTATTTCGCCGATGCCCTGGTAGCCGGCGCCGCCGAGGCGCGCACGGACGCGTTCGTGCGCGTAGCCATCGCAGGGGGGTTGCTCATCCTGTTGTCATTCCTGCCGGCAGCCGCGCGGCGGCTGGGCTGGCTGCCCCCCACAGAATCCCGGCCGCGAGCGAGTGGATGACCTTCGCTCCGCCAGGAGGGACGGGCGCTCCGACGCTCTGATCTCCGCGACTACTGCTCGATGTATCGGAAGGTGCCCACCATCATCGTGTGTACCGCATCGGCGGCAGGTGCACCGGGATGGTTCTCGAGCGGAAACTCGAAGTAGCGAAGCGCCACCATCTGCCTGTCGCGGGGCACGTAAACGGTGATTATGCGCACGTCGGCTCCGGCGAACGCGGCAACGCGGATGGACTGGCGGCCAGACACTCGTGTGGGGGAGGAGTTCTGCACGTGTTCCCCGTCCTGGCGGTACATACGGTCGCGTAGCCATGCCTCGGCGGAAAGCGCCTGAGGGTTAGGGTAGCGAAGCACCTCGAGGTCGTAAGCCGGCCCGTTCCAGCTTTCCGTGCGATTGGGTAGGCCCACTGTGATGTGCGGGCCTCGGATGCGCAACGACAGGAGAGCATCATCTGCTGGTGCGAGTGTGTCCACAATGGCGCTGAGCGGATAGTCGATCTGAAAGCCATCGGCAACCAGAGTGCGAACCTCCTCGGTGCGTGGCAGGCCGGTGTGGATGGGAGCCACCTCAACTGGCTGGCATGCAAGGGCCGCGATGACGATGCTCGCTACGCAAATGCGCGCACGAGTGAGCCTCATGCGATGGCGATCAGCCACCGGCCGGGACGTACGCACGTTCTGATCGCTGCGCGGATGGAGGGCAGGCCAGTGAGAAGAGACCGCATGAGCCGGCTGAGGTCTGCTGGCGAAGGGGATTGCCCCGATCGTTGAGCCCGCCGGGACACCGTCGCTGTGACCATGCTCGATTATACATGGTTTCAGCGCATTTCGCAGGACGGAGAAGGACCCGGTCATCAGCACGACTCCCACCGGAGCAGGCGGAATGGTGCGTGTACAGGCGCCCGCCTGAGCGCCGAGACCGGCGGGCATTCACCGCTCGCAGAACCGTGGCACCAGCGCCGTCCCCTTCGCCGCCCGACACCGGCCGGAATCCGGAATGTGTCTTGCACCACGTACTGGGAATGGTACTCGACCCACTTCCAGATCGGCATGACGAGGCACTCCGGTGAGCGTCGACGGTTCCCGCCCGCCGTACCGGCCAATTGCGGATCACGCCGTCATCGGCAACCAGAACACCTGTGCGCTGGTATCGCGTGATGGTGTAATCGTCTGGTGCTGCTTCCCTGAGCTGGATGATGCCAGCGTATTCGGCTCGATCCTCGATCAACGGAAGGGAGGACGCTTCGGTGTCACAGCGCGGGGCGGAACGGTGCGCACGCAGCGCTACATCGACCTTACGGCAGTACTGGTCACCATCTCTGACGCGCCGGGCGGCGAACTCTCCGTTACCGACTTCATGCCGGTACGCGGCTCGATCGCCGGCTGCGGGAATCCCGGCCGGGAGCCCGAAATCTACCGCATTATTCGCTGCGAGTCCGGCGAAGTCGAAGTGGAAGTAGAGTGGGCACCACGTTTCGATTACGCGAGGGCGCGTACCACGATCGAGTCGACCGACGGAGGCTTCATCGCGAGAGGCGATGATGCGACAATGACCCTTGCGGGCGTGGCGAACGGTCACATCGAAGGTGGCGAGTATGGGCCAACCTTGCGGGCGTCGCTGCGTCTTGTCGCCGGGGAGATGGTCACACTGATAACGCGCTTCGGTTCGACCGTCGCGAATCCGGATCTCCCCGCCAGCGACGCGGCGTTGCGGGACACGGTCGAGGCGTGGCGCGGCTGGATGCGAGAGGCCGGCACGGAGGAGGATTTCGCGTGGGCCGGGCAGCACGAGGCGATGGTGTATCGGTCGGCGATCGTGCTCAAGCTGCTCACGCACCCAGGTACCGGTGCGATCGCGGCGGCACCGACTACGTCATTGCCGGAGGATATCGGCGGCGTGCGCAATTGGGACTACCGCTACACGTGGATCCGCGACGCGTCGTTCACAGTGCAGGCACTCCTCACGCTTGGGCATGGCCAGGAAGCGCGTGATTTCGTCGAGTTCGCCGAGCGCGCCGCAATGAACGAGGCTGCGGGCGATCAGGAGGTGAAGATCATGTACGACCTGCGCGGCAACCTGGCGCCCGCGGAGGAGGAGCTGGAGCACCTCGAGGGATACGAGGGCTCGCGGCCCGTTCGCATCGGCAACGAGGCTCGTTTCCAGATCCAGCACGACGTCTACGGGGAGCTTATCGACTGCGCCTTCGAGCTCATCCGCCGGGGCGAGAAGCTGGAACGGGAGATATTCGATTTCCTCGCCCGTCTTGCCGACCTGTCGTGCGAGGTATGGAGAGAGCCGGACGCTGGGATCTGGGAATTTCGCGCCGAGCCAAAGCACTACACCTACTCGAAGCTGATGGTATGGGTGGCGCTCGACCGCGCCGTCCGGCTTGCCGAGCACCACGGCTTGAAGGGCGACGTGGAGCGCTGGCGGCGCAATCGGGACGAGTTGCGCCAGGAAATTCTGGCGCGTGGGTACAACGAGCAGCTTGGGGCGTTCGCGATGGCTTACGACTCGGACGATCTCGACGCGGCCAACCTGCGCATGGCTTCGCTCGAGTTTCTCCCCTGTTCCGATAGCCGGGTGCAGGGCACGATCGACCGAACCCTCGAGCATCTGACCAGGGATGGAATGGTCTACCGGTATCTGGTGGATGACGGTCTTCCGGGCCACGAGGGAACCTTCGGCCTCTGCACCTTTTGGATGATCGAGGTGCTCGCGCTCTCTGGCCGCATCGGGGAGGCACGCGCAATGTTCGAGGGAATGGCAGCCCGTGCCAATCACGTCGGACTCTACTCCGAGGAGATCGCTCCCGGGAGTGGCCGCTTCCTCGGCAATTTTCCGCAGGCATTCACTCACATCGGCTTCATCACCAGCCTGCTCTATCTGGCTGCGGCTGAAGGGCTGGACCACCACAGGCTGAGCGAACTGGAGGGAATGTCATCCATGTGTCCCGCCCCAGGCCCGCGTCATGCAGAACGAGGTACGCAGCAGACTGCCTGGGAGGGAAAGAAATGACGGAGCCGATCGGTCGGCGGCGCTGGGCGATCGCCGAGGGCTACATCCCCGCCGAGAGCACCGGGCCCGAACCGCAGATGACCAGTCACGAGACGGTGTGCATTCTCAATGCGGGCGACGGGGATGCAGAGATCCGGATCACGATCTTCTTCGAGGATCGGGAACCAGCCGGTCCGTACCGGCTTTCGGTGAAGGCGCGCCGCACCGTACACGCGCGCTTCAACGAGATGAACGATCCGGAGCCGATCCCGAAGGATACCGACTTCGCATCGCTGATCGAGTCCGACGTGCCGATCGTAGTGCAGCACACCCGGCTCGATTCGCGGCAGTCGGCGAACGCACTCTTGTCGACCATGGCGTTCGCCGCTGACTGATAGCCGGGATGAAAGAGGGGAGCGTAGCCGCTCCCCTCTTTCATTCTTTCGATCTCAGTCTTTCCGGTCGAGCTTCTGCTGAGCTTTACCGAAGTTGTCCTTGGCACTCCCCTTCAGCTCCTCCGCTTTGCCCTTGGCCTGCTGCTCGCGATCGCCGGTCAGATCACCGGCGGCGCCGCGTGCCTTGCCCTTGGCTTCTTCGGTCTTGCCCTCAACGCGATTCTCCGTGCCGCGGTCCTTCATGTCCTTGTCGGCCATTTGCAACCTCCTGTATCTGCTGTTTCGTGGACCTGCCCGGCACCGCGCCAGCGCGCGGAGCCGCTGCCCTGCTTCTTCCCGCGAAAACATGGGTGCAAGGCACGTACCGAATGCCGAGGCTCTCTCGCCAGCCGAGGCTCAGAGTCGCGCGTCGCGGTCGCGACGCACGTCATCCCGCCCACTATCATCTCCCGTGACGCGGTTCCATGCGTCACGCACGGATTGCTTGATCTCGTCCCATGTGGACCTGCTGGAGCCACGATGCTCATAGGTGTCCCAGTCACGGCGCAGGTCGCCTTCAGCGTCCTCGAAGCGTCGCCCCTTGTTCCGCTGTGCGGACTCGTAGCCAAAGCGATAACCCGGCTGGTAGTGTTCGTACCCTCGATCGGCCTGCACATACGGACGCATCGAAAAGTTCTCGCGCCAATATGCATCCTCGTTCATCCAGTCCGAGCCACTGGTGGTGCCCCGACCCTGTACGAGATCATCGTTTGCCATCTGCCACCTCCTGTGCACAGTCGCCGCGCGATGTTTCATATGAACTCGACATAGGAGGCAAGGGGTGCGCCGGAACAGGGCAGCGCCCGCCGGAAAGCAGCGGCGACACCGATGGGCGCGAGCACGACCGAAGATGCTTCAGGCCGCGCATGCCTCTACGTAACAATCGCTTGACATGCGTCGTTTACAGTGCATTATGAGGTGCTGACGGGTGATCTCATCAGCGGTGAAAAAGCGGCATGAGGCTCGCCCCACCTGGAGGAGAAAGTTTCATGCACAGCTACATGGCGGCAGCCCGACGCCTGGCCGCAATCCTGACGCTTTCGACGCTCGCCTGCTCGGCGTCGAGCCGCTCCCCTGAGGCAGCGGACACCGCGTTCGCCGCGGTTCAGCAACGCGGGGAGCTGGTCATGGGCGTAGACCAGTACACATCGACGCACCGATTCGACAAGAGCGCTGACGGCGGGCGAATCGAGCTGCAGCGCGACAGCGACGATCCCGAGGGCATAGCTACCATTCGTCGTCACCTTGGAGAGGTGGCCGCCCAGTTCGCGAGGGGCGATTTCTCCGCCTCTCGCGCGGTTCACGACCGCGAGATCCCCGGCGCTGACGTTATGACGGCAAGGCGGGAGGCGATCACGTATACCGTAGTGGAGCTGCCGCGTGGCGCGGAGATGCACATCCGGACCCCGGACCCGGACGCCGTTGCGGCCATCCATCGTTTCCTCGACTTTCAGCGGAGCGACCATCGCGCGAGCGGGACGGACGGGCACGAGCACGACTGATCACGGATCAGCGCGTGCCTGTTCGCGAACTCCGTGCCGACAGCTGGCAATTCGACCGCAGCCCGATCGCATCAAGCAGCTTCTGGGTGAATCCATCCTCTCCCCCCAGATCCGGCGCAGCACCGTACCCGGAACAGGAAGGGCCTGCGCGGTGAAAACCTCTGGCAGCACCAGCTCGAGGAGCGCAATGGCCCTTCTCTCTCTGTCCGCACGGAATGCGATTATGTATCCGCCGTGTAGTTTGCGCTCGGGGCACCCGGTACCGCATATAAAGGTCGCGCATGACGACGAACGAGAGCACAGGAGCTGGTGACACAATCGCTCCCCGGGAGCAGGGCGCGGCCGAGATCAGTGGTCAGCGCGCGTGGCACATCCTCACGCACGAGGACGTGCTCGAATTGCTCGATGCGAAGCCGGGGGGCCTTTCGTCCGATGAGGCGGCGCAACGCCTCGAGCGATACGGCCGAAACGAGGTGGAAGCGGAACGGCTGACGCCGTGGTGGAGCATTCTCCTCCATCAATTCCGCGACCCGCTCATCTACATTCTCCTGATCGCCGCCGCGATCACTTTCGTCATTGGAGATCTGGTAGACGGCGGCGTGATCATGGCTGTGGTAATAATCAACGCAATCATCGGCTTCACGCAGGAGTACCGGGCTCGGGAAGCGATGAGTGCGCTGCAGAAGATGAGTGCACCCACGGCCGAGGTGTCGCGCGACGGCCGCGCAATGACGATTCCGGCAGTCGAGCTCGTCCCTGGAGACATCGTCAATCTCACCTCCGGCGACCGTGTCCCGGCGGACATCCGCCTGCTGAAGGTGCGCGAGCTGGAGGCGGACGAATCCGCCCTTACGGGCGAATCGCTGGCGGTCCGCAAAACTGTCGACGCCATAGACGAGGAGCTGCTCGTTCCCGGCGATCAGACCAACATCGCATTCTCCGGAACAGTGGTGACGCGCGGACGCGGACGCGGCGTGGTGATCCGCACCGGGGCAGCGTCAGAGCTCGGACGCATCGCAACGTCCATGCGCGAGATGGCGGAGACGGTGACACCGCTGCAGCAGAAGTTCGACACGTTGGGCACGCGCATCGGCATCGCCGTTCTGCTGCTGTCCGTGATCGTGGTGATGATCGGACTGCTGCGCGCGATGCCCCTGACGGACCTCGTCGTGGCGGCGGTCGCGCTGGCCGTAGCCACGATCCCTGAAGGGCTTCCCGTCGTACTGACCGTGACGCTCGCGATTGGCGTGCGGCGCATGGCAAGGCGTAATGCCATCATCCGGTCGCTCCCGGCAGTGGAGACCCTTGGCAGCACTACCGTGATCGGCTCCGACAAGACCGGTACCCTGACGCGCAACGAGATGACCGTGCGCGTGGTATGGGCGGGGGGTCGCCGCTTCGGCGTGACGGGGGCAGGATATTCATCCGAAGGGACAATCGAGATCGATGGCCAGCCGACAAGCGCGGAACGGGACTACGCGCTTGGCGAGGTGCTCCGCGCCGGCGTTCTGGCGAACGAGGCCGACCCACGATCCCTCGAGACGGGGGAGGCGCTGGGCGATCCCACGGAGGTGGCGCTCTACGCTGCCGCAGCAAAGGGCGGCCTGCAACCGGCTGCGCTGCGCAGAGAACTCCCCGAGGTGTCCGCACTTCCCTTCGAGTCGGAGCGTCGTCTGATGGCGAGCCTTCGCGACACTCCGGAGGGCCGGCGGCTTTTCGTGAAGGGCGCGCCGGAGGCGATACTTGCCCACTGTGCCAGCATTGCACTCGCCGACGGTATCGGCGAACTGGAGGTGGAGACAATTCGCGAGGCGGCGCATGCGATGGCCGCCGAGGGCCTGCGCGTCCTCGCGATGGCATCGCGTGAAGATACCAGCGATCAGTTGAGCGATGCCTCGCTTGGCAACGAACTGATATTCGCCGGCATGCAGGGAATGGAGGACCCCGTGCGCCCGGAAGCTGTGGAGGCCGTCTCGCTGGCGCACCAGGCGGGAATTCGTGTCCTCATGCTTACGGGAGACCACGTCGATACCGCACAGGCGATTGGCCGCCAGCTCGGACTTGGCCGGCGTTCGGACCGGGCGATCGATGGCGCCGAGCTGTCGCGGATCTCACCGGATGACCTTGGAGAGGCCGTCGCGCACGTGGACATATACGCGCGCGTAGCGCCCGAGCACAAGCTGGCCATCGTCACGCATCTGAAGGATCGTGGCGAGATCGTCGCGGTCACCGGTGACGGTGTCAACGATGCCCCCGCGCTGCGCGCCGCGCACATTGGCGTTGCAATGGGACAGTCAGGCACCGATGTCGCGCGAGAGGCATCCGACATGGTGCTCGCCGACGACAACTTCGCCACTATCACGGCAGCGGTCGAGGAGGGGCGGATCGTCTTCGCCAATATCCGAAAGGTGACCTTCTTTCTGCTCTCTACAGGCGTGGCGATGCCGATCACGATCATCGCTGCTTTGTTGTTCGGGCTGCCACTTCCCTTCGTAGCCGCGCAGATTCTGTGGATCAACCTCGTCACCAATGGCCTCCAGGACGTTGCGCTCGCCTTCGAACCAGGAGAGCCAGGGCTGCTAGAGCGGCCACCGCGCGCGGCAACGGAAGGCATCGTCACGCAGCGCATCATCTGGCGACTGCTGGGCGTGGGTACCGTCCTCGCCGCCGGAACCCTGGGCATGTTCCTGTGGACGCTGCAGAGCACCGGCAACCTCGCTGTCGCGCAGAGCGCGGCGATGACACAAATGGTGGTGTTTCAGAACTTTCATGTGTTCAACAGCCGGTCCCTGGATCGGTCGATAGTCGCGATCCCGCCGTTCTCGAACCGGTTTCTCTTTGCGGCCGTCGTCCTGGCGCTGCTGGCACAGATCGCTGTGCTGAATCTGCCGCCGCTGCAAACGATCTTTCGCACCGTCCCCCTCTCCACCCAGCAGTGGGGGTGGATCGTGCTCTTCGGTACAGCGGTCATCATCGGCGGCGAGTTGGACAAGTTCATCAACCGCCGCAGGGGGCGACCGATCGGTTGAAGCCACATGGAGGTAGCGCCACATGGCTCGTCTGGTGGTTCCGCAGCATCACGTGTCATTGCAGGACTATGAGTCCGTTGCTCAACTCAGCGCCGCCGTTCGCGATCTCATAACGGAAGCAAACAGCCTCCTCCCCCTGCTGGATGGCAGGCGCGTGTGGATGGTGAACAGCACGGAGCGCGGTGGCGGCGTTGCGGAGATGCTGCCGGCCTTGCTCACGCTCCTCCGCGAATTAGGTGTGGATGCGCTCTGGCTCGTGATGGAATCCGCGGATCCGGAATTCTTCCGTCTGACGAAGCGCCTTCACAACCTGATCCACGGCGAGGGCGATCCTCTGCTGAACGACCCGGCACGTGAGCTGTACGAACGCGTCAGCCACGAGAATGCGGAGGCAATCTCGCGTTATCTCGCCCCAGGCGATCTGCTCATCGTTCATGATCCGCAGCCGCTTGGCGCCGGCGCTCTCATACGTGATGCGATGGACGTTGCCGCAATCTGGCGCTGCCACATCGGGCTCGATCAGCGCACCCCGGAAACCACGGCGGCGTGGGATTTTCTCCGGCCCTACGCATCCGCCTACGATCAGGCCGTGTTCACGGCGCCCGAATACATCCCGAGTTACCTCACCGGTTCGGCAACGATCATCCACCCAGCCATCGATCCGCTCAGCCACAAGAACCGGGATCTGCCGATCCACAAGCTGGTGGGCATCCTGGCCAACGCCTCGCTCATCCAGCCTTTCGGACCGGTACTCACGCCCCCCTTCCCAGATCCTGCGCGGCGCTTCCAGCAGGATGGCGGCTGGACAGCCGCGAACGAGCCCGAGGACATCGGCCTCCTGTTCCGTCCCATCGTGACCCAGGTGTCGCGATGGGACAGGCTCAAGGGGTTTCTACCGCTGCTGAAGGGATTCACGGCGCTCAAGCTTGATCTTGTCAACGGCACGGAGCTGGACAGCCGCTACCGGCGGACGCTGGACACCGTCCGCCTCGTACTGGCCGGACCCGATCCGGCCTCGGTCGCGGACGATCCGGAGGCCCAGGAGGTGCTCGAAGAGCTGTGCGAGCTATATCTGGGGCTGCCGCCAGCTCTCCAGGAGGACGTGGCGATCATCTCGCTGCCGATGTCGTCCCCCAAATTCAACGCGCTAATGGTGAACGCCCTGCAGCGGTGCTCAGACATCGTGGTGCAGAACTCGCTGCGGGAGGGATTCGGGCTCACCGCCACGGAGGCGATGTGGAAGCACGCGGCTGTGATCGCGTCGCGTGCAGCCGGCCTCCGGCAGCAAATACGGCCGGGTCTGGACGGATGCCTCGTAACCGACCCCGAGGACGAGAACGAGCTGGCGCGCACGCTGGGCGACCTGCTCAGGGACCAGCGGAAGCGTGAGGCGCTCGGACGCAGCGCTCAAAGGCGAGTACACCACGACTTCCTCATTTTCACGCAGCTGCGCGCCTGGCTGGAGGTCATTGCCCAGGTAGTGACGGCGCGATGGCCCAGTGTGGGGTGGCAACCGTGACCAACCCCCCGCAAACGGCGTCCTTACCTACGCAGAGGTGCCGCCTCCCGGCCAGATGAAGCCCCGCTCCTGGCCGTCATCGTCCTATATACCCCAGATGCGCGAAACCAGAGCGATCAGCGTACTCCTCATCGAGAGAGATCCTACGGCGGCCGCCATGTTCCAGGAGCTGCTTGGGTCACGGGGGGAGGATGCCGTCTCGCTCGAGATCACCGTTGCCGAACGGCTTTCGGTCGGCCTGACCCGCCTGGGTGAGGGTGGGATCGACGTGGTGGTGCTCGAGCTTGCACTCCCTGACGGGAATGGCATCGAGAACGTCGAGCGCGTGCGAAAGCACGGACCCGACGTTCCGTTGATCGTGCTTACCGAACTGGACGATGAGGGAGTGGCGCTGCAGGCGGTGCGCGCAGGCGCCCAGGACTACCTCGTCAAGGGACGCATCTCTGGTGACGGCGTGAATCGGGCCATCCGCTATGCCCAGGAGCGGCATCGCATGCAGGCGGCCCTGCGCGAGATGGCGGTAATTGACCCGCTCACGGGACTTCACAACCGTCGCGGCTTCTTCACACTGGCGGAGCACGCGCTGAAGGTGGCACAGCGAACCGGACGCGGTTTCGTGCTGCTGCTGGCCGATCTGGACGGACTGAAGCTGATCAACGATGAGTTCGGCCATGCAGAGGGTGACCGGGCAGTCATCGAGACGGCGGCAGCGCTGCGGCGCGCGTTCCGGCGCTCGGATATCCTCGGACGCCTGGGAGGCGACGAGTTCGCGGCGATTGCCCTCGATGCGCCAGCGCCGGTAATGGAGCTCCTGATCTCCCGGCTCGAGAGTGCCATCAAAACGTCCAGCGCCAACCGCGAGCGGTCGTATGCGCTATCTGTCACTGTGGGTGCGGCGTCGTACGATCCCATGCATACATCATCAATCGATCAGCTCCTGATATCCGCGGACTCGATGCTGTACGAGCGAAAGCCGTCCGCCCTGCACCCCTTCCGACACCACGATCGCTGAGGCAATATTCCCGTGTCGTCAGGCGGCGCTCCCCCGCCGCACGCACTCCTCACGCTCGCCGGTAGATCACCATCGCTCCGCCACCCCAAGCCCCTGGGCGCCGCGTCCTCGTCACGGCCGCCGCGCTGGTAATCGTGGTCGCGGGCATGCGCGCGGCAGCACCGATCATCCTGCCTTTCGCGCTCGCCGTCTTTCTCGCCATCCTCAGCCTGCCGCTCCTCCGGTCCCTCCGCGCGCTGCGATTGCCGATACCGCTGGCGGTTGGCGTCACGGTGATCACGAATATGGCGGTGCTTGGGTTCCTCACTCTCATCGTGAGCCGCTCCTTCAGTGAGTTCGTCGTCGCCCTGCCGCGCTACATGATCGGGTTGCAGGACCTGATTGAGCGTGCCACTGCCGGGCTCGCGCACCGCGGTGTGGTGACGGCGGACTGGGTGGCTACCGATCTGATCAATACGGGCGCGGTGATGGACATCGTCGCGACCACACTGCGCAGCATCGCAACCGTGCTGTCGAATGCTGTGCTGGTCCTGATCATACTTACATTCGTGCTCGCCGAGGTGTCGGGTTTCCCATCAAAGTTGCGGGCAGCGCTCGGGCGAGCGGACGTGGATCTGGGCCGGTTTGCACGGATCACGCTCGAGGTACAGCGTTTCCTCGGCATCAAGACGCTCACCAGCCTCGCCACGGGCACCCTTGTGGGATTCTGGGTAGCGGCGGTCGGAGTGGACTTCCCCGTGCTGTGGGGATTGCTCGCCTTCCTCCTCAACTACATACCGGCGGTGGGCTCGATTCTGGCGGCGATTCCCGCCGTGGTGATCGCCCTCGTGCAGTTCAGCCCGACTCGGGCGGCCGTCCTCGCCCTGGGCTATCTGGCCATCAACATCGTGATCGGGAACCTCATTGAGCCGAACCTGATGGGGCGTCGTCTGGGGTTGTCACCGCTCGTGGTCGTGGTGTCACTTATCTTTTGGGGGTGGGTGCTTGGACCCATCGGCATGTTCCTCTCCGTTCCCCTCACCGTAATCGTGAAGATCACTCTCGAGAATACCGAGGATTTCCGCTGGCTGGCGATTCTCCTGGATTCCCCGCGGAATACTCCCGCCGTGAGTGGGTCGGGAGCCCTGACGCAGCCAGGCAAACTTCCCTGACCGGCCGAAGACCCCGCCCCATGCCCTCGCCCCACCGTGACAGATCATGACGCTCCGGTGTCGGGCGTGCCCGTTTCCTGCACCATGCGGCGGATGTCTCGGTCCGTGGAGGCGCGAATGCCGCAAGGGTGGAATAAAAAGGACGAACGAAAATACGAGCACATCAAGGAAAGTGCGCGCACGCGTGGTACGAGCACCGGTCGCGCCAAGGAGATCGCCGCCCGCACAGTCAACAAGGATCGGCGCGAGGAAGGCCGTACCCGCAACCGCACGACGCAGGGCACCGGCAATCCGAACCGTTCTCTCGAGGCGCGGAGCAAACAGGAGCTCTACAATCAGGCGAAGAACCTCGACATCGAGGGTCGGAGCGGGATGTCGAAGGACGAGTTGGCCAGGGCGATTCGCCGGAAAAGGTGAAGCCGACCTGACCGGCAGATCACGAGGTCACAGCCGTCGCACGACAAGCAGTACGTCATCCACGTAGTAAGTGCGCTGGAACTCGGACGTGCCCCAGATGCCGACAACGATGTGAATGCGACCATCCGCTTGTGTCCGGACGGCAGTGTCGAACGTCCGACGGCTCCAGACGAACGTGTCGCCCGGCGGTGGGCCGGCACGCGTGTCTCCCTGAAAGACTCGCTCGAGATCCTCCGCCGACTCCGGGGACTTGGGTAGCGCACCAGCGATGATGCGCCACAGATTCACGTCGCTCCAATCACGCGTCGCGAAGGAGAAGGCGACCTGCACGTCGTAATCCCTGTTGGGTTCCGCATCGAAGATGTACTCGATCCAGAGCTTGGCAGCGTCTGACCGGTTATCGGCGAAAAAGCGGATCGAGGCCGTGCCGACCACGGAGCGCTCCTCGGTCCACTCGATTTGCCAGTCGATCTCCTCGTCGCCCACGAAGACATCCAGGACGCGCGGCTCCCAGCTGCCGAGGCCATCGGGGAACGTGAATCTCTCTTCTATCGGCAGCTGCCGCGGCTCAGTTGCAACGTCGCATGAGCCGGCCGCGATTAACGGGATCAGCGATGCCACCGTGATCAGTTTGCGATTCGACATATCACGAGTCTCTCGCCCGAGTTGTGCCAGCAGCCGTACCGGCGCGGTGTGCGCCTGTGACAACTGGCACATTACGGACCTGAAGTCCCGCGTCCCGCGCTCCGACCGGGCCCGTATTTTCTCAGCGTGCGCCGCGGAGGCGGCGTGATGCCCACTCCACCAGAAGCAACACAAGCCCGGCGAGGAACAGCTGACGCGATGGGAGCCGCCAGGGGCGCGAGCGATCACCCACAGGCGTTGACGGGGGGCCGATGGCATCGATGAGGGAGGCCAGTGGGGCCGGCTCGCCCAGACTCGCCGGCTCGCGCATCGTACTGGGGGCATACGCAGCGGCAGCAAGTAGGCGAGCCCACCACTCCCGATGCGCCTCGGGCCCTTGCTCGCCCCCCTCCATGCGAAGCCGCCAGCTCTCATCGTAACCAGCCTGCACCACGCGGCCGGCACCCACGCGTCGCGCTGCGACCGCAACCAAATCTCGCCCGCCGTGTCGCTCCAGCACCACGGCGTCGGCGTGCGATGGCTGTACGGGATAGAGCGCCAAGCCAAGCCGCGGCACGTCCTGTGGAAGCGGCTCGACCGCGCCACCCTCGCGACTGCCGCTGCCACCAGGTGCAAGCAACGAGAGTGCACCAATCCGTGTTCCCTCCCCCACGAGCACGAGTCCCCCGCCGGCGCCCACGTATCTCTGGAGTGCGGCCGCATCACGAGCAGCTGTCGAATCGAGCACTACGACAACTGCGTGTCGCGCTGTGTCAGGCGCTGCCGGCTGACCCTGCGTCACTACGACACCCGGCGCGACAGCGAGCCTTGCATCGACACTCCAGCCAAGCTCCTCCAGCGTCCGCAAGAGGAAGCGCGCCTCCCACCCCGCACGCCCCAGCACGAGCACGGCACCCAACCGCAGCGAGTCCGGTGTCGTGGCCCGGGCGTGCTGGCCAGGCAGGTGCACCTCGACGTCGCGCACCACCGCTCGCGCGAGCACGCCGCTGGTCCCAGCCAAGGGCTCGAGTCGGGCGAGCTCACCGGCCCCATCCGTGATCACCGCCGGGTGGACGCCGCCGCGCCAGACGCGCACATCTACGCCACCGCGCGGATCGGCAATGTGGTCCGCCACGATTACTACCGGGTGGATCAGCTCCATGGTCCAGCGCACGGGCATTCCGGCGCCACTCAGCGCGGCGAGCCAGTCCCGCTGCGGCGGTGCGGGCACACTGTCCATGCGCACTATCAGCCCCGACTCGTGTCCCCTCATGCCGAGCGTGGCCGCGTGAAGCGCCGGGGGTAGATCCTCGACGCCGATTCGCAGGGGATCGCCCTGCTCGATGGGACGCAGCTCCCGAACGAGGAGGAGGACAAGCACCGCCAGTGCCAGGATGTGCGCCAGCCGCTCGAGGATCGGCCGGAGCCGGTGTGGTTCAGCGGGTGAGGGCATACACCACCAGGTTCACGGCGAATCGGGTTGGGTCCAGTGACAGGAATCGCTTGCTGTCGGGGTGGAAGTCCCACTCGGAACTGTAATCCTTGTTGCTGTAGAGCACCGCGATGCGACCGTTTACGCGGGCGTGCAGCAGATGCTCGTGCACCATGTTGTCACCCCAGCCATTCAGTTCGTGGCTGGTGGTAGGCGGTCCATCGCGAAACTGAAAGAAGGCGGAATACAGGTCGTGATCGTTGGGGAGCTCGCGCAGCGGTCCTACGGCGCGAGTGATTTCCTCCACGGCCGTGAGATGAAAGGCGCCATCGATGTCGTGATTGTGATCGTCCACGAACAGCAGGCCGCCGCGACGGGCAAAGGCAGTCACGTTGCGTCGCTCTGCTTCTGTGAAACGGACCGGCAAATGCCCAGTCAGCCAGACGAACGGATAGCGGAAGACCTGGGGCGACGACAGGGCTACGTTCACGCCGCTCGCCGCCACCGGAATGCCTGTGTATCGCGCAATGGAGTCGATCACGTTTGCAGGGAGCAGCGGAGCGCTGTCCCAATCCCCGGACTCGTACATGGCCGTGGCGAACACGAATTCGGTCACCAGCCGCCCCTCCAGCGCATGTCGCTTCCGAGAGGCTGGACGGCCCCGTCGATGGCGCGACGAGCGCGCACGAGCGCCTCGGTCGCGTCGCGGCCCGCTCGCAGCATGACGAGGACGTCCACAAGATGCGGTGCCGCTTCCGGCGCATGGTGGAGAGCGTCAAACCGGACCAGGAGCAGCGAATCCATCGCCGCAGCCGGAGCCACGGCAAGTAGTTCGGCAGCTCGCGAGAGGCGTGCCGACAGTCGCGCGCGAGGCGAGTCGGCACGGCCGGCGCTCGCGCGCGCTGCCGGCCGCACGCTCTGCGGTGCCGCTAGCCGAACGCGGGCGAGGTCCACTACGACACGCGCCGATCTCCCCCGCAGGTAGTAGCGCTCTGCCTCACGCGCCTTCTGAAGTGCCTCCAGCGCCCGACGCATGGGCGGCAGCGCCCTCACCGGCTCCCCGATCTCAAGCTCCCCGCTCGCCTTCCACATGTGATTGTAGGCCTCGAGCAACGGCTGATTGATCGCCAGTATGGGGCTCTCATCGTGACCGTGACCGAGGAGCGCCGCTGCTCCCTGCGCGGCAATTGCGGCACCTGCCTCCTGGAGCAGACGGTCGGGTGTCAGAAAGCCCGCCAGTTCTTCCTCGCTGTGGTCGTGTCCATCTCCCGGTCCGTGCGAGTGCTCCGCATCCGGCTGCACGCCGAGTCGCATGAACACAATCTCTGCCACGCGCCGGCGCAGGATGTTCTGCCGCTCCGCAAGCTGGCGGGAGCCGGTAATGACGGAGTCCCGTGTAAGACTCCGGCTGGTCGCCACCAGCCGCTCTGTTTGAATGATCAGCATGCGCTGGCTCACCGCGTCGGCATCGACATCGGGAGGCGGAGCTCCATCCACTGCGACGGTGTCGTACTCGTCAGGCCGCGCGATGCGAATGGTTCGCGTTTCCGAGGCTCCCATCCCCGGACCGGTGACGGTGTTAGCATCCCATGCCACCGCCCGAAGGTGCAGCACATCGCCCGCAGCGAGCGCCAGGGAGTCCAGTGGCAACGTAGCGCGCATCGCCAGCTGCCTCGTCCCACCTGCAGCGATGGCGCCCACCGTACCGGTCCTGAAGCGGAACAACTCGCCGGACCCAGAGCTGATTATGTACTCGAAGGCCGACCGACCGATACCGTAGTCATCGCTCGCCTGCGCCTCGAGAGGGAGCATCCCCCGTGCAACGCGCATTACCGTGTCGCGGGGCGGCGACGACAAGGTGACGACGGGCGGCTCATCCAGCAGTGGCTCGATGGTCAGCAACCGGTGATGCGTCCCGTCGGTCAGTCTCACGGCAACCGGGCTTTCGCCCACCACCAGATCAATGCGCCACCGGTCGCGCTCGCGCGTGGCGCGCACGACGCCTCTGTCACTCTGCACGCTCACGCGTTCCGACGCGCCTCGTCCGCGCAGCGAGATCGCCGCTCCAGGCAGCGCCTCGAGCACAATCGGTTCCTCCACCACGCGTTGTGCGGCCCCCGCATACGAAGGCGGCCGGATGGTCGCCGTGAGCGGACTCAGCAGCGATCGAGCTGCGTCCTCAACGAGCGGAACGCGATCGAGCGCATCGCCCGGTATCGGTGAGGACAGACGCGATACCGCGCTGGTCGGAACGAAGGCGAGCCCAGCCAGTGCCAGTATCAGCGGAAGCAGTGGTCTTCCTACCGAGCGCGCCGCCGCGCTTGCGACTTCTATGTCCCACGTACGCGAGGCAACCTCCCGCTCGAGCTGGGAAGCCGGCACCGGATGCTGCTCCAACGCCGTCACGAGTGCATACCGCAGCGACGGTACACGTTCTTCGATCCAGAGCGCCACCTGAGCGAGTGAGAGCACGCCGCGCCCACGCCAGAGTACGACGCCAGCACAGCACGCGAACGCGGCGACGGCGGCCGGAAGGACGAACCGGCGCACTTCCAGCGACAGACCCACTGCCAGATCGGCCACGGTAGCGGAGAGGAACAGCAGTAGCGCCGCCGCTCCGCCCCAGAGCGCGGCCGCTGCAAAGCCGGTCAGCGCCAGCTGTAGCCGCGCCGATCGAAGGCGCCCAAGCGCGCCCTTCACGCACTCCTCCGCCGCCGCGCCGGAAGCTCCACGAGCGCGGCCATAAGTGCGAGGGCCAGCAGCCAGGGCGTCAATGGTGAACGTGTTGCCTGAACTCCCAAAAGGTCGGTCGCCAGCAGCGATCCCTCACCGCGCAGCAGGGCCACCGTGGAATCATCTGCCGGCTGAAGCTGGGCATGGCCACCACATGGTGCGATCAGCTCGTGCACAAACGCAGAATAGCCATGCCTCAACACCAGGTCGCCTACCGCCGGCACGGGTACGGCCACTTCGCGGACGCACCCGCCCCCAGCGCTGATGCGGCGCTCCGTCGCGGCGGGCACCCCGTCTCCCCACCGCGCCACGACGCGTTCGCCGAGCCAGGTGCCGACAACGAGGCCGCTCGTCAACAGCAGAACCACAGCGGCGAGCGCAGCGGGGCGTGAGACGTACATGGGTTCCCCTCGTGATAGATGCAGTGCGGCCGGATTATAGCCGAGTCCACGGAAACGCCTCGCGAGATTGGCGGCTGTCGATATGGTCTAACCTTCGACCCGCAGCTGGCAGAGTGATTGCGGAGGCCTGGCCTTCAAGGTTCGGCTTCTGGTCACATATGGCGGAGTCGGTGGATCGATCGTGGCCACCACCCGGTAGTCGCCAGCCAGCAACTGCTCGCGATATGGGTGATGATCGGGCACGGCTCGCAGCTCGCGCAACGG
>CAZWSO010000002.1:0-48254 GCA_964636485.1 uncultured Gemmatimonadaceae bacterium
TCGGTCACGAAGCGGCCAGCGGCGCGGCCCACAAGCAGGCGCTCACTCACGATCGAGACCGCCGCCAGCCACCCCGCTTGCCCGGCGCGCACTGCGGCGACCGCCGGAGGACGCGCGGGTTCGGCACCACTGCGCCAGCGATCCAGCCGCCGGCGAAGCCGCTCGCCGCCGGCAAGGGGTGCGGCACCACAGCCGGCGGAAAGGTCGGGTGGCAGGAGAGTGTGCTCGACACCAAGCGTTCGTCCCGCTGCCGCCATCTTTTCACGCAGCCGCCTTTCGGCACCAAGCAGCGCGGCCGCAGAGGTTGGTGGTGCGAAAGCATAGACGCTGACCTGCTCATGCGGCGAGCCGAGTCGCCGTACTCGGCCTACGCGCTGCTCGAGCCGGGCCACTGTCCACGGCAGATCGACGTGCACCACCACGGAGGCGTCCTGAAGGTTGATTCCCTCGCTCAGGAGATCCGTGGCGATCAACAGGGTTATTCGTTCCGCAGGCGGTGGTGGCGGCACCCCGAGGGCGGTGGGAGCGAAGGCCTCGAGCGCCTGGCGCCGGGTGATCGGTCCGCCCGCGACCACGGCACCCCGCGCGGTTAGCGCGCAAACGCCGGGGCTGCGTTGGAGGGCGTGGAAGAGCGAGCGCGCGGTTTCCGCGTACTGCGTGAACGCCACTATCCCCTCGGCCGGATGACGCGCGCGGAGGCTCACCAGTTCCGCTGCCCGTCGCTCGTCAGCGTGACGATTGCGAGTGCTGCGCCGGAGCAGGGCACGAACGGCGGTAGCGTGACGGTCGATGGCCTCGCGAAGCTCCGCTGCTGTGTCGGCGGAAATTGGCCTGCCACCTACCATCTCCGTGAGGACGAGCTGCACCGAGTTGGCATCGCCGGTCCACGCCTGAAGCTCGCGACGATCCGGATGGCGTCCAGCGGCCAGCGCTTCGCCAATGGCAATTGCGTGCGACAGTCGGAGTCGCAGACTGTGCTCGAGCGCGGCTCTGCTGGAGGCCCACAGTCGCACGAGGGTCAGCGTTACGAGCACGCCGCCATCCCCATCGCCACGCGCAGGCACCGGGGGTGGCAGGTTCAGGATGTCCTTCAGCAGCTCGCCGTCATCCTGTACTCTGATCCACTCTGGACTCCGCAACCCGGGAACCGGCGCGGCACCATTCAGATCGCGCCGTTCCCGGCGCACCACACATGCACGCAGTGCATTGGTGTCCAGCGACATTGCCGCAGACCCGAGGCAGAGCGCAATCAGGGCGCGCAGGTCTCGCTCCGAGTTGTGAATGGGCGTGGCAGTCAGCATGAGTACGCGCGCACGGCGCGCGAGCCGAGCAACGCTTCGGTAGCGCCGCGTTGCCGGGTTGCGCACGTGATGCGCCTCGTCGAGCACGATGAGATCGCATCCGCCAGGCGGCGGGTGTCGCCGGCTCAAAAGCTCGTACGAAATGAATGAAGCTGACACTTCGGCCCGCTGCATGGCGCTTGCCCATGTGGCGCGAAGCGCGGCAGGCGCAACTACGACCGGCTGCACGGCTTCCTTCATCAGCGCAAGGGCGACATATGTCTTTCCCAGGCCGACCTCGTCCGCCAGTACCGCGCCTCCATGTCGATCGAGCAGCTCGCGCAGGCGGGCGACGGCATCACTTTGATGAGGAAGGAGGTTTACTCCACCCACGCCCGTTACCGGCGGCGCGCCGCCAAGAAATACTTTGCCGATGACGGCGCGAACGGCGTTGGCATTCGCGCGGTGCAGCCGGCTCACCGCGCGCTCCACGAGATCAACGGCTCGATCTCGTGCCGTTCAACGCCGTACGCGTCGAGGATGGTGGAAAGGATTTCCACCTCGCTGGCGGGCTCGCCATCGTGCGCCCGCGATCCGATTGGGGCGAGCGTACGCACGGCCCGATCCCAGCGCTGGGGCAGGGGGAGGAGGGCGACCGTCCACGCGAGGTAGCGGCAATAACCGCCGCGCGCCGGTTCGGCGAGCAGCCGCAGCCATGCGGCAGCGAGCGGGGAGTTCAGCAGCGTAGCGAGGGTGACGGCGTCGGCCATTGATGGACACTTCACTACGTAGCAGCTGTTGAGTGGCACGGTGCGATCGCCGGCCGCGATGACGGCGGCGCGCGGCCTGCGGCCGAAGTCGGACCAGATCACACGCGGTGAAGCATCATCGGCGGCGGCTGTCCGAAAGAGCGACCACCAGGCGCCGTTACGTCCATCGCTTCGGTCGCGCAAACGTGGTCGCCACCGTCTGAGCCAGCTGAACGCCTTGGGGGGGACAATGGCCAGCGGACGGCCATCGGTGCCGTGCGTCCAGATGATTCGCTCGCAGCCGTCGGCCAGCCGCCAGGCGCCAACCCCCTCTCCACGCACCAGCGGCCGCAGCAGCTCGCGTTCGACATGAAAGACGAATCCGTTGGACCGCACGGTAGCCAATCGGCCGTGCGTGGCGAGAAGCGTGACCAGAAACGCTTCGTTGCAGCCGCACTTGACACCGAGCTGCGGGCGGCCGAGCGAGCTGTTGGCGAGCGGAGGTCCCGCTCCGCGGACGAGATCGAAGGCGGCGCGCACCTTCGGCGGCGCGAGCAGCCACGGACTTTCCGTGTCGCGCTCCAACAGCAGGGCTTCCATGGACATCTCCCACCGGTGCACCTCTTCCCCGCAATGATAGGACGCGGCAATCTGCCGCCCGGCGTGCGGTGACGTGTGGTGCACAGGTACGCGCCCGGTGCCGCGCGTCGATCCGGACGATGCTCGCTCTCGCCGGCCGAGCGGCAGCAGTGCGCCGTCGCTTCGCTCACTGGCGGTCGTGCACTTTCTGCCCGCGACGAGCGACGGATAGGCTGCCGCATCGAAGAGCGCCGGCGCTTCGGACCAGTCCTCCACTCGCGTGACGCGGGCGGAAGTGGCGAGCAGCCGGCGAGCCCCGCCGCCAGCGAGCGAACGCCAGAGCTTGGAGGGCAGGAGCAGCGCGAAAACGCCATCCTCACGGAGAAGCGCCAGCGAGCGCTCGAGGAAGAGCGCGGCAAGGTCCGGCTGACTCGCGAATCCCGTGGCGCCGGCGGCCGCGGCACCCTTCTCCCACGTAGGATGAGCCAGCACCTCGAATCGCTGCCGCAGTCGAGCGCGAACTGCCGAAGGTATTCGGCGCAACCGCACCCAGGGCGGATTCCCGAGCACCACGTCGAACCCGCCACGCGACGCGACGTCCGGATATCGAGTGGCAAATGCGAAGGGCAATGGCCCGCCACCGGCAAGCGCGCGACGCTCGGCGCGCAGCTCGCGAGCGCGCAGGCGCTCTCGGTCCAGCGCGTCACGCTCGCCAACCAGCGGGGCATGTCGTTCGCCGAAGAGGTCCGGCGAACGAACTTTTGCCAGCAGGTCACGCCGGCGGTGCGCGCACCATTCCAGCGCGTCATCCACGCGCGCGAGCGCCACCGAACGCTCTCGACGCTCGAGTTCGCGCGCCAGCGCCACCTTGCGCTTGCCAGTGGCGCGCACGTACCGGTCGCGCAGGCGCGCTATGGCTGACGCACCGGCGACAGGACTGCTGTTGGCGAACGCGTCACCGGCCAGCGCATCGCCCACCCGAATGTGGTGGTCGAGGTTGGGGAGAGTGGGCGCCGCAAGCGGGTCGGTTTCGGTGCTCTCGATCACCACCGAGAGCCAGAGGCGAAGCTCGCACAGCCAGGCGGCGGTGGGATTGACGTCTACGCCAAAGATCGAGCTCGCGAGCACGCTCCGGCGGATGGCATCCACCGGACGGTCATCGCCGAGCCTTCGAGCCAGGAGAGCGATGGTCTCGAGAGCATGCACGAGAAACGCGCCGGATCCGCACGCCGGGTCTAGCAGGGTGAGCCCGCGCAAGCGCTTCAGCAGCGCGTGGGCCGTTCCAGGCGGCGCATCCATGCCATCCACGAAGCGCTCGATGTCCGGAATGGCCGACGGTCGCGGCGCCAGCGCCTCGATCAGCGCTGTGCGAGTTACGGAGGCAACCAGTGGCTGGGGGGTGTAGAAAGAGCCACTGGACCGGCGGTCTCGCGATGCCATGAGCGATTCGAAAACGCGGCCGAGCATTTCCGGATCGATCGCCGTTTCCGTCCAGCTGTCGCTCTCCTCGCGTGCGCTGAAGCGGTAACGCAGCAACAGCTCGCCGAAAAGCGCGCCAAGGGTGTCGTCCCCAAAGGTGACCTGCCGGCACCGTTGCTCGGTGCTCGTTCGGGAGAACAACCCGCCGTTCAGAAAGGGTACGCGTCCGAGCCGCCGCGCCGCTGGTGCGCGCCGGCGCAGGGGTGTGTTCAGCGTTCCGAAGAAGAGTGGGAGCAGCACACGCTGGTGGTAGCCCCCGCCAGCAGTCATGCAACCGGTGAAAGTGCGCGCGAGGAAATCGTGGTCGCCGTCCAGCCAGCCTTTGGACTGGAGAAAGGAGAGAAAGAGCAGTCGCGATACGCAGAGCAGCGCCAGCTCCGAGCGCTGCGCCTCGGTGGCGTGACCGGTACCGCTGGCGGCGAGCTCGCCGACCAAACGCTCCAGCGTGCGGTAGAAACGCCGCGTGAGTGACTCCCGCCCGAGGATTGCGAGCCAGCGCGCATGCGCCAGCAGGTCCAGCTCGCTTCCGGCATCGCGCAGGGCGCGAACCGCTTCGGCGTCGCTGGGGTGCACGTGCGAGCTGTCCACCACCAGCGCGGACACGCGAGGGCGGGCGCGATCCGGCGTCCAGGTGGCGAGCACGACGTCGCTGGAGCCACGCTGCTGCACGAGGAGGAGCCAGAGGAGCTGTGGCGCGGCGCGCGACAGGCGCGCGGCGATGACGGCGGTAAGCTCTCGCACCGGCGTGTCATGGCTGCCGTTGACGAGCAGGGCACGCCGGCAGCCGGGACCGCGCGCGATGCGGGCATCGCGGACGACCGATTCGATGCCCAACGCGGTCAGTGCCTCCCGTGCCAGTGGGAGTGGAGCGTCGAACCCGATGGCGCGTGCCAGCTGCGCGAGGCCCGCGCGTGTCGCGGCGTGGTGGAGCAGTTCGGTAGCCGCCTCCAGAGTGCGCATGCGGCACGCTAGTGCGACCAGTGCGGGCCACTCGCATCAGGCCACTGCGGATGGCGTCACATGCACGCATTGCGCGCGGGCGTGCGTTCCACCTTGCGGCATCAAGCCGGCGTCAGCGCCGGACCGACAGTGGTGTAAAAAGGAAACCCCCGGCGACCGCGTAGCTCGGTGCCAGGGGTAACCCCCACTCGGAGGAAAGGAAGCTTAACGCCTCCGCATCATAGAACACCTCGCCCATCGCAGGGTTCCCAACCAGCCCGCAAATCGGCCGTAACATAGTATCCTCATGTGTTTGCGACGTGATCGGCTTCAAGCCTTGCGCGGCGGGTCTCCAACGTGCCAACGGGCACCTCGTGAAGAGGTGCCCGTTGGTCAGGCAATTGGGCCGAGGGTGCTGCTGACTACCGGCCGCCGCCCTGACCGCCCTGTCCCCCCTGGCCTCCCTGTCCGCCCTTGCCCTCCTGGCCGCGCATTCCCTCCTTCCCACTCTGGCCCCCGGGGAATGTTCCGCCGCCAGTGCCGCCACCCTTCTCCTCGGGTGTGCCGCCCGTGCCGCCGTACCCGCCCTCACGCTTACCGGCGCCCTCCTTTTTCTCGCGCTCGAGCTTCTCGCGGTCCAGGTCCTGCTCGCTCTTGTCCTGCTCGTTCGGGTTCTTGCCGAGGTTACGATCGCGCTCACTCGCCATTGCATTACCCTCCGATTGCGTCAGATGCTCGCGCCGCGGGCGGCGCGAAAAACAGTAATCGAACGAGCAACGCCTATGCCATGCACTGGCCAGTTTGCCAAGTTGACCGCGAGCGTACGTCATCCTACGTTGCGCGCTCTCTTCCAGCGAGGACCGCCAACACGTGCACGACAACAGTGGGCCACTGAGACCACCGCCGCTCCTGCCCGGAGCGCGCGTTGCGCTCATCGCACCCGCAGGCCCGCTGCGCGGAGAGGAGGATGTACGACGAGCGGAGGAGAACGCACGATCGCTTGGCTGGGAAGCGACAGCCGGCGCGCACGTGCTGGAGCGCAGCGGCTATCTGGCCGGCGATGATGCGGGCCGCCTCGAGGATTTGAATGGCGCGTTGCGCGACAGGAGCGTAGACGCGATCTGGTTCCTGCGCGGCGGCTACGGCGCGATGCGCCTTCTCGATTCAGTGGACTACGATGCACTGCGCACGCGACCGCGGACGCTGATCGGCTACTCCGAGATAACCGCGCTCCATCACGCCATTGCCAACCGTTCCGCGCTGAGCGGACTGCACGGTCCCTGCGCACGAACGCCTCTCTCCGCGTTTGCGCGGGACTCGCTTGCCCGGGCCACCAGAGGGGATGACTCCTGCGGCGTCGTGCCCGAGGCGCGCGTCTTCCGCGGGGGACGCACAAGCGGGTTGCTCACGGGAGGCAATCTCGCGCTGCTGGCGGCGCTGGTCGGAACGCCGTACCTCTACGTTCCGGCCGGCGCCATCCTCGTGCTGGAGGATGTGAACGAGCCGGTGTACCGTATCGATCGCATGTTCCGACAGCTGCGGCTGGCCGGTGTCCTGTCGCGCTGTGCGGGGCTGGTGCTCGGCGCATTCACCGAGCGCGGCGGAGACGCGAGTGAGAACGGCGACTCCGCTCTGGAGAGAGTGCTGCGGGAAGCGGCCGAAGCGGTGGACGGCCCCTGTCTGGCCGGAGCGCCTGTTGGACACATCGATGACCAGTGGACGTGGCCGATGGGCGCGTTGGCCGAGCTGGATGCGGAGGAGCAGCGCGTCTCCGTGATCGGGACCTGAACGAGGGGAGCAGATGGACGAGCTGAGCTACGAGGAGCAGGTGGCGCGGGCAAGGGAACGCGTGCGCGAGGTGTCGCCGCGGGAGGCGATCGGGCTGCGCGACGGCTCGACGGTATTCCTGGATGTGCGCGAGCCCCGCGAGTGGAACCTCTTTCGCATTCCGGGAGCGGTGCATGTGCCGCTCGGTGCACTGCCTGAAAAGGTTGGTGCCTCCGTACCGCGTGATGCGCGCGTTGTCGTGTATTGCGCACGCGGCAATCGGTCCGCTCTCGCGGCCGATCTTCTGCAGGGGATGGGCTACGAGAACGTCTCCTCGCTTGCTGCGGGCGTCACCGGCTGGATGGATGCAGGAGGGGAGCTCGAGCAGTGAGCGGCCGCGAACGGCGCTCGGGCTGGCGGAAGATCGACACCCGGAGACGCGGGTGATGAGCACCGAACTGCTGGAGATTCCGGGACCGGATGGATTTCCCATCCGCGTACGGACGCTGTCCGTGGCTTCGCCGCGAGGCGCGGTGGTCATCTGTCACGGCTTCAAGGGCTTTTCCCAGTGGGGCTTCTTCCCATGGCTGTCGGAGCGCGTGGCGGCCATGGGAATGCGTGTGGTGGCCTTCGATTTTTCCGGGAGCGGCATGACCGCGGGTGGCTCGTTCTCGGATCAGGAGGGCTTCTACTCGAACACCTTCTCCCGCGAGCTTCGGGATCTGGAGACGGTGCTGGCGGAGTCGCGCCGGCGTAAATGGATCACCGGCGCCTATGGCCTGTTCGGCCATTCGCGCGGCGGGGGTATCGCCACGCTGCACGCCGGCAGCGATGCGAACGTGAAGGCGCTCGTGACCTGGGCCGCCATCTCGACCGTACGTCGCTGGTCCGACAACGATGTGAGGGCGTGGCGCGAACGCGGCCACCTGGAGGTTCGGAACGCGCGAACGGGCGAGATCCTTCGTCAGGGCACGGCGATTCTCGACGAGGTCGAGCGCGAGGCAGATGGCGCACTCGACATCGCTGCAGCCGCCGGTCGCATCACTGCGCCCTGGCTCATCGTGCACGGCACCGAGGACGAGACTGTAAGCGCGGAGGAAGGGCGCCGGCTGCATGCGTGCGCCGCAGCGGGCGTGGCGCGCATCGAGCTGCTAGAAACCAGTCACACCTTCGGTATCTCACACCCAATGATCGAGCGGTCGGCCGCGCTCGATCGTGCCGTTGCTCTCACCGTCGATTTCTACTCGGCGCACCTGCGGTGAGCGATCCTCAGTGGCCGCTGGAGCACCCCTGGCTGGCAAAGCTCGCCCGAGCTCTCCGCGATCGGCCGGGCCGCACGGTGGACGATGCCGAGCACGTAAGGCGTGCGGCCGTGACGCTGGTTCACCGCGTTCGGGGCGGCGCGGCCGGTGAAGGTGAAGTGGAACTGCTGCTGGTCAAGCGCGCCACCTGGGCCGGCGATCCATGGAGCGGACACGTCGCTCTCCCTGGCGGACGGCGCGAGTCGGGAGACTTCACAATGGAGGACACGGCCATCCGCGAAACCCGCGAGGAGACCTCGCTCGATCTTCGTCGCGGCGGCATGCTGATCGGGTCACTGGATGAGGTGTACCCGCGTACGCCGGTGCTGCCGCCGCTTGTGATCACACCCTTCGTGGCGGTAGTCGCCGGAACTCCCGAGTTGCGGTTGAGCTCCGAGCTGGCGGAAGCCTTCTGGGTGCCTGTCAGCGCGCTCCGCGACCCTGCTGCGCGGCGCGAGGTCGTGCTTCATGTCGCCGGTGCGACGCGGACTGTGTCGAGCTTTCATCACGGCGGGCACACCATCTGGGGGATCACTTACAGCATCCTCGAACGGTATCTGGCGCTGGCGGTGCGATGACCATCAAAGTTGTGTTGGCACAGGGTGCGCTGTGCTCGACCGATGTCGGAACCGCTGCGTTTGCGTGCCGCGTCCATCAATCGGTATCTCTTCCGTCGGCACCGCGCGTGAGCGCAAAGCTGGCGTGCCGGTTGCAGTGAGGCGGGCACTCGATCCGGGGAGCAGGTGTGCATGGCGCGTGATCATAAGAGCCTCGCAGCGTTCGCCGTCGCAATCTCCATAGGACTGCTGGCCGGCCTCGGAGCCTTCACCTTTGTGTATGCGCGAGGCTACTCGTACCTGAGTGACAATCCAGGCGCGTGCGCCAACTGCCACGTCATGTGGGACCACTACGACGGGTGGCTGAAATCGAGTCACAGTCCCGCGGCGACCTGCAACGACTGTCATACGCCGCCGGGTCCGGTCGAGACGTACGTAGTGAAAGCGCGCAACGGGTTCTGGCATTCCTTCTACTTCACGACCGGCGTCTATCCCGACCCCCTGCGCATCACGCCCGCCAATCGTGACGTGACCGAGCGCGCATGCCGGTATTGCCACGAGGCGATAATAGTGGGGATAAATCAGCCGGCGCATGAGTCACCCACGGGCAGTGCGGATGTCACCTCGCGTCAGGCGCGCGAGCACCTGCCCTGCATGAGCTGTCACGCGAATGTCGGCCACCTGGTTCGCTGACGGCAATCACTTTCTTCCATCGGTACCCTGATGACGACGACCCCTCCCGACCACCATGATCCGACGCCGAGCACGAATCTCCAGCCCCGCCGCAGAGAGTTCAGTGCGCGCACTCTGGGCGTCGTCGCCGCGCTCGCGGCGGTGATCGCGGTGGCGGTCGCGGCGTTTTTGGCAACGATCATCGAGCGCCGAGGTGAAGCGAGGCACCCGTTTCTGCGCGTCGTCGAGGTGACCGACACGACCGTGGACGCGGCGGTGTGGGGACAAAACTTTCCCCTTCAGTACGACAGCTATCTGCGAACCGTGGATCAGGAGCGCACACGCTACGGTGGAAGCGAAGCGCTTCCCCACCGGCCCACCGATGCCGACCCGCGCAGCGTGGTGGCGCGTTCGATGCTCGAGGAGGATCCACGACTGCGCGAGTTCTGGGCAGGATATCCGTTCGCCGAAGATTTTCGCGAGGCGCGCGGGCATGCTTACATGCTTTCCGATCAGGTGTACACACGACGCCAGCTCGTGGCGCAGCAGCCGGGTACTTGCCTGAACTGTCACGCCTCCACGTACGTCGCCTATCGGCGTGCTGGCGACGGTGACCTGATGCTGGGCTGGGAACGCGTGAACGCCATGCCCTTCCAGGAGGCGGTGCAGCTGGTGGATCATCCGATCTCATGTATCGACTGCCACGACCCGGGCAACATGCAGCTGCGCATCACGCGCCCCGCCTTCATCGAAGGCATGCGCATGCTCATGGCCAGCCGCGGCGTCCCCAATTACGACGTCACCACCAGGGCAACGCGGCAGGAGATGCGCACATTCGTATGCGCTCAATGTCACGTGGAGTACTACTTCCAGGGCCCCGAGCGCCGGCTAGTCTTTCCCTGGGCCAAGGGTCTGACGGCGGACAGCATTCTCGCGTACTTCGATTCGACGGGCTTCGCCGACTGGGTGCACGCGCGCAGCGGAGCGCGCGTGCTCAAGGCCCAGCATCCGGAGTTCGAGATGTTCATGCAGGGCACTCATGCCCGGGCGGGCGTCGCGTGCGCGGACTGCCACATGCCCTTCCAGCGCGTTGGCGCCATGAAGGTCAGCTCCCACCATGTGAGAAGCCCCGTCCTCAGCATCAATCAGTCGTGCCAGACCTGCCACCGCGCCTCCGAGGAGGAGCTGCGGCAGCGCGTTCATGCAATCCAGGACCGCACCTTCGAGCTCCGCAATCTGGCGATAGACGCCGTGCTCCATCTCGTCGGCGACATCGAGCGTATGGCGCAACGGGACAGCGCGGACCCCAGGCTCGCCACGGCCCGTGACTTTCACCGGAAGGCGCAGTTCATGACGGACTTCGTGGAAGCGGAGAACTCGATGGGCTTCCACGCTCCGCAGGAGGCGGCGCGCGTCGCCGCCCGCGCGATCGACTACGCCCGGCTCGGGCAAGTCGCTCTTCAGGGCGGCCAGATTCCCGCGGACCCGATTGGAGCCGCCCGCGGGCCGGCCGGACCGACGCTTCGGGACAAGCCTCTACCCGGCCGCACCGGCGGCCCGCCCTAGGACAGAGCGCGGCTTTCAACTACCGGAGGATCTTGCGTTTCGCCTGCCCAACGGACAGATTTAGGGTTAACGAAATTATGTACCATTACTTCCTAAATAGGTCCGCGGCAGCAGCCGCGGTCGCGCTCCTGCTGCTCGTTGGTTTCCTTGCCGCCTGTGGTACCGAGGCTGCCGGAGGAGACGACGAGCGCCTGCGCGTCGTTGCCACCATTGGCATGATCACCGACGCCGCCCAGCGAATCGGGGGTGACAGGGTGGACGTGGTGGGGCTCATGGGTCCGGGCGTCGATCCCCACCTCTACAAGGCGCGAGAGAGCGATGTGCGGCGGCTCTACCGCGCCGACCTCGTGCTGTACAATGGCCTTCACCTCGAGGCCAAGCTCACGGACGTTCTCGCCGACATGCGGGGCGGCGCTCACACCGTCGCGGTGGCGGAGGCCGTCGATGCCGCGCTGCTCCTGCGCCCCCCGGAGTTCGAGGGCGCCTACGACCCTCATATCTGGTTCGACGTCAGTCTTTGGATGGTGGCGGTGGGACGCGTGCGCGATGCGCTGGTGGAGCGGGACTCCGCCGGGGCGGAGCTCTATCGCGAGAACGCAGCGCGCTATCTCACCGAGCTCGAGGAGCTACACGATTACGTACGTGCGCAGGCGGTACGCCTTCCGGAAGAACGCCGCGTCCTCATAACGGCGCACGACGCGTTCAACTACTTCGGCCGCGCGTACGGATTCCAGGTGCGCGGGCTGCAGGGTATCAGCACCGCCACGGAGGCGGGCACGGCCGACGTCCGGGAGCTGGCGGCCTTCATCGTAGCGCGCCGAATCCCGGCCATCTTCGTCGAGACGTCGGTGCCACGACGGACCATCGAGGCGGTGCAGGCCGCCGTGCGATCGCGCGGCTTCGACGTGCGCATCGGTGGTGAGCTCTTCTCCGATGCGATGGGCACGCCTGGCACTCCCGTGGACAACTACATCGGGATGGTGCGGCACAACATCGATACGATTGTGGAATCGTTGCTCGACGAGCCGCCCGTCGTGGCGGAGGCATCCGCACCATGAATCCGCCGCGGATCGCAAGCGACCAGCTCGCCGTCGAGGTGAACGATCTCACCGTCGCGTATCGCGAGCACGCGGTGCTCTGGGACGTGGACCTCGACGTACCCAAGGGCGTGCTGCTTGCCGTAGTCGGACCGAACGGAGCGGGGAAGACCACGCTCATCAAGGCGATCATGGGACTGGTCAAACCCGCGGCGGGGGATGTTCGCGTCCTGGGTCGACCATACCGTGAGCAGAGGCTGCGCGTCGGCTACGTACCGCAGCGCGGTAGCGTGGACTGGGACTTTCCCACCACGGTGCTCGATGTCGTGATGATGGGACGCTACGGCGCACTCGGATGGCTGCGACGCCCCGGGCGCCGCGAACGCGACCGGGCAATGGAATCGCTGGCGCGGCTCGGCATGCAGGACTTTGCTGACCGGCAGATCAGCCAGCTCTCCGGCGGGCAGCAGCAGCGCGTCTTCCTGGCCCGTGCGCTGGCGCAGGAAGCAGAGGTCTACCTCATGGATGAGCCCTTCCAGGGGGTGGACGCGACCACCGAGCGTGCGATCGTCACCCTGCTGCGCGAGCTCCAGGACGCCGGCCGAACGGTGGTCGTGGTGCATCACGACCTGAACACGGTACGCGAGTACTTCGACTGGGTGCTTCTGCTCAACGTCCGGCGCATCGCCGCGGGTCCGGTTGACGACGTGTTCACCGAGGAGAACCTGAGGCTCACCTACGGTGGACGCGTTCCGTTCGTGCAGGGGGCGGCGAGCCGGACGGATGTGGAGCGGCAGACACCCGCTGCCGGCGTTTCAGTCGGCGCAGGCGAACCGCGGTAGTCACGCAGCTCCGCGCCGGTCATGGATATCCTGTTCGACTATACGCTTCGCACGGTCGCGCTGGGCTCGGCGGCGCTCGGGCTGGTGAGCGGGGCCCTGGGTACATACGCCGTACTGCGGCGGCAGAGTCTTCTTGGCGATGCCATCTCGCACGCCGCTCTCCCCGGGATCGCGCTCGCCTTCCTGATAACCGGCAGCCGCCACCTCCTCCCGCTCGTGCTCGGCGCGGCGGTGGCCGGTATACTGGGCACGCTGCTGATCATGGCGATCGTCCGCACCACCCGCATCAAGGAGGACAGCGCGCTCGGCCTGGTGCTCTCGGTGTTCTTCGGCGTTGGGCTCATGCTGCTCACTTACCTCCAGGGGCGTCCCGACGCGGGGCAGGCCGGACTCGACCGGTTTCTCTTTGGCCAGGCGGCGACGCTCCTCGAGCGCGACGTAGTGATCATCGCCGGCCTTGGAGCCGTCGCGATCGTGCCCGTGCTCCTCCTGTGGAAGGAGTTCAAGCTTCTCGGCTTCGATCCGGCATTCGGGGCCAGCCTCGGCTTTCCGATGCGCCGCCTCGATGTCCTGCTCACATCGCTGCTCGTGATCGCGATCGTGATCGGCCTTCAGACTGTTGGCGTCGTGCTGATGAGCGCCATGGTCGTCGCTCCTGCTGCCGCGGCGCGCCAGTGGACCGACAGGCTCTCCATAATGATGCTGCTGTCGGCGTTCTTCGGTGCGCTCGCAGGCGTGAGCGGCGCCCTCATCAGCAGTGTCGTCAGCAACCTTCCCACCGGGCCGACGATCGTGCTTTGCCTGGGAGTGATCGTGATCATCTCGCTCACTCTCGCGCCGAATCGTGGACTGCTCTGGGGGTGGGGAAGGGCGCAGCGCAGCAGGCGACGGCTACGCAGCGAAGCCACGCTGCTCGACCTGCACGCACTGGGGCTCCAGCATGAGGAGGAACACGGACACACGGTGTCAGTGCTGGATGCCATGGCGCCGGTGGGCGGCGGCTCTGAACGCACGCTCGGCGAGCTCCGCCGACTCGGGCTCGCGCACGAAGTCGCGCGCGGCCAGTGGGCGCTCACGGCTGCCGGCCGTGCAAGGGCGGAACAGCTGGCGGCATCGATGCGGCCCGAGGACGACCAGTGACTCCCGAGCTGGAGATCCTGATCCTCGCCTCCGTGGTGTCGGCGGCGTGCGCGTTGTGCGGCGTCTTTCTCGTGCTGCGACGCATGGCGCTGATGAGCGACGCCATCAGCCACGCCATTCTGCTCGGGATCGTGCTGGCGTTTTTCGTGGTTCACGATCTGAACTCGCCATTCCTCGTGCTCGGAGCGGCGGCCACCGGCGTGCTGACGGTTGCGCTGGTCGAGCTGCTCAATCGAACGCGACTGGTGAAGGAGGATGCGGCCATCGGTCTCGTGTTCCCTGTGCTGTTCAGCATCGGCGTCATTCTCATCGCGCGCTACGCAGACCGGGTGCACCTGGACATCGACGCCGTCCTCCTGGGCGAGCTGGCTTTCGCGCCCTTCGATCGGTGGGAGATGGGCGGGCGCGATCTGGGGCCGCGGTCTACCTGGGTCATGGGGGGCATCCTGCTCGTGAACGCCGCGTTCCTGCGCGTGCTGTACAAGGAAATGAAGGTGAGCACTTTCGATCCCCTGCTCGCAGGCGCACTCGGCTTTTCACCGGCGCTCATTCACTATGCCTTCATGAGTCTCGTCTCGGTCACCGCCGTGGGTGCATTCGATGCCGTTGGGTCGATTCTGGTGATTGCGCTCATGATCGCCCCGCCCGCCGCCGCCTACCTGCTCACCGACAGACTATCGCGCCTGATCGGACTCAGCGTACTGATCGGCGTGCTCAGCGCGTTATGCGGCTACGGTCTGGCTACGGTTCTCGATGCCAACATTGCCGGTTCGATGGCGACGGCGGCGGGAGGACTGTTCTCGCTCGTATTCCTGTTCGCCCCGGATCGCGGGTTGGTTGCGGTTGCGCGCCGGCGCGCCCGGCAGCGCGTCGAGTTCGCGCAGCTCATGCTCGCCATTCACCTTCTGCACCACGAGGGGCTGCCGGAGGCCGAGGAAGAGAATCGACTTGGCCATCTGCACCGGCATCTTCGCTGGAGCCCGGAGTTCGCGGTGCGCGTCGTGCGGGCGGCGGAGCGCGCACGTTTGATTGATCGCGAAGGAGAGCGACTAGCCCTGACGGCGCGTGGGCGTGATGCCGCAAATGAAGCCATTGCGCGCTGATCGCTATCTCGTCACCTTGGCGTCGGCGCCTCCGCTACGTCCGGTATGCCCATGATACCCACTCGCTCCGGCGACGACTACACCGCTCCGGTCGAAGACTACCTGAAGGTGATCTACGAGATCGAGCGGATCGCAGGCGCGGCGGCGACCACTGAGATCGCGCAGCGGTTATCGATCGCGCCCGCATCGGTAAGTGGGATGGTGCGTCGGCTGGCCGATCAGGGTCTGCTGGACCACGAGCGCTATCGCGGCGTACGACTCACCGAAGAAGGGCGCCGCGTGGCATTGCGCACGCTGCGCCGTCACCGGGTAATCGAAGCTTATCTCACGAGCGCGCTGGGCTATCCGTGGGACCGCGTGCACGACGAGGCGGAGCGGTTGGAGCACGCCGCCTCTGACGAGCTCATCGACCGCATGGCCGCCGCCATTGGTGAGCCGACCACCGATCCGCACGGCGCGCCGATCCCGACGCGTGAAGGGACGATCGAGGAGCGCCCGCTGCGCTCGCTGGCGGATCTGGAGCCGACCCAGCGCGGCAGCATCGTTCGTGTGAGTGACGACGATGCCGGACGCCTGCGTTACCTGGCCGAGCTGGGGCTGACGCCGGGCGCAACCGTCACGCTGATCGAGCGTTCCCCATTCGGCGGACCGCTTCGCGTGCTCGTGGAGGGGACGGAGCAGCTCATTGGTCCGGCCCTCGCGATCGCTGTGTTGATCGACCGGGAAGACTGACGGTTCTGGAGAGCGACAGCGCGCACCCGGTCGTTCTGCCGGGCGCCGCCTTGCATGCAAGCTCCCGGCAGCGGCAAGAATGCTTTGCCGGGCTCGGCCGGAACACCTCTTGCGCCACTTAGCGGGCATCCCGGAACGCGAGGAGTACGCCGTGGCCACGCGAGTGCGTGTCGATCCCGATACGACGGTTGGTGAACTGATTGGACGTCTGGCGGATGACTCGCGACGGCTCGCCCGTAACGAGGTTCGTCTTGCGAAGATGGAGATCGCCGACTCCGTGCAAACCGCTGGTCGCGGAGCGCTCTGGCTCGGTGTCGGATTCGGCGCGCTCGTAATCTCCTTCGTCGCCCTCGCGGTCTTCCTCGCCACCGGTCTCAGCCGGCTGTTTGGCGGCGTGCTCTGGGTGGGCACACTGGTGACGGCGGGACTGCTGCTTGCACTCGGTGGGCTGATGATCTTCGGCGGAATGCGGACGCTGAAGAAGCAGCCCTATACGCTTGACGAGACGCGCGCGGAGCTGCGCAGCACCACTGAGTGGCTGTCACGCGAACGAGAGCAGTCACCCTAGAGCGCACCGGCAGCGCTCTGTTGTGCGGCAGCTGGCACCGAGCCGCGGAGGCGGCTTTACCGCTCCCGCGCGGCTGCGAGCAGCCGTGCCAGGCGGGCCGCCCACTCCTCCTGGCGGGGCGCCTCTCTGCGCCGCGCATCGAGGGCGCCGGCTAACGCCGTCAGGTGTGCGCCGCTGAGCGAAGACCACCGGGCGAGGGTCGGGAGCACGGGACCCAGCTGAGCGCGTGTGCGCTCGGCGGTGTCTTCCCCCCTGGCTGCATCTCCGGCCGCCTGCTCGGTACCGAAGACGCCGGCCGCCATCCACCCAGTGGCGACGCCCCGCGCAACGATCTGATCGAGCTCGCGGGCGGAGACGATGCCGCTGGCAACGAGCTCGACAGCCTCACGAAGCAGCGCCACAGTCAGGCGGTTCGAGACCAGACCGCGGGGATCTCCTCGTACGATGACGGGCTCGTGGCCGAGCGCCCGCAGAACCACGGCCGCGCGGTGGAGAGTGCCGCGGTCGGTTCGCGGTCCGCCTCCCAGCTCGACTATGGGCACGGCATACACCGGCTGAAGCGGGTGCGCGATGATGAAGCGATCGGCGAATGGCAGGGCCGCGCCCAGCTCGGCGGCGGTGCAAGCCGACGTGCTCGAGGCTACGATGGCCTTGGGATCGAGCGCTGTCGCGACCCTGCCAAGCACGTCGGCCTTGAGCGCGAGCTGCTCGGAAACCGATTCCTGCACCCACTCCGCCCCGCGCACCGCTTCTGCCGAGTTCGCGACGAACTGGATGACTGACGTATCCGCATGCAGGCCGATGCTGCGTGCTCCAGCGATCGCGACGTTCACCCGCTGTCGGGCTTCCGGATCCGGGTCGTAGATCCGAACCGCCGCGGCACGAGTGGCGAACAGAGCCGCCCAGCCGCTGCCTATCTCCCCGGCGCCGAGCAGCGCCACGCTTCCAATCGTGCTCACGGTGTGCTCCACTGGACCGGGTGCTCCGCCAGCCATCGCTCCGCATCAGCGGCGCCGTCGTCCAGCGCTCCCGCTTGCAGCCAGCGGCGAAAGACCGTCTGCTCCACCAGGGCCAGCACATCGCGGGCCCGCACGTCAACGGCGACCCGCACCACCTGGCCAGCTGGAGCGCGCGACAGCGCGCCGCGCAACTCGTCGTCGCTGGTGGAGATCAGTACACGCTCGTCCGCCCAGCGGGCATATGAGTCATCGTGCGCGAGCGCTACGGCCAGGGCGTCGTTGATTATACAACCATCGAACTGCTCGTGACTGCGGTGGAAATCCGCATAGAAGCGGAGCAGTTCGGCCCAGAAGTGCGCGTCGGGATCGTCGTGGCCGCGCTCGGCGAGCGCGCGAATGGCGGAACCGGGGACGGCGATGCGTCGCGTGACGTCGAGCGGCACGAGGCGCAGGTCGAGCCCGGAGGAGAGCACGAGGGACGCTGCTTCCGGATCCGACCACCAGTTGAACTCGCTTCGCTCGGTCTGGGTGCCGCGGACATCGAGCGCGCCGCCCATCACGAAAACAGGTCCGATGAAACTGCCGAGCGCAGGCTCGAGATCGAGGGCACGCGCCAGGTTGGTAAGCGGTCCCAGGCAGCAGACGATGAGGGAGGGCGTGGAGCGAGCCAGGCGCACCATTTCCCCGGCGGCCCGGTCTGGCTCCGCCACCACCGTACCTTCCGGGCGCACGTGGCCCAGTCCCTCCTGGCCATGCGTCTCGCGCGCCGGACGAGCCGGACGCGTAAGCGGACGCGGTGCCCCGGCGATGATCGGCGCATCCAGCGCCGCGCGCCGCGCGATCTCGCGGGCGTTGCGCGTGGCGCGCTCCACCTCGATGTTCCCATGTACGGTGGTAAGCGCAACGATCCTGAAGCCGGGGAGTCCGGCTGCGAGCGTGATCGCCACCGCGTCGTCGATTCCGGGGTCGGCATCGATCAGAAGCGGGCGTAATGGCGCGGCGCTTGATTCGGGAGGCTTAGCCATCCCGGGAAGTTCCGCTGCAGGGGTTGCGCGCGCAACGTACCTGGACCGGCGGCGCGCGCCGTGCGGTCCCCTCACTCTCGATATGAGCATTCTCACCGCACTGCTTCTGGCCGCGCTGCTTCAGGACGCTCCCCGCACCATTGCCATCGACGAGCGGCTTGCCGCCGACGCCGGCCTGCGCGTTGGGGATCGGGTGGTGCTCGCTGCCGAGCCGGGCGCTGCCGGCGACACCGTCGTAGTGGGGGCGCTGCTGGCGCGCCGTGCCGATCCCAGCGAGATCGCGCGCGGCGAGTACCGCGTGCTCCTCCACCTCGACCACCTCCAGTCGCTGGGCGGTTACGGCGATCGCGTCGACCGCTTTGCCGTGGCAAGCGGGAGCGACGCCAGTGCTGACGAGCTCGTCACAGTGATCAACGAGTATGCCTTCGGATTCCGGGCGCATCGGTCCGCGGACGTGGCGGTGGAAACGTCCGCAACTTTTCGGGTCATCAGTCGCTTTCACCGCGCCATCGGCATCATCACGATCGTGGCGAGCGCGGTATTCCTGCTCTGCATTCTCCTGCTCAAGGTGGATGAGCGTCGCCGCGACGTGGCCGCGCTCAGGATGATGGGGATCTCGCGCCGCTCCGTGGCCCGCTCGGTGGTGCTGGAAGCGGCATTCGTGGCGGTGGTGGGGAGCGTGCTCGGTGCCGGTGTGGGCTTGGGCACGTCGGCGATGGTCAATGCGTACTACGGCGCCCTGTACCGCACGCCGCTGCGCTTTGCCCTCATCACGCCGGAGATCATCGTGATCGCATCCATTCTGTCGCTGGTGCTCGGCGTCCTGGCGGGGTGGGTTGCCGCGCGGCGGTTGGTGGCGCGTCCGCCGCTCGAGCTGCTTGGGCGCTGAATTGCCGATCATCCTGGCATTCAAATCGCTTCGCCGACATGGCGCGCGCTCAGCCCTGGCCATTGTCGGTGTTGCCGTGGCAGCCGCGTTGCTGCTGGACATGGTGATGTTGTCGACAGGGCTGCGTGTGTCCTTCAGCACCATGCTGGAGGCTCGTGGCTTCCATATTCGCCTGTCGCCGAGGGGGACGCTCCCCTTCGACACCGAGGCGACGATCGCCGGTGCCGACGAGATCCTTGCCGCTCTGCGCGCCAACCCGGCCGTTGAACGGGTGAGTCCCGTGCTGGGTGGCACGATTCACATGAGAGGACCGACGGGTGTGGCGACAGCATTCGCGGTGGGTATCGATCCTGCGGTTCAGGGCGACTACGACCTGCTGGAGGGGGAGCATCCCGCCGCTGGACGACTCGTGGCCAGCGACGCGCTGCTGCAGCGGGCGGGCGTCCGTATCGGCGACAGCGTGCTGGTAGCGACGGGCTACGATCCGCAGGTTCGCGCCTTTGCCGGCGAGAGGCGTCTCCTCATAGCCGGCCGGGCCCGCTTTCTCTACCTGAGCGCCGGCCAGTCCGCGGCCGCACTTCCTCTGGCCACGCTGCGCGAAATGGCCCTGCACGGCGAGGATCGCGTCTCCGTCTTCATGGTGCGTTCTGGCGATGGCGTTGATCCCGAGGAGCTTGGCACTCGGATCGTCGCCGAGTTCCCGCGTCTCGAAGCTGTTTCCACGGCGCGCGCACTGGAGACTGTCGACCAGAGACTGAGCTACTTTCGCCAGCTCTCCTACATTCTCGGCGCGGTGAGTCTCACCGTCGGTTTCCTGCTCGTCACCACCCTGGTGACCGTGTCGGTGAACGAACGCGTTGGCGAGATCGCCGTCATGCGCGCCGTCGGCGTCTCACGGCGCAGCATCGTCCGTCAGATCGTTGCCGAGAGCGCCGTGCTGATGCTTGCGGGCACGGTCATCGGTACGCTCCTCGGGCTCGTAACGGCACGCTGGCTGAACGAGATTCTGGGCCGTTTTCCCGGGCTTCCCGAGGCGATCGACTTCTTCGTCGTCACGCCGCGGGCGCTGCTGATGACGGTACTCTTTCTCCTGCTTGCCGGAGCGGCGGCAGCGCTGTACCCGGCGTGGCGCGCGGCATCGCTTCCAATAGCGGCCACGCTTCGCGAGGAGGCGGTGGCATGAGCCTCCCACATGGCAGGGCGTCCGCGCCTTCCACGAGCCGTGGAGCCATAATCGTCGAGGCGCGCGATCTCACCCGTGACTATCCGTTCGCGGGAGACGCCGTCCACGCCCTGCGTGGCGTCTCGCTCACCGTCCACGCCGGAGAGTTCGTGGCGGTGGTCGGTCCGTCGGGATGCGGTAAATCCACGCTGCTCAACCTCCTGGGGGCTATTGATCGGCCCAGCGGCGGGACGGTACGGGTGGCGGGAACCGATGTACACCGCATGCGCGATGCGGATCTGACCGCCTTTCGCCTTCGAAACGTAGGCTTCGTTTTCCAGCGCTTCTATCTGCTCCCGGTGCTCACCGCCAGTGAGAACGTGGAGCTGCCGCTGGCCGAAGCCGGGGTGGCCGGCCCCGCTCGCCGACGGCGGGCCCTGGAGTTGCTGTCGTACGTCGGGCTATCCGAGCGGGCCGGGCATCGCCCCTCCCAACTTTCCGGGGGCGAGCAGCAGCGCGTGGCGGTCGCACGCGCCCTGGCCAACGAGCCGCGGCTCGTGCTGGCGGACGAACCGACCGGCGAGCTGGACGCGAGAACGGGGGCTGAGGTCATCCGCCTGTTCGAGCGGCTGCACCGTGACGGCACTACGGTAGTTGTGGTTACGCATGACGAGGAACTGGCGCGCTCGGTGCAGCGCGTCCTCCATATGCGGGACGGCGTGATTGCAGGAGACGAGGTACTCCATGGAGGATCGTGAGATGCATGTCAGGGTGCAGGAGCTGAGGCCGGGTGCCGAGCCGACCGATCGTCGGTGGCCCCTCTCGACCTTGATGGCGTATCTGTTCGAAGGGCGAGAGTGCGACGAAGTGCGCGAGCTGCTGGCGCACGGCGAGGGTACGGCGCACGGGACACGACTGGAGTGGGCGCCGTTGCGCATCTCCGAAGACGAGTTCGTGGAGATCGAGCGCAGCTTTCCGCAGGATCCCCCGCATGGGCCGCTCACTATCGATTCAGTGCGGGGTGTGGAGCTGAACGTGCCGGCGCTGCGCCCGGATCTGCGGATCCCACTGCGGACGGCGCACCCGCTGCTCAAGGGCATCGCTCAGCGGGCCGCCTACCTTCGCTTTGACTACGGGCACTGGGCGGACGTCTACGTGGCCACGCTCACGCCCGGCGAGGCCGCGGAACTGCTCGCCGATCCGTCGCGACGCGCCACGGAGGATGGGACCGAGGCAGAGCTGGCCAATCGAATCGGCAGCGAGGACGATGCCGGGCTGCGCTTCATCGTGCCACGGAGAGACATTCCACCTCCCTGGCGGCCAACCGCGTGATCGCCAGGCTCGCGCTACGCAATCTGGTGCACCGCCCATGGAGAGCGGTGTTCCTGCTCGGGGGCTATGCGATAGGCGTCGGAGTCATGATCACGCTGCTCGCCATAGGCGAAGCGATGATCACACAGGCGCGCGACGAGCGGCTCATAGGCGGCGGTGACGTCACTGTCCTGCCGGAAGGCCTCGACGTCGAGGTGATGAAGACGGGCGGCGTTGGCGGGATGTTCTTCGCCATCGACCGTTCGCGCTTCATCTATCGGCAGCTGCTTGCATCGCCGCGCTTCGTGGGGCGTATCGACGCCGCCGCACCCCAGATCGCGTCGAGGCTTCTCTATCTCCGGTTGACCGATGGCGAGATTGCCGTGCGTGCAGCGGGGGGCATCCCTTCGCTCGACGACGCCGTGGGTGCCGCCCCCTCACTGGCAGGCGGTAGCTGGTGGGATGATGACGGCGATCGCCGCTGGATGGCGCCCACGCCGTACGAGCTTTACGCCGAGATGGACCGGTTCCACCTGCCGCCGCCGTATGTCGAGCACCGGGAAAGCTGGGGGGAGTGGCATTACTTCAACGTGCTCTACGACGATGGGCGGCGCTGGGCATTCGTCGCCTTGACCGTCGGCGGCGACGTTCCGGATGGCGACTGGGGCGGAACGGTACAGATCACATTGCATGGCGAGGGCGTGGAGGACAGGCGTTTCACGTCGCCGTGGCAGCCCGAGCGCATCCGGTTCTCCACCCAAACGCCTGATCTCGTGATGGGCATCTCCAGCGTCGCGCTGCTTCCGGATGGCCGCTATCGCGTGGAGGCCCGGGCCCAGGAAGAAGGAGCGCGCGGGGAGGCGCGTGTCGAGATGACCGTAACGCCGGTGCCGCGCGCCTACTTCCCGGCGTCGGAACTCGCCAGCGGGGCATTTACTTCCGGCTACACCGTCCCCGCACTGCGCGCCGACGCCGATGGCCGCATCTGCGTCGATGGAATGTGTACGGTCTTTTCCGGGGCGCAGTCCTATCACGATCATAACTGGGGAGTGTGGCGGGACGTGACATGGGAGTGGGGGCACGCGCGCGCGGGTCAGTTCACGATCCTCTATGGCCGCGTGCATCCGCCGGAGGAACATGGCGAGCGACAGCCGCTGTTCGTTTACGTGGTGGATTCGCTCGGATTTCGCGCGCTGCTCCGCCCCAGGGCCATCCGGTATGAGGACGCAAGCACCGTTACCGTGGGCGGCGAGCTTGTCGCGGTACCGGCACGCGCGGTGCTGGCCGATGCGCGCGGCGCCGATACGCTGGTGGTGGAGTTGGAGATCGAGCACGCCACCGCCTCCGACATGTGGCGCCAGGCGCGCGAGAGAGGCGAGCAGTCGCTGCTCTCGGAAACCGGCGCGCGCTGGTTCGTGCAGATGAAAGGCGTTGCTCGCATCAGTGGCCGGCTGGGCGGCGAAGTCGTTTCGGGAGCGGGGACGGGGTTCTTCGAGACATTTCGATAGGTTGGATCCCCGCTCTCCCGGGGAAAGCGGTGAGGACCTTGTCGTTCCCGCGCGCCAGCCGCTCGGCGACCTTCTCGAAAACCGGCAGGGCGCGACGGAGGATATCTCGTTCGCGCTTGCCTAGTGAGCGGAGCTCGTGTGCGAGCGACGCGACCCGCCGCAGGCGGCCCTGCTGCAATACCGTGCGTCCACGGCGCGTCGCCTCGATCAGAACTCCGCGACCGTCCGCCGGATCCGGGCGCCGTCGGACGAGACCGTCACGCTCCAGCGCCTGCACCAGACGCGTCATGGTTGGAGGCCGCACCTGCTCCGCGGCAGCGAGTGCCCGCAGGCTAATCGGGCCGCCGAACACAACCACGGAAAGGGCCGACAGCCTCGGCGCGCTGACCCCGGTGGCTGCATCGCTGCGGCGGAGCGTGCGGAGGAGGCGGATGGCGGCTGAATGCAGCCGGTCGGCCAGGACCAGCGGATCCGTCGCTGTCTTGCGGGTCTTGGGTGTGTCCGTCATATTAGTTAGGCAAGCTAACTAAATGTCCGACTCCCGTCCACCCGGAAAACGCCATGTCAGCCGCCGGTCCATCAACCGTGCTTGGCCCGCTCGGCCAGGTCGCTCTGACGGTCACCGATCTCCAGCGCGCCACCGCCTTCTACCGCGACACTCTCGGCCTGCCGCTGCTCTTCGAGGTCCCCCGCATGTCATTCTTCGACATGGGCGGTATCCGTCTTCTCATCGGGCTGCCGGAACCCGACGCCCCACGCGCCAACGGCAGCAGCGTCCTCTACTATCGGGTGGACGACATCCGGGCCGCGCACGACGATCTCACCAGCCGGGGAGTGACATTCAGCAGCGAGCCCCACCTGGTGGCGCGGATGCCGGATCACGACCTCTGGCTGGCCCCTTTCCACGACGGCGAGGGCAACGTACTGGCGCTGATGAGCGAGGTGCGTCGGTTGTGATCCGCTGTTCTAGTCTGCTTGATCCGTATAGCTGCTCTTGTGGCTTTCAAGTGCGCCGGCGCGCTTCTTCGCCCTCGTCAGTCACACCGAGGTCGCGCGCCCGATCTCTCTCCCGGTCACGCCGCGCACTGTCATAGGCTTCCGCCGCCCACCTGCGCACGACCGACCAGTTCCCGCCGCGACGTGAGAGGTCCTCGTTCCATCCGCGCTGGAGATCGGGCTCCACCGCGTCGAAGGTGCGTCCCTCGTACCCGGGGTTGTGCGCCGCCATGTGGCCCAGCTGATAGGCAGGTCTCACATCGTCATACGAGCGATCTGCTGGCCGGTCCCCTTTCGCCGCGAAGTGCTCCCGGTAATAGCGGTCCTGGTCCGTCGTCCACCTGGCCGACGCCTCGGATACCTCATGTCCCGCCCACCAGCCGCCGAGTGCCCCGGCGATCGCGCCAACCGCAGTGCCAATCGGGCCGGCGATCACCGTGCCCGCCGCGGCGCCAGCGAGCGCGCCGCCAGTGCCACCCACCACTTCGCCGGCCGTCGTCCTGATGTTGGGATCAGGATTCTTTCGCGACTGCTCACGCGCCGCCTCACGATCCGCACCGGCGGTGTCCGCGGTAACGTTCAGATCCAGGTCGTCGTCGTGCTTTTTTTCGCGATCCATGGTAACCTCCGGCTCGCCATAAGTCCTTCATCCTGCCGGTATGATGCGGGCAAGATCGGGACCGTCCCTGGGGAGCTCCGAGCACGGCGCTTGACACTTCGCCGCCGCGCGACACGATTTCCTCATGCGACTGACGCAGGACCAGCGCCGCTGGGCGGCTGTGGCGTGACCGCCGAAATCCTGATCGGCACCCAGGGGTGGAACTACGACGCGTGGGTCGGGCCCTTCTACCCGACGCGCACGCGAGCGAGCGACTTTCTCTCGCTGTACGCCCGTGCGTTCCGGACGGTGGAGGTGGACTCTACTTTCTACGCGATTCCAGTGGCGCGTACGGTGGAAGGCTGGGCGGCACGCACGCCACCCGACTTCATATTCGCGCTCAAGATGCCGCAGGAGATCACGCACGCCCGACGGCTGCGTCACTGTGATGAGCCGCTCGACCAGTTTCTGGACCGGGCGCGGTTGCTCGGCAGCAGACTCGGTCCGCTCCTGATCCAGCTCGGACCCGACTTCGGTCCGAGCGAGCTTCCCGCGCTCGCGGGTTTTCTCCCACGCTTGCCCGCCGATCTGCGCTTCGCCGTGGAATTCCGGCATCGTGGCTGGATTCACGACGGCGTCATCGCACTGCTGGCGGAGCACAACGTCGCCCTCACGCTTACCGACGGCCGGTGGATCCGGCGTCGCACCATGATCGACCTGGCAGAGCGGCCCACCGCCGATTTCGGCTACGTGCGATGGATGGGCCCCGACCGCGAGATCGTGGATTATTCGCGGATCCAGCACGATCGCACGCGCGAGCTGGAGCAGTGGAGCACTGCACTCAAGGGGATGGCGCGTCGCGTCCGTACGATCTACGGGTACGTGAACAACCATTTCGCCGGCCACAGTCCGGCCTCGGCCCGCCAGCTCCAGCAGCTGTTTGGCCAGCGTGCTGTGGATCCGAGCGAGATGGGGGAGCAGATGACTCTGTTCTGACCGCGGGGTGGAGTTGACCTACGCGGCTCGTTTCGCCCCGCCCGCCTTCATCCCGCGCGCGCACGCTGCTATGCTTTCCGCATGACCCGCCGCAACATCATCGCAGGAATGCTGGCCATTGTGGTGGCGCTAGTGTGCGTGCGCCTGGGGCTCTGGCAGCTCGAGCGGCACGAGCTCCGTCGCACTCACAACGAGCGGATCGCGGAGCGCGGCCGGGCCGGGCCGGTGCCCCTGGAGCGGGTACGCGCCGATTCGGCGGCGCGCTACCGCCGCGTCGAGGCGAAGGGCGTCTTCGACTATGAGTACGAGATCGTAGTTGCGAATCGAACGCAGCGGGGATCGCCGGGCGTCCACGTCATTACGCCGCTCCTGCTCACTGGGGAGGAGCGCGCCATTCTGGTGAATCGTGGGTGGGTGTATTCGCCCGACGCTGCCAGGGTGGAGCTTTCCCGCTGGCGAGAGGCGGACACCGTTACCGTGAGCGGCTACCTGGAGGACCTCGGTGCGCACACGGGCGCGGCGGTGCCGGCTGAGCTGGCGCCTCGCATCTGGTACCGTCTCGACGCCACGGCATTGGCGGCGGCTTTTCCATACGATCTGGAGGCGGCGCATCTCGTCGCGGCGGAGGTGAGGCCAGACGCCAGTGGCGCGCCAGCTAGGCTCGGCATGCCCGAGCTGGAGCGGGGACCCCATCTGACCTACGCCTTCCAGTGGTTCGCCTTCGCTGCCATAGCGCTGATTGGCGTTGCCGTGCTCATCCGTCAGGACGTTCGCCGGCGAGCCTAGTCCGGCCGCTGTTCCGCATGTCTGGAACGGACCCGCTCCGCGGAAGGACACCGGGGGATCGCGTTACTACATCAGCGTCCAGCGTGTATTATTCCTGAGCGGGCGTTCGGCGCTCGCGCATCAGTAGCGCGTCCCACCCGTTTGATGCCGCGAGGATCGTATGGCCGAGACCCCGGAAGAGCTGGCTACGGAAAGGGAAGCACGTGACGTAGCGGAAGCAGCACGTGAGAGCGAATGGGTTGCCCCCAGCTTTCTGCGCGAGCTCTTTCTCGGCCGGTTCCGGCTCGAACTGATCCATCCCTTCCCGGATGTCGATCCCGCCGAGGAAGAACGCGCCCGACCCTTCATGGAGAAGCTGCGGTCGCTGCTGGAGCGAGTCGATTCCGACGAGATCGACCGAACCGGCCATATTCCCGAGGGGGTCGTGCAGGAGCTCCGCGACATGGGCGCCTTCGGGATCAAGATCCCGACCGAGTATGGCGGGCTGGGGCTCTCGCAGACGAGCTACATCCGCGCGATGGAGATGGTGACATCAAAGGACGGGTCGCTCACCGCTCTCCTCTCGGCCAGCCAGTCCATAGGTGTCCCTCAGCCGCTCAAGCTCTTCGGGACCGCCGAGCAGAAGCAGCGGTTCTTCCCGCGGCTCGCCAGGGGGGCGATCAGCGCCTTTGCGCTCACCGAGGTGGATGCCGGCTCCGATCCGGCCAACATGCGCACCACAGCCATTCCGACTGAGGATGGGGAGCATTTCGTCATTAGCGGAACCAAGCTGTGGTGCACCAACGGGACGCGCTGCGAGCTCATGGTAGTGATGGCTCGCACGCCGGACAAGATCGTCAACGGCAAACAGCGCAAGCAGATCACGGCTTTCGTAGTTGAATCGAATACGCCTGGAGTCGAGGTAGTGCATCGCTGCTCGTTCATGGGCCTCAAGGCCATCGAAAACGGCGTGATTCGCTTCAACGATGTGAAGGTGCCTCGCGACAACATTCTGTGGGGGGAAGGGAAGGGGCTGAAGCTCGCACTCGTGACGCTCAACACCGGCCGGCTCACGCTCCCGGCCAGCGCCGCCGGTGCCGCAAAGGCAATGCTGCGAGTGTCGCGCGAGTGGGCGCGCGACCGGGTGCAGTGGGGACAGCCGATCGGGAAGCACGAAGCAGTGGCACAGATGCTGGCCACCATGGCGGCCAACACCTTCGCCATGGAGGCGATCGCCGAGCTGTCGAGCGGCCTGGCCGACCGCGGCAACGTCGACATCCGGCTGGAGGCGGCGATCGCCAAGATGTGGAACACGGAGGCGGGTTGGCGGATCGTGGACGATGCGCTTCAGATCCGTGGCGGCCGCGGCTACGAGACGGCCGACTCCCTGCGAGCCCGCGGCGAGCCGCCGATTCCGGTCGAGCGAGCCATGCGCGACTTCCGCATCAATCTGATCTTCGAGGGATCCTCCGAGATCATGCGTCTGTTCATTGCGCGCGAGGCAGTGGATCACCACTTCCGAACTGCCTTCGACGTCGTGAACCCGGAGGCGAATCGGAAGGAGCGGCTGGCGGCCCTGGGCCGTTCGGCCAGGTTCTATCCCCTCTGGTATGCGTCACGCTGGCTGGGCATCTCGCGCCTGAAGTACGGCGAGTTCGGTCGTCTGGCCAAACACCTCCGCTATGTCGAGCGCGGGGCCGACAAGCTCGGCCGGTCGATCTTTCACGCCATGGTCAGGCTCGGACCCAAGCTCGAGCGCCGGCAGATGGTACTTTTCCGTGCCGTGGACATTGGAGCCGAACTGTTCGCGATGGCCGCCGTTTGCTCGCGCGCGAACATGCTGGCGCGGCGCGGGGATCATGGCGCTGTCGACCTGGCCGACCTGTTCTGCAAACAGTCCCGCCGTCGGATCGCGGACAGCTTCCGCAACCTCTTTGGTCCGCTGGACGGGGTCACCTACCGCGTCGCACGGCAGGTGCTGGACGGCAAGCACGAGTGGCTCGAGCGAGGAATAATCGGATTTCCGATGCCGACGCCCAGCGGCCGGCCTCAGCGTGCGTCCGAGCGCCCCCAGCCGGAGCTTGTGGGTAACTGATTCCCGTAACCGGCCTCAGCGTGCGTGCCGGTACATGAGCTCGACGAGCTCGTCATACATCTCCTCGCGCCGCGCCTCATCCCCCGATGCGATGGCTTCGGCCGCGCAGTGGCGCAGGTGGTTTCGCATCAGCTCGCGTCCCACCGACCGGAGCGCCTCGTGAACGGATGCGATCTGTGTCATGATGTCGGCGCAGTACCGGTCTTCCTCGATCATCTTCTGGAGGCCGCGCACCTGACCCTCGATCCGCCGCAGGCGCCGCAGGTTGGACGACTTGATTTCAGGATCCACGCCCACAGCATGGCGATCCTCGTCCGACTCGAGGCCGCATCCGCAGCCCACGGTCGTCACGCCTCCTCCGCTCGATACGCGATGTAGCCTTCCTCCTCGATGGCCTCGAGAAGGCTATCGACCGTCGTCGCGTCGGGCTCGTAGCCCACTTCAACGTCCCCGATGGTCACGTTTACTTGTCGAACGCCCGCTACACCGCGTAGCGCGCCGTCAACGGAACGCACGCAGTGCTCGCAACTCATGCCTTCGACCGTCAATCGGACCGTCTCCACCTCGCCTCCGTTTTCACGGGTAGTGCCTCTCATACGTTATATACCCCCCACCCCTATGTCAACCATTTTGCCCGCGGGCTCGCGAACGTTTAGCCGTCCCGCGTGGCTCGGAACGGGCGTATGGCCGCGTGTTTGACTGAAACTCACCGTGAGCGAGGGCGAATGGAACCGGCGGCAAGGAAAGGTTGGAGCCTGGTCACCTCAGGTGCTAACCCGGGGGCATGCTACCTGCCACGCGGGGTTGCCGACCTCCAGCCGAATCGCTCATCCATGTGGCGGGACGCGATACGCGCTGCTTCCACGGATCAAGGAGAGATGACTGCCTTCCGTCAGCTGTTGATCACCGCTCTGCTCATCAGCCTGGCAATGCCGGCTGCGCCGCTGGCGTCGCAGTCCAGTGACGGCGATCCGTGTGCATGCCCGGTTCCCAGTGCGAGCCGTGGCGGAGGCCTTGGCGGACTGTTCGGGCTGGCCGCGCTGGGGCTCGCACGCCTTGGTGCCGGGATTCGCAGCGTAGTTGCGGAGGCGGCGGAGCAGCCGGTCGTGGCCCTGGCAGCCGAAGACAGCGTTCTCACGCTCGGCGTCGCTGCGGCGCCCATTCCCGCCGACACTTCGCGCGACACAACCGACGTGGCAGTCGTGGCGGCGCAGGCCCCAGCGCCGGTACTGGCGATGGCCGCGCCGCGAGATGCGGCGCCGGCTGCTCTCGTCGCACCGCGCACGGCTACCCGTCTCCCGCTCCTCGCACTGCTGGGGCTGAGCGCCGTGCTGGCTGGCGCGGCAATGCGCCTGCGCAAGCGACAAGTCGTGGCGGATGGTGCTTCGCCTGGAGTTCGCCGCAGGCGCGACTCGACGCCTATGGTGCTGTTTGTCCACAGGCGGCCGCGGCTGGCGAGGCACAGGGTCCAATAGCTACCTGAACTGATTTATGCAAACGGCGCCGCGAAGCGGCGCCGTTTGCGTTTGGACGGCTTGCACCGCCGTGCCGCCGATGCGGAAGGTGCGGGAGCGTGAGCGCTCCGTTACCGCAGCGTGTGCACGCCGTTACGTCCAGCGCGCGGCGGAATGCTCCGTGACACCGATTTACCAAACCCTACGTAGGGCCGTGGTGTCTAAGGTCAGCAACCGATGCGGTCCGACCCTCGGTCCGTATGCGCGCCCTGGCACCTCGGAGGGAGTAATGCGCGCTGTTTTGTTCGTAGCAGTCGCACTGTTCGCGTCCACGTCAGCACTCGCCCAGGATCGCGCCACCTCTGATGACCAGTCGCGGGGGTACGATGCGGCAACCACGGCCTTTGCGGCACGCGTGTCGCAGCCGCCGGTGATCGACGGACGCGACGACGATGCCATCTGGCAGACCGTCCCGGTGATCGATCGGTTTCTGGAGTACGAGCCGGAGGAGGGCGCCGATCCACGCTTCCGCACCGAGGTTCGCGTGGCGTATGACGACCGATACCTGTACGTGCTGGCCCGCATGTACGACCCGGCGCCGGACAGCATCGTGTCACTGCTGTCTCGCCGCGATGTACGCACCCAGTCGGAGCAGCTCAAGCTGGTCATCGATTCGTACTACGATCGGCGCACCGCTTACCAGTTCATCGTGAATCCGGCCGGGGTGAAGCGCGATTTCTACGTCTACAACGACGTAACCGAGGACGGGTCGTGGGACGCGGTGTGGGACGTGGGTACCTCCATCGACTCACTGGGGTGGGTGGCGGAGTTCCGGATTCCATTCTCTCAGATACGATTCGCGAAACGACAGGAGCACACGTTTGGTTTGCTTGTGGTGCGCGATGTGGCGCGCACGAATCAGCGAATCAGCTGGCCCCTCTACCGCCGCGGCCAGCAGGGATACGTCTCACAGGCGGGGGAACTGCGCGGCATCAGTGACATTCCGTCACCGCGTCGCATCGAGCTCGTGCCCTACGTGGTGACAAAGAACGAAAGTGTCCGGCAGGCGGACGGCTTCACGCACCCGCAGCGATTCACGGGCGGGGCGGACCTCAAGGTTGGGCTCGGTTCCAACATGACGCTCGACGCCACCATCAACCCCGACTTCGGTCAGGTGGAGGCGGACCCCGCAGTGCTCAACCTCAGCGCTTTCGAGACGTTCCTGTCGGAGAGACGGCCGTTCTTTCTCGAGGGCACCGGGATCTTCAACTTCAACGTGAGCTGTGGTGACATCGACACCGGCTGTCGCGGGCTCTTCTACTCGCGCCGGATCGGTCGCTTTCCGCAGCTGCGTTCGGGCTCGGACTACGGTACGTCCACCGCAACGAGGATGCTGGGTGCGGCGAAGGTGGCTGGTCGGCTCGGCAGTGGACTGTCTGTAGGAATACTGGATGCCGTCACGCAGGAAGAGACCGGTGCCGGCGGACGGATGATCGAGCCGCGAACGAACTATTTCGTCGCTCGTGCCCAGCAGGATCTGAACGATGGCGACAGCGATGTCGGCGTGATGTTCACAGCGGTGAACCGATCTCTCGATGACCTGACAGCCTCGGCGCTCCGGCGCGAGGCCTATACCGGCGGACTGGACTTCCGCCACCGGTTTGGCGATCGCCGCTTCGAGCTCAGAACGTACGTTGCGGGCAGCTACGTGGGAGGGAGCGAGGAGGCGATCGCGGCGACGCAGCTCGACGGTGTACACCGATACCAGCGTCCCGACGCGTTCCGCTTCGATCCCTCACGCAGAACCCTCACCGGTGATGCACAGCGTCTGTCGATCAGCAAGTTCGGGGGCGGGGTTACGCGCTTCCAGTCCGTCTACCAGCGCTTCTCACCGGGGTTCGAGATCAACGATCTTGGTTTCCTCCAGCGTGCTGACGAGCAGATGTTCCGCAACTGGTTTGCCCTCCAGTTCAACCGGCCGGCGATGTTCTACCGTCGCGCCTTCTGGAACTTCAACTACTGGCAGCACTGGACATCGGCGGGCATGCCGACGCAGATCGGCCTCAACACGAATGCGCACGTCGAGTTCAGAAATACCTGGTGGGGGCACTTCTGGAGCAGCACCGGAGGCTTCGCGCCCACATATGACGACCGCGTCGCCCGCGGCGGTCCGGCCGTTCGCCGAGGAAGCTGGTACGAGGTGGGTGGCGGAGTGGAGGGCGATCGACGCGGCCGCTTCACGCCAACGCTCTTTGGCGGAACATGGCAGTCGGCGAGCACGCGGTCGCATAGCTGGTGGGTGGAGCCGGGCGTGCAGTTCCGCGCTTCCACCCGGCTAAACGGTTCGGTTGGTTTGGGCTACAGCCGCAATACGAACGATGCGCAGTGGCGCGGCAACTTCGTCGTGGACGAGGAAGCGACGGCTTACACATTCGCGCGACTCGAGCAGACGACGATGAGCCTTACCACCCGACTCAACTATACCGTTACTCCCGATCTGTCCTTCCAGTTCTACGCGCAGCCGTTCGTTTCTGCCGGCGACTACTCCAACTGGAAGCAGCTCGATGATCCACGCGCGAGCCAGCATGAGGATCGCTTCCAGCCGTACGATAGTGGAGATCCGGGCGGCTTCAACTTCAAGCAGATGCGTACTAACGCGGTGCTGCGCTGGGAGTATCGCCCCGGTTCCACGCTATTCGTGGTTTGGCAGCATGGCCGCGAGGATTTCGATCCCACGGGAAGCAGCTTCAGCTTCCGCCGCGACTACGGCGACTTCCTCCGGTTGCACCCCGAGAACACCTTCCTGGTGAAGGCGTCGTGGTGGCTCAACCCGTGAGGCAATACCCACGCCCGTCCCGTCAGCCGAGCGTGGGCAGGGCGCGCGGATCGTCGCTGCAGCGGGCTACGCGATAGCCCGCTGTGGCGATGGCCTGAGTGAGGTTCTGGCACGTCGCGCGGCCATCGTGTTCGACCACTATCTCGCCCAGCGACGAGTGAATCCGCGTAATCCCCTCGATTGGCGTGAGCGCCACCTGAATGGCCCGGACGGCATGCACCGAGTGCATGCCGTCAATGGCCAGTCGTGTCCTCAACGCGCGCGCGGAAGCGCCTGCTCGGCGCGACCGCGCGCATCGCGATAGCGCACATAAATATCCGCCAGCCGGTCGGCAGCCTCGGGGTCGCCGCGAGACAGCAGGGTGATGGTCTGGTCCCGCTCACCAAGGATCGCCGCCAGATCCTGCCGGACAGCCGGCGGCACCTGGGGCGCGACTGATTGGACTCCGGAGAAGAAGTCGCTGACCTGCAGCCGCGACATCTCGTAGCTGCCGCGCTGCGCCTCGAAGACGGCCACGGCGAGCGCGGCTTCCAGCCGGTGCAGTGTGAGCGCCTGGCGCGTCTCCCCCAGGCGGCTGTCGAGCTGCGCGGCGCGGATTCCCTGCCAGGCGAACCCGATGATGAACGCCGCCACCACCGCGATGGCAATCCACGCCCAGCGGCGCCAGTCACGCAGCTCGGGTCTCACCGCGCACCGGCTCCCGGGCGGCGCGCTCCGACGACGACGATCTCCACCCGGCGGTTCATGGCGCGCCCCTGCGCGGTGTCGTTGCTGGCGATCGGCCGCCCCGCGCCGAATCCAAGGCTCTCCACCCGCTGCGGCGAGATGCCCTCCGCAATGATGGCGGCGCGCACGGATTCGGCCCTCAGCTCGGACAGCCGCTGATTGGCGAGCTCCTGGCCGACGGCGTCAGTGTGCCCTTCGACAATGATGCGGTGTTCCGGAAACTGCGCCAGTACTGCCGCCACTCGCCCCACCTCTTCGCGCGCGCGGGGCGACAGTGCGCTCTGGCCGCTTGCGAACATTCCCTGACCGAGCACCACGACGAGCCCGCGTTCGGTCTCACGGATCTCGGTGACGTTCGAGATCATACGGTCCAGGTCGAGCAGCGCGTCGTACATGCGCTGTTCCGTTTCCGCCACGCGGCGCTCCGCCGCCTCCGCACGGGCCCGTGCCTCGGCCGCCTCGCGCTCGGCAGCGGTGACCCGCTCCTCGGCCAGACGATCGCGTTCCTCCTCCGTCTCGAGACGACGACGCTCCTCCGCCAGCCGTGCCTCCTCGGCAATGCGCTCGGCTTCCTCACGCTGGCGCGCTGCCGCGGCTGCCGTGTCCGCCTCGGCCGGAACGGTCTGCTCAGCCAGTCGGCGCTCGGCTTCGATCCGCCGCTGCTGCTCCTCCGCCAGCTGGCGCTCGAGTTCCGTGGCCTGCCGCAGCGCGGCCGGCCGGCGCGGCACGGCTATCCATGTGCCTGTACCGCGCGGCAGGTAGCGGAAGCCGATCTGGACGTTCCAGTGACCGATATTGTTCGCGAAGACGCGGCGCACCTGTAACAGGCCGGCGGCGCGGTGGTCGTCCGAGAGCGCGTATGCGAGTCCCGCCCCCAGACCGGCTCCTACGGTGAAGCCGCCCAGGAGGTCCTCGACCACCGCGCTGGGGGAGCTGGCATCGATGCTGAACGCGTGGATCGAGCCGACAAGGAATGGGACGGCGCGCCCGTCGGTCAGGACATCCATACGCACGCCCGCCAGGGCGCCGCGCGCCGAATAGTGACCGCCTACCCGCGTGTCCTCGATGCGTCTGTCGATGCCGGCCCGGAAGTAATCGAAGCCCAGCAGGCCGCGAAAGCGCGGCGAGCCGACATAGCCGACATCCGCCTCGATCGCTGCCGAAAAGCCCGCATCGGCATCCTCCGGGGCGACGAGGCCAGCCCGGAATTCGATGCCGCCAAAACCCGGAGTTCGCTGCGATGCGAGATCAGTCGCGGCGAACGTGATGCCTGCGAGCACGGCAATCGCGGCTGCCACTTTCGATTTTGCCTGGGCCATCGTTTTCCTCCGGCGTTGCGCAGGAAGCATTTTCATCCAGGCCGATGCGCCTGAACCGAAGATACAGATTTCCGGCGTTTCGCAAGTATTGAGTGGCGTAGCAGCTTCGCCGCCGGCGCCCCGGTTGAAAGGCGCCAGCGACGGTTGCAGTTTGCACGCCTGCAAGCGGCGCGCCCGTCGCCGCCATCCCTGGCCCGAACGGTCAATGTCCGAATCCCGTACCACGCTTCCTCGCGCCGCCTTTCTCGGCCTCGGCGCCATCGGATATCCGATGGCGCGGCATCTTGCCGGCATGACCGATCTGGCGGTGTGGAATCGAACCGCGGCGCGCGCCGAACAGCTCGCCGCGGAATCGGCAGCCACCGCGGCGGCGACGCCGCGGGAAGCGGCGGCGGGTGCCGAGCTGGTGGTCACCTGTCTGCCAACCTCGCGTGAGGTCGAAGCGATGCTTGATGGCGAGAACGGCTTGCGAAGTGGCATGCCGGCGGGCTCGGTTCTGGTGGACTGTACGTCGGGGGATCCGGCCAGCTCACGTCGCATTGCGGCACGACTGGCCGCCAGCGGCGTGGGATTCGTCGATGCACCCGTGAGTGGTGGTGTGATCGGCGCCGAGCAGGGTCGATTGGCGGTGATGTGTGGCGGAGACACGGAAATCGTGGAGCGCGTGCGTCCGTTCCTCGCTGCATTCGGGGAAAAGATCGTCCACTGCGGCGCGGTGGGCGCGGGGCATGCACTGAAGGCGGTGAACAACGCACTGCTGGCGGTGCACATCTGGTCGGCGGCGGAGGGGCTGGCCGCGCTGGCGCGCACAGGTGTCGATCCGGCGGTGGCGCTCGACGTCATCAATTCGTCGAGCGGACGGAGCAACGCGTCACAGAACCTCATCCCTCAGCGTGTGCTCACGCGCGCTTTCCCGCGCACGTTTCGCCTCGCGCTCCTGGAGAAGGATGTGGACATCGCCGCCGCCGTCTTGAGGGATGCGGCGGTGCCGGCGCCACTGATCCAGCTGACGGCCGACATCTTTCGCATCGCTCGTCGAAAGTTGGGCGAGGACGCGGATCACGTCGAAGCCGTACGACTGGTGGAGGAGTGGGCAGGGGTGGAGATCGCGGCCCGCGGGGGAGATTCATGAGAGCGACGATGGCAGTCGCCGGGGTGGCCGCTGAAGAGCGCATCCGCGCGCACTTCCCGGCACTGAGCCGCCGACATGGCGGAGAGCCGGTGGCGTACTTCGACGCGCCGGGTGGCACTCAGGTTCCGGAGATGGTGGCCGGGGCGGTGCGCGAGTACCTGCTGCATCACAACGCGAACACTCATTGGGCGTTCGCGACCAGCGAGGAGACGGATGCGGCGCTCGCCGCCGCCCGTGCGGCGCTCGCGGATCTGCTCGGAGCCTCCGCCGGTGAGATCTCCTTCGGCGCCAACATGACGACGATCACCATGCACGTTTCGCGCGCGCTCGGCCGTTCTTTGGGGCCAGGCGATGAGGTCGTCGTGACCGAGCTCGATCATCACGCCAATGTGGATCCGTGGCGCGCCCTCGAGCGGGAGCGCGGCATCACCGTGCGGACCGCGGCCGTAAGCGTCGATGGTGCCCTGAACTGGTCGCACCTCGAGCAGTGCGTCAGCGCGCGCACGCGCGTGCTCGCCATAGGCGCGGCCTCCAATGCGTTGGGGACGATCACCGATGTGCGGCGCGCCGCAGAGCTGGCGCGCGCCGTGGGCGCCCTGACCTACGTGGATGCCGTCCACTATGTGCCGCACGTGCTGCCCGATGTGCGGCAGATGGGCTGTGATTTCCTCGCCTGCTCGGCGTACAAGGTCTATGGCCCCCACGTGGGTGTGCTCTACGGGCGGGCCGACCTGTTGCGCTCGCTCGATGTTCCCAGGCTGCTGCCGGCGAGTAACGAGCCGCCAGAGCGGCTGGAGACCGGTACGCAGAACCACGAGGGAATCGTCGGTGCCGCCGCCGCCGTCGATTTTCTTGCTTCACTCGCCGAGTCCGGCCCGGACCGTCGTGTGCGTCTGGCCGCCGTCTACCAGGAGCTTCACCGCAGGGGAGACGAGCTGCTAGGGCAGATGTGGGAGGGGCTTTCGGCCATACCGGGAGTGGACCTTTACGGCCTGCCGCCAGGCAGCCCGCGAACGCCGACGCTGGCGTTCACGGTAGCGGGCGTCACTTCCGCCGGGGTGGCGCGACAGCTAGCCGCGCGGGGCGTCTTCGTATCGCACGGCGACTTCTACGCAACCACCGTCGTCCGGCGCCTCGGCCACGGCGACGATGGCCTGGTGCGCGCGGGCTGTGTGGCGTACTCCACCGGCCGGGAGGTCGAGCGGCTGGTGCGCGGAGTCGAGGAGGTGGCTGGCGCCGCGAGTCGGCGCGCCGGATGACGACGAACGATCCACGTCATCCGCAGCTCCGATCCGCCTGATCCGTATATGCTTTCTTGAAGCCCGTCTTACGGCGCCCTCTCCAGCCCAGCCAGCACAGGGCCATAGTTCGAGCCGGGATGCCAGAGCACCCAACCCTGATAGCCGGCGTCGTACACCGCTTTCTTTTGCGCCCGCAACTCCTCCGGGCCATACCTGGGCTGACCCAGGTCGAACGCCTGAAGCCAGGGACGCACGCGCTCGCCATCCGTGATTCCGAGGGCCTCGTTTCGCTCACGCGCCCGCGAGATGGCGGTGTGAATGATACGGTACGGCTCGGCGTTCGGCCGGTCGACGCCGAAGCTGCCGCGGGGATAGTGTGAGGGGTACACCATGGGGAGCAGCACGTCGGTGACCGGCGCCAGCTTCTCCCAATGCTGCCCGACCTCGAGCGCGCCGTTCACGGTGGTGACGAGGCCGAAGATGTGCGCCGTGCAGCGCGCGCCGGCGGCGTTCACCCGCGCGCACGCGGTGCGCAGAAACTCGGCGAGCGCGTCAGCCTTGCTCTGTCCATCTGCGCCCGGAAATACCTGCGGAGGGAGCCGCCGATAGGGTTCCGGAAAGCGGATGTAGTCGAAGTGAATCTCGGAGAAGCCGGCGCGAGCCATCTCTTCCGCGACGCGGATGTTGTACTCCCAGATCTGCCGGTCGTACGGGTTGACCCAGGCCAAACCCTTTTCGTCGCGCCACACGGTGCCGTCGGGGCGGCGGATGGTGTGATCGGCGTTGACGCGCGCCGCCACCGAGTCCTTGAACACGACGAGCCGCGCCATCGGTACGATCCCGTGTGCTTTCAGTGTGTCGGTGAGCGCGCGGACACTGGAAATCCGGCCCATGCCGCTGCCGGCATTCCGCGAGAGCATGGGATCGGACGACTCGAAGTTCAGACCGAACTCGTCCTTCATGTCGATCACGAATCCATTGATCTCCGTGGAGTCCGCGATCGCCATCAGCCGGTGCAGCCTGGATCGCGTTTGCGCCGCGAACCGGTTGACGTAGAGTCCGCGGATCACCTCCGGCACCACCGCCTGCTGCGGACTGGCCGGCTGTGAATGAACGATCGAGTCAGGGGCCGTCCCCGGACCGGCTACAGGGGAGTCGGGTGACAGGTGTGCCGGGGAATCCTCGGCGCGTTCGGCGGCGCCGCTGGTGCAGGCGGCGAGCAGCAACATGAATAAGACCGGGCGATGCATTTGCGGCTGGGTGAGAGGTAAGGACGTTAAACTAATCGGATCTCGCGTTCGGGACCCGGTCGGGCACATCTTTCCGGCCAGGTGGGTCAGGAGGTCGCTGGTCCGGGCTCCGGATTTTCACGGTCACGGGCCGGCGAGCAATGACCCAGCCGGCACTTTCACTATGAGGACGCTCGCAGGTCATGAAGACAACAGACATCGGCAAACCGCTGGCCGAGCGCCCGACTCGCCCGGTGAGCTATTCGCTCCACGAGACATCGGAGATCATGATGCCCCAGCACGCGAACAACCTGGGGCACGTCTTCGGCGGCGTGATCCTCTCGATGATGGATCGCACGGCTGCGGTAGCCGCGATCCGGCACGCGCGGGGCACCTGCGTGACGGTGTCAGTGGATCGAGTCGACTTTCGCGAGCCAATACACCTGGGCGAGCTGGTGGTGATGAAGGCGTCGGTGAACTTCGCCGGCCGCTCGTCCATGGAGGTGGGCGTACGGGTGGAAGCCGAGAACATGATAACCGGGGTACGTCGCCACACTAACTCCTGCTATCTCACCTTCGTGGCGGTGGATGACCAGGGACGCCCGGTCGAGGTTCCGCTCGTGCGGCCGGAGTCGGCGCAGGAACACCGCCGCTACGCGGCCGCACAGGCACGCCGCCACCGCAGGCTGGAGGAGCGCACCGCCGAGCGGGGGTGACGCCTTGCTCCGGCGGCGGGCAGGCCGCCAGCCAGCGCCGTTTCGATGTTCCGCTCCCGCGCAGCTTCCCGGCTCGTGCCTCCGCTAGCCCTCCATGTCGCGCTCCCCGGAACTTTCCGCCTCGTGCGTCGCTAGCGCCCCTCGATGTCCCGTTCCCCCGGAATCTTCCGGCTTGCCCGCCCCTCGCCCGGGTGCGCCTTCGCCTCCTGAAATCGCTTTCCCTTCAACCGGATCTCGTGGGCAAAATCCTCGTATTCCTGCTCCGACAGCTTGTCCGCAATGCTCGGCACGAGTCCCTTGACGAGCGTGATCCGCTCGGCGAGTGAAAGCTCGTTGGCGTCCTCCACCAGCCTTCGGATAGCCGGGTGATTCATCCAGTCGGTTTGCGGGCTGGTGGTCATTGGGGCTCCAGTGCGGCAAATCGGGTCGAGTAGTGCGGCTGTGGGATCGGCCGACACCGCTACCCTACACTTGCGGTACGTCAGGATGAAAGACAATCCCCCCATCGTCCACGAGCTGCCGGAAGTGATGGAACGGATCATCAGGAATGACACCCTGTTCGTTCGCGGACCAGAAGAGGAAAATGTTGACGCCGTGATTCGGCACGTAGAAGATGGCGGCGTGTGCGCGGCGGCCGCCCTCCTCCCACCGCTGAACCGCCTCGCGCATGGCATAGCTGCTCATGCCATGCATCAGGTCTACGCCGCAGCCGACGTGCGGGTACTCGCGAACGTCGGTCGGGATGACGAACACGCGCTCACCGTCGCGAACCTCGAAGCCGCGGTGAAGGTGCACCCCTGCGCGTACCGCGGGCACCTCACGTCCCCCTTCGCGTACGAGGCGAGGGCCCTCGGCAGAGTCGACAAGCCGAGCCGCCTCGATCTCCCGAAGCGGCAGAGTGAACTCCTCCGCCTCCACCGACGGTCCCTTGGGGTCGCGACCATCAACCGCCAAAACCTCCACCGTCCCCTGTGGCCTGGGCAGCACGGCGACGATGTCGTCGGGTCCGAGCTCGGTTTTCCGCGCTCCGTAGCGACCGCTCACAGTCACCAGAGTAAGCACACCGCGCGATGGCCATGGCATTCGCCCGTCCGAATAGCGCAGTGCGTGATCCACCGCCCAGAACGCGCCCTCCGCCTGGCGCGAGTAGTTCAGCAGGTTGATGATCATGTCGGCCAGCCGCGGCTCGCGCACCAGGTCGCGGATGTTGACCGGATCAGAGAGGAGCCGGCGTTCGCCGAGATAGCAGCCGAGCTCCATCAATCCGCGCACGACGGGGGATTCGCGCCATGCCGTCTCGGCAATGGCGTAGTGTGGCGACAGCTCCCATCCGCCCACCGGAATTGCCGAGCCGAAGATCATGAGCCGGCGCGCCGCCTCGCGTGGGGTGAGCATGGGATGTCCGCCCTCGAGCGTGCCGAGCATGATCTCCTCGCACTCCAGCCCGTTCTCTCCCTGCCAATAAGGAACGAGGATGATCTTCGGCGCCATCAGCTTCGCCATCAGGAGCCGCGTGAGAATTATTTTGCGTTCCGACGGGAGAGCGCGCAGCGCCCCGCTATTGTCCTCGACGAAGACGAGATTGGCCAGGTTGGGGTGCAGCGCCGGGTGCAACCGCATGCGGCGCCCCACGTGGGGAGCGCGAATCGGATGCTCGGGGAGGTGCTCGCGCAGCACCTCGCGGAACTCGATCGTTTCTCCTGTGCCCAGCGCCTGCCTCACGAGCGACGGCAACTGCCCGAGGAAGACGGGGTTCAGGACGACGACATTCTCGGGAACGGCACGCAGAGGCTCGCCATCCCAGGAGACGACGGCGCAGCCGTTGCGCCGGAACTCTTCCTCGATCGTGTCAAGGAGCTCGCGCGACAATGAATGAAGGGCGCGCTCCAGCCGCTCATCCATCTCGGACATGACCGTCGGACCATTATTGCGCACGAGCGTCGGAGCGCGGAACCACCGCTCCTGACAGGGTCGTACCTCGCCGCTGTGAATCCGGTGATCCGCCACTCCTTTAACGCGCTTGACCGTCCCGATCATCAATTCCCCATCCATGGAGGGCTCCGAGGCTTTCCCAGTTCGACCGCCCGACATCGAGCGGCCACTCCGCGTCATGAGAAGGACGCGGAAATGATGTGTTTCGGGCTATGTTCGCGAAAGGCCGGTTACAGTTTAGCGAAATTTGCGCCGCGGCACACCGTGCGGCGCTCGGTCAGCTTGCCAGGGCGGCGCGCGCTGTCTGCTCGCGGCCTGCCGCCCGGGCGTACTCCTCCATGAGCGCGTCATAGATCACGTCCCACTGGCGACCCACCGCGGTGATGCGGCCTCCCCTGGCAAGGCGCGCGCGGAGGGTCGGGCTGCTCAGAAGCGTCGCTATGGCCGTCGCCAGGGCGCCGGCATCGCGAGGCGGCACAAGGAGCGCGTTCTCGCCATGGGCCGTGAACTCGAGGACGCCGCCGGCGGCGGCAGCCACGCATGCCACGCCCGACGCCATCGCTTCCAGCAACACGTTGCCGAACGTCTCCGTGTCCGATGGAAATGCCAGGATGTCCGCCGACGCATAGGCCTCGGCCAGCGCGGGGCCATGCAGTACTCCGGCGAAATGCACCCGCGGGAGCGCTCGGTCGCGAATCGCCTGCTCCATGCGTCCCTGGCCAACGAACACGAGTGACGTGTCCGGGTATCGCGGCCCGATTGACTCCCACGCGTCGAGCAGCACGTCGATGCGCTTCTCCGGACCGAAGCGCCCTACGTAGGCGACCATCGTCCCGCAATCCCCGATGCCGAATCGCTCGCGGAAGGCCCGCGAGCGATGAGTGGGAGAGAACTCTTCGGTGTCCACTCCTCGCGTCCACAAGGCGGTGTGATGCACGCCGCGGCGGTGGAGGTGCGCCTCATAGCTGCGGCTCGGACAGAGGACCACGCTCGCCTGCCGGTAGAACCATCGAAGGTAATGCCATCCGGCAGTCAAGGCCCACGAGACGTGATAGAGGCGCGCGTAGCGATCGTAGTCGGTGTGCGCCGAGGCCACTATGGGAATCCCCAGCGCACGCGCGGCGCGCACGCCCGTGAGCCCGATGGCGAACTCCGTCATCACGTGGACGACGTCCGGAGCAAACTCGCGCAGGTCGGCGATGACCTCGCGGCGCCGGGGGAATGCCCACTGGATCTTGGGATCGAGCACGAACCGCATGCTCGGCGACCGGTGCACGCGAACGGCGTCGTGGTCGTCCGGATACGTGGCGGTGTATACGCGCACGACGTGGCCACGCGCCTCGAGCGCGGCGACCAGCCGGCGCAGTGTAACGGCCACCCCGCTGACCATGGGGCCGTGTACTTCGGAAAAAAGAGCGATGCGCATTTACGGCTGAGTACCCCGCAATTCACCTGATGGAGCCAAGCCAGGCGTCACCCTCCATGAAAGAACCGCACCAGCGGGCGGTAATGTACGCTCTAAGTGGGGAAGCGGCCAAGGCGCAGCGTGCCTGCTGCGCCCTGGGGCTCATCGCTACGCTACATTGTCTCGACGCCATCGACGACACAGCACCCCAGACTGCAGCGCACCCAGATGTGCTCATCATCGGGATCGTAGAGCCAGCGCGCTCCCACAGGTCCACCGCCAGGGGGGTGCTGACTGATCTGGGAGATGCGAAGCCGGACGATGTCCTGGGTGCCTTCCGCCAGCATCCCCGCCTCCCACGTGCCGCCGCTGCCTCGCCGAAGGAGCAGGAAGTTCCTGTCGTTCGTCTCCCGAACGCGAATGCCGAGGGGTGGGTAACTGCTATCGGCCTCGATCACGGCCACAGGTCGCCATTGGGCGAAATGCCGGTCATCGTGATCAATCATGCGCGTCACGGGGCGGATTGCCGCCAGGGGCCCGGTAACCACCAGTCGTCCATCGATCTTGGTGGACAGCATTTGTCTATCGCCATAACCGGGGTCGGTCTCATAGTCGGCGGCGCGCGACGCGTCGAGCAGATTCAGCGTATCCTGCCACGTGCTGTAGGTTGGCGGCTCCGCTTCCGTGAGGCCCGGACTGTCGATTGCCACCTCCTGATCCGTTGGACACCCGACGGTCGGAACGACTGCCAGCAGTGCGACCGTGGTCAGCCATCTCCGATTGACTCTACCGCTTGTCGTGTTCCGCATCACGTGCTCCTGTGGTTGAAGATAGCTGCGCCCCGCTCGCATCAGCGCGCGCGGGTGAAGCTGGACATTCGTGCGAGAACGTGCCGGAGCGGCGGTTCCGCATCTGCCCATAGCACCAAAACCGATGCTGCCCAGCGGCGCGCCGTAGCGTGGTCGCCGCGGGCGGCGGCGAGCTCGGCGCGCAGCGCCATGGCACGGACGAGCGCGCCCGCCTGCGGCACGAACTCGAGCAACCAGCGCGGCTGCGCTGCCAGCGCGCTGAGTGACTCATCGAGCATACGAGCGGCAGTCGCGGTGTCGCCCGCGGCCGCCAGCAATGCGGCCTCCATAAACGTTACGTCCATGGTCACATCGGCGGTACGCATATCGCGACGCTGCGCTTCGATCTGCCGAAGTGCGACGCGTGCCGCCCGCACGTCGCCACGAGACAGCTCCGCCTGCGCGCGCAGCAACGGATCCGGACTCTGCGGCCCATGGTGGACCGACCCGGGACCAGCGAAATCGTAGGCGAGCATGAGGGGCTCGCGGAGTATGTGGGACACGACCGACTCGCGAAGGCGCGGTGCCACCAGTGCGTCGATCATCTCCTGAAGCCGTATGTCGAGCAGGTGCACGCTGTCGGCATGGACGCCGAGAGCGGCGTAGGCCAGCAATGGCCGTGAAGCGACCATCACTTGCGGCGGCACACTGCTGCGTTCTCCGGTCGAGGAGATAAAATCCCGCTCCGCATCTCGCGATGCGATCATCAGCAGGTCCGCCGCCATCGACGGCTTCCCACGCAGCGCGGCCACGGCCGCCAGCGCGTAAGCCTCATCGCTCCCAGCGTCGCTCACCGAGGCCAGCAGCGAGTCGGCAAGGATGGCCGCGCGCTCGAACTGTCCGGCCTTCAGGTGGATCCGTGCGTTCGCGGCTGCCATGCGCACCCGGGCGGCGCGGGCCGTGCTCAGCTCGAGCGCCCGCGCCATCGTCGCGCTCGCCGACCGACCCACCTGATCACCCACGAGCTCGCCGGTGCTCTCGAGTACGAGGGCGAGCGCTTCGTGCGCCTCCGAACTTCGTGGAAAGGCCGCAACCCACGTGCGAGTGATCTGGAGGAGCACGCCGCGATTGCGGGCGATCGCCATGGAAGGGTCGAAGGCCGAAACGCGTCCGCTCGTGACGTCCTCCCATGGGTGCGGGACGTAGGTGAGCGTGTCATGTCGGAGCGATGCATAGGCACCGAACCAGCTCGTGTCTCCGTTTACGGCGTGACCCAGCATTAGGATGTTCTGTTCGGTATACAGCAGTCGACCAAGTCGCTCGTAGGCGAGTCCCGTGAACGCCTGGTGCGCGGAAGGGATGATCTGGAGCGCTCGCGCATATGCCGCAACCGCCGTTTCCGCGCTGCCGCGGAAGCTCCAGCCAGAGGGGCTCGCCGGATCGGGCTGAACGAGGCGATCCAGGCGATGGCATTCACCCAGCCCATACCATGCGGCGAAATCGAGAGAGTCCCGGGCAGTCAGAGCGCCGAACTCGTCGCACGCATCGCGATATCGCATCTCGGCTATCGCCAGCAGTGCCTCGCTCAGCGCCGCCTCGCGAGTGCTCAACCCGTGGCGAAGCGCCACGGCGCGCGCCGCCGCACTTCGCCATTCTGCCCGCGGACGGCCACCCCAGAGGGATATCTGAGCGAGCCAGAGGTGGGCGTGCGGATAGTTCGGATCCTCACGCGTCGCGGTCAGGAACCCCTGGCGCGCTTCGTCGAGCTGCCAGCCGGCAAGCTGGCCATGCGCTCGCTCGTATGCTCGCCAGGCGGCAAGCGAGCGCGTCCCCGATGCCCCGGTGCCTGCCGCTGTCACGTCAGGTCGTCCCACCAGAAGCGAGTCGGCGAGCTCGGCGAACATGTCCACCGCGTTCGACAGATCGGGGGCGATGCGCACGGTATGCGTTCGAATCGCTTCGCCGGCGCGCGAGTCGTATAACGTACCGCGCACGTGGATCGCGCCATCGAACGTCCACATCTCGCCCCATGCGGTCAGCCCCGCCCCAAGCAGGCGCGCCAGGGAGAGAGTACCGCTGAGCGTACCCAGGTCGTCTCCGGTACGAACTTTCGCATCCGCAACCCGGAGCTCGTTGACCAGTCGGAGCCCCTCCCATCGCCCCATTGCTTCGTACAGGAGTATCTCGCTCTGGTGGCCGGTGAGCGGCAGCTCCTGTTCCGGTTCGCGCTGCTTGAAGGCCAGAACGGCAACTACGTCAGGATCGAGCTCCGGCGTCCGCGTCCGCGAGTCACGCAGCAGCATCCCCGCAAGGACGACGATCGGCAGGAGCGCAATCACAGCGACCCTTGCCGGCGTCCACCACCCGGCTTTCGCGCCTGCTGACTGCTCGGTTGCAGCCGTCACCGCGCGCATTTCGCGCAGGAACTCCTCGGCGCTGGCGAATCTGTCCGCGGGAACGCGTGCCAGCGCTCGCCTTACCACCTCATCGATCGCTCGCGGCACACTCTCCCGCGTTGCGCTCGGCGAGGGAGCCGGACGGGTGAACCGGCGCGACATTATCACCTGCGCGTTGGGCCCCGTGAAGGGCGGCTCGCCCACCAGCATCTCATACAGCACGACGCCCAGGCTGTATACATCGCTGCGCGCATCCACCCCGTGTTCACCGCTCGCCTGCTCGGGGCTCATGTACGCAGGTGTACCGAGCGCCATGCCCGTCTCGGTGATCCGCTCGCCCAGCGTTCGCGACAGTGCGCGGGCTATGCCGAAATCGCCAAGGAGAGCGTGGCCTTCCGACAGGAGAATGTTCTCCGGCTTGATGTCACGGTGAACCACACCGTGCGCATGCGCGTACACGAGCGCGTCAGCTACCTCGCAGGCGAGCCGCAGCGCATCGCTCACGGGGAGCTGTCCCTCGCGGCCGAGGCGCTCCCGCAGAGATTCGCCTTCCACGAAGGGCATCACGAACCAGAGGAGGCCATCGGTCTCCCCGGAATCGTAGAGCGGAAGGATGTGCGGGTGCTGGAGCTGGGCCGATACGCGGATCTCTCGGAGGAACCGGGCGCGCTCGGCGTCGGTGGCGTGGCCGGCGTCGAACATCTTGATCGCCACGCGGCGACCATGACGGAGATCGCGGGCAATGAAGACGCGCGCCATCCCACCCCGTCCCGCTTCCCCCTCGAATGCATAGCGGTCGGCAAGTGCGCTGCTCAGACGGTCGAGGACATCCACCATGCTGCGGTCCTTTGGCTGGGTCGAGGCGCGCCTTCCCTTCCGAAGGTAGAGTGCTGCTTGCCGGGGCGAAAGAGGAGGGCGGGCCGCTTGACCCCGGCATGTCGCCTGCACACCATGTGGCGGATGAAACGTTTCACGGTGGAGCAAGCAAACCGCACCCTCCCGCTGGTGGGGAGGATCGTAGAGGACATCGTTCGCCACTATGCGCGGTGGCGCGAGCTGGTGCGTGAATTCGAGTTGCACGCCGGTAGCTCGAGTGTGGAGCGCCCCGTTCCGGAGGCAGAAGCGGCACAGCGTCAGCTCCAGCAACTGGCGCGGGAGATCGATGAGTTTCTCGCCGAGCTCCGGGAAATCGGTGTGGAGTTCAAGAGCTACGATCTCGGGCTCGTTGATTTCCCCTCCGAGATGGACGGGCGGCTGGTCTATCTGTGCTGGAAGCTCGGCGAACCGGCGGTCGGGTACTGGCACGAGACGGACGCCGGTTTCGCCGGACGGCGCCGCCTCGAGCCGAGCGGTGTAGCGTGAGGAGGCGCTCGCGTAGCGTGCGCCACTACGACGCCCCGGATGGGATTCGCTGGACCGTTCGCGCTCAATCTCCCGGCTCCAGCAACCTCATGATCGTCTTCTCGCACCCGGACGGCAGCACGGCGCGGCAGGATCGCTACGCCTGGTACAACATTGCCGGTCCGGAGGCACGTGATGTGACGGCACGGGTAGATCCGGGCGCGGCACTCGATGCCATCCCTGACGACCGTGTCGCGCTTCTCTTTCGCCGCTCGATGCTGATAGCCGCGGCGGATTCGCCTTTCGAGGCGCCGGTGACGCACGGATAAGGAGGGCCGCAGCCCTTCGGCCCTAGGTGTTTTCCCCGGGCTCCGGCGCGTCGTGGTACCCAACGTCCACCTCCATCCCATCCCTGGCGATGGTGACATCGGCAAAGACCTCGCGAGCCTGCTGGTGAAGGCCCGAGGCGTCGCGCGAGTAGCGGGCGGAAAGGTGTGTAAGAAGTAGCCGGCGCACGCCAGCGCGTGCGGCAACTGTAGCTGCCTCCCTCGCGGTGGAGTGACCGGTCTCAGCGGCGCGCTCCGCCTCCTCATCGCCGAAGGTCGATTCATGCACGAGGGCATCGGCGTTTTGCGCCATCTCGATCGTAGCTTCGCAGGGGCGGGTGTCGCCGGTGATCACCACGCGGCGACCGCTGCGCCGCGGACCTACCAGCTCGGACGGCTCGATCACGCGGCCGTCCTCCAGCGTGGCCGCCATGCCGCGGTGGAGCTGTCCCCACAGCGGTCCTTCGGGGATGCCGAGTTCGCGAGCGCGCTCCGGATTGAAGCGGCCGCGTCTCTCCTCCTCCACGATCGCGAAACCCAGCGCGGGCGCGTCGCCGTGATCCGTCTGATAGGGGACGATCTGATAGCCGCCTCGCGCGAGCGGCTCGCCCGGCCGCAGCTCATTCACCTCCACGGGGAAGAGCACACGATCGACGCTGAACTCCGAGGCGCGCCGCAGCACACGCACGGCGCCGCGCGGTCCCCACAGGCGAATCGGGTGCTCGCGACCCTGGAGCGACATCGTGCGCAGCAGCCCGATGACACCGATCACGTGATCGGCGTGGAAGTGACTGAAGA
>CAZWSO010000003.1:0-48116 GCA_964636485.1 uncultured Gemmatimonadaceae bacterium
CTCCAGCGCCCGCCCCTGCCGTCGGCAACGAATGGACGGTGCAGGTGGCCGCGGTGGCGACGCGGCAGGCGGCGGTCGAGCTACAGCAACGCATTCGTGCCCGCGGCTACGATGCGCGTGTGGTGCAGGCCGGCAATCTCTGGCGCGTTCGCGTCGGCCGCTATGCCAGCCGCGCCGACGCGGTGACAGTCTCCGAGCGAATGAAGTCTCAGCGCATCGACAACTTCATCACCGAGGCCGAACCACGGTGAGCCGCGAGAGCGCTACGCCGCTCATGCAGCAGTACCGGGAGATCAAGTCGCGGCATCAGGACGCGATCCTCTTCTTCCGGATGGGTGACTTCTACGAGATGTTTTACGACGACGCCGAGACGGCGTCGCGCGTGCTCGGTCTCACGCTCACATCCCGCAACAACGGCGGTGCCGCCGAGGTGCCGCTCGCCGGCGTTCCGGTGAAGGCGCTCGACGAGTACCTGCGGCGCCTCGTACGCCAGGGCTTCCGAGTCGCCATCTGCGAGCAGGTGGAGGACCCCAGGCTCGCCAGGGGAATCGTGCGCCGCGAAGTGGTGGAGACGGTTACTCCCGGCGCCGTCTTTTCCGACGACCTGCTCGATTCCGGCCGCAACAATTATCTCGTCGCCCTGCGCGCGGACGGTGAAGTGACTGGAATCGCGGCGGCAGATCTCTCCACCGGCGAGCTGCGCCTGATGCTCGTCGATGCACCATCGCTGGAGGCCACGCTTGCCCGCCTCGCTCCAACCGAGCTTCTCATTCCACGCGATGCGGCCGCGCCCACCGGCGTGCGTTCCGGGGGTGACGAGAACGCGCTGGTTTCCGAGCGCGACGCCTGGGAGTTCGACGATGCCCTTGCTGCCGAGGAGCTGACGCGGCAGTTCGGAGTTGTTTCTCTGGAGGGGCTCGGTATTCTTGCCGGCGACGCCCCGGCCGTAGGCGCCGCGGGTGCGCTGTTGCGCTACCTGCGCGACCTCCAGCCGGCGGGACTGCCGCACCTCGCACGTCCGGTGGTGGAGCGTCCCGGCAACGTGATGCCGCTGGACGAGATGACGAGGCGCAACCTCGAGCTCGTCGAGTCGCTTCGCGGCGGCGACGCGGCGGGTACGCTGCTCGGTGTGCTCGACCGCACGATGACGCCCATGGGTGCGCGTCTGCTGCGCGACTGGATCCTGACACCGCTCACCCGGCTGCCGGCGATCGAGTCTCGTCTCGAGGCGGTCGAGGCCATGGCCGCCGATGCGCTCGCCCGCGAGGCGCTGCGCGAGGTTCTCGACGGCGTTCGCGATGTGGAGCGGCTTGGCGGCAAGGCGGCCACGGGTCGAGCCAACCCGCGCGAGATGGCGGCGCTGGGTACCTCGCTGGCGCGCCTTCCGCGGCTGGAAGCGTGCGCGCGCCGTTTCGGTGGCCGCGGGACGCTCGCACCGATTCTCGATTCCTGGGACGCCGCCGTCGACCTGGCCGGCGACATCGCCACCGCGCTGGTGGATAGCCCACCGGTCGCCCTTGGTGACGAACCGGCCATTCGGCCGGGCGTGGATGCCGAGCTGGACGAGCTGCGTGCTCTGCGCGACGGCGGCAAGGATGCCATCGCGCGCATTCAGACGGACGAACGTGCGCGCACCGGCATCACGTCGCTCAAGGTCGGCTTCAACCGGGTGTTCGGTTACTACATCGAGGTCACCAACGCCAACCGGCATCTGGTGCCTTCAGACTATCAGCGGCGGCAGACGCTCGCCGGTGCCGAGCGCTACATCACGCCCGAGCTGAAGGAGTACGAGGAGCGGATTCTCACCGCGGTCGAGCGAATCGAGACATGCGAGCGAGCATTGTTCGATGCGTTGCGCGGTCGTGTCGGCGCAGCGGTGGCGCGGCTTCAGCGCATCGCCGCTTCCGTAGCGCAGCTCGACGTGCTGGCCACGCTCGCCGAGGTGGCGGCGCGCGAGGGCTATACACGTCCCGAGCTGCACGATGGGTACGAGCTCGAGATCGTCGCCGGCCGACATCCGGTGGTCGAGCGGATGATGCCGCGCGAGAAGTTCATCCCCAACAACGTGCAGCTCACCGGCGATGCGCGGATCATTATTCTCACCGGTCCGAACATGGCTGGAAAGAGCACTATTCTGCGTCAGATCGGCCTCATCGTGCTGATGGCGCAGATGGGCGGGTTCGTGCCGGCGGCGCGGGCGCGGATCGGGATCGCCGACCGCGTGTTCACGCGCGTTGGTGCCAGCGACAATCTCGTGCGCGGGCAGAGCACGTTCATGGTCGAGATGTCGGAGACGAGCGCCATCCTGCACACCGCTACCGCCCGGAGCCTGGTGCTGCTCGATGAGATCGGCCGTGGTACCTCAACCTACGATGGCGTGTCGATCGCCTGGGCGGTGAGCGAACACTTGCACGACGCCGTCGGATGCAAGTGCGTGTTCGCCACCCACTACCACGAGCTCACCCGGCTGCCGGATGAATTAGTAGCAGTGCGCAACTATAATGTAGCGGTCCGTGAGGCAGGTGAGGAAGTGATCTTTCTGCACCGCCTCGAGCCCGGTGGCGCCGATCGGTCGTACGGGATCGAAGTCGGCCGCATCGCCGGGCTTCCGCAGCCCGTCATCCGCCGAGCACGGGCTCTGCTTCGCCTCCTCGAGGCCGGCTCCCTCGCTACGACAACTCCCCGCTCCGAGCCGGAGCAGCTGCCACTCTTCATCCCTGCCACTGACACCGTGCTCGACCGCCTGCGCGGGCTGGACGTCGAGCAGACAACGCCGATGGAGGCGCTCCGGTTGCTGGATGAGGTGGTGCGGGCGGTGAGAGGCCGGGACTCGGAGTCCGGGGTTCGGGAGTCGTGAGATCGGAGGCGGGCGGAGATTCGCTGCATCCCGCTCTCCGCCGCTCCTGTCGACACGGCCCTCCAAAACCCGAGCTCCGACTCAGGCCCTGATGTCCCTTCTCGAAGCCCACCTTCTCTGCATCCTCATCACGATCGTAGACCTCGCCGCGCGGTCGTGGAGGATGCAGTGGATACTGGGAGGGCTCGGCCAGCGAATCACGTTTGGCGAATCCGCATATCAGAGCATTCTCGGCGAGGCGGCCTCATCCACCACTCCGCTGCGGCTGGGGGGTGAGCCGGCGCGGCTGTGGGCAATGACGCGCGCCGGCATTCCCGCTACGGCAGGCATCGTGGGCATCGGCATAGAGTTCGTGCTGATGACGCCGATCGTGATCCTGGTAGGGTTGGTGCTCGGGCTGGCGTTCGCCCCCGACTGGTGGGCGGATGTGGGACCGACACTGGTGGGCGCGGCACGGGCGAGCCGTCCGGTGGTGGCGGCGGTCATAGGCTTGACGCTGCTCGGGTGGCTGCTGGCGCGGCGGCTCGGGCCCGCGGCCGCGCACGCTCTGGCGCGGGAGATGGCGGCGGCGCGTTTGTACGTCAAGCAGCTCCCCCGCTGGGTGCTTGTGGCCTGTGTCCCGATCACCCTGGTGAACATCGGTGCGCGCGTCGCCATCCTGCCGGTGCTGGCGCTGACTCTCGCCCACCCGCCGCCTATCGAGACGGTCGGAACGGGCTCCTTCGCGCTCCTCTACAGCCAACTCCTCCTCCCCACACCCGCAGGGCTGGGTGCGGTGGAGCTTGGCTTCCTTGGCGGCGCGGCCGGCAGCATGGGCGAGGATGTCGGCCGGCTGCTGGTGATCTGGCGACTGTACACTGCGGGCATCTGGATCGTGCTCGGCGCCGTGCTCGCACTGCACCGGTTCGGCTTCGACGCACTGGTGAGTTTCCTCCGCCGCCGCCGGATCTCCTGAAAGCGAGTGCACCACCCGCGCCCCAGTCCCGTTGCGGGCGTGCAGCGCCAGCGCTCGAAGTGGTCGCGATAGAAAAGGTTTGTTACGGATTTGCGGCGAATGCCCGGGCATGTACCGTGCACCCTGGCGCGCCTGCGAGGAGATCGGCTTCTCCGCGCCTTCCGACAATGGCACTCCGGCCGCGAGGCCGGTTCGCAACGCCACGGGTCTCACGCAGACGGCCGGGCTTCCGAAGAAGGATGCATGTCGTGCCCCGAGTGGGGGGCGGGCACGGTCAGACCTTCGTGGGAGACTCGCGGTGAGCCATCGGACCAGACAGCTGACGATCTTCGCCGTCATCGCGAGCGTAATAGCGCTCGTGGATCTCGTCACCAAGGAGATCGCCGCTGGCGTTCTTGCCGCCGGACCACTCACGCTGGACGTGGTCGGTCACACTCTGCGGTTCGTGCTCGTGCACAACGAGCTCTCGGCCTTCGGCGTCTCGCTCGGCCCATTCACGCGCGAGCTCAACATGGTGGCAACCTTCGCGGCGATCCTCCTGGCCGTCCCCGCCTGCGCCAGGCTCCACGACCTCGACCGGTTCGCGCCACTCTCGCTCGGCCTCATCGCCGGCGCCGCCTTCGGCAATCTCTTTAGCATGCTCATGTCGGCGGGCGGCGTGGTTGACTTCCTCGCGGTATCACGCGGCGGGCGCGGCCTCGTCGTGAACGTGGCGGACATCGCCGCGTACGCCGGAGCCATCCTGCTGCTTCGCACCGTCGTCATCGTCGTCCACCACATCCGTCTGGAGCGCGCCGCCCCACCGCGTGCCGCGGTGCTCGCCACCGGCCACCGCGTCCTCGAGCGCGTCGTGCCGGTACCGCGCCCTCCCCTGATGGCCGACCAGCCCGCCCCCGCATGGCGTCAGGATCAGACTTTCCCGCGCGACGGTGAGTTACGGGATCTCCGCCCAGAGGCGTGACGGCGGCCTCTGGTGCAACGGACCAAGACCCGGTGCGTGCTGAGGTGGTGAACGGCATCCTCCGCGTTGCCTGCGGTTTGATTCTTCGTCTCACCCTGCTCGTCACATATTGTCTACCAATGCCTCCCCGAACTCGCTGCACCTGAGCAACGTGGCTCCTTCCATCAATCGCTCGAAGTCGTAGGTGACCCGCTTCTGCGAGATCGTCTTCTCGAGCGATGACACGATTAGGTCGGCGGCTTCGTCCCACCCCATGTAGCGGAACATCATCTCGCCTGACAGGATCACCGAGCCGGGGTTCACCTTGTCCTGGCCCGCGTACTTGGGTGCCGTACCGTGCGTTGCCTCGAAGATGGCGTGGCCGGTGAGATAGTTGATGTTCGCGCCCGGCGCGATGCCGATCCCGCCCACCTGCGCGGCGAGTGCGTCGGAGATGTAGTCTCCGTTCAGGTTCATGGTGGCAATTACGTCGTACTCGCGAGGCCGGGTGAGGATCTGCTGCAGGAACGCGTCGGCGATCACATCCTTGATGACGATCCCTTCGGGCAGCTTCACCCAGGGCCCGCCGTCGAGCTCGGTGCCGCCGTACTCCTCCCTGGCCACCTCGTAGCCCCAGTCGCGGAACGCCCCCTCGGTGTACTTCATGATGTTGCCCTTGTGCACGAGGGTGACGCTCGACGATCCCTGCTGCTTCGCGTAGTCGATGGCCGAGCGAACGAGTCGCTTCGTCCCCTCCTCCGATACCGGCTTGATGCCGATCCCGCTGCTCTCGGGGAAGCGGATGCTCTTCGCATCCATCTCATCGAGCAGAAAGCGGATGAGCTTCCTTGCCTCGGGAGTCTGCGCACGGTACTCGATTCCCGCATAGATGTCTTCCGTGTTTTCACGGAAGATCACCATGTTCACGTCCTGCGGATTCTTCACCGGCGACGGAACGCCCTGGAACCAGCGCACCGGACGCACGCACGCGTAGAGATCGAGACGCTGCCGCAAGCTGACGTTCAGCGACCGGAAGCCGCCGCCCACCGGGGTAGTGAGCGGTCCCTTGATGGCGACGAGATGGTGCTCGATCGCGCGCAACGTGTCGTCGGGGAGCCAATCATCGAACTGGTTCTTCGCCTTCTCGCCGGCGAAGACCTCGAACCATGCGATACGCCGCTCCCCGCCGTACGCCTTGCGGACGGCCCCCTCGAACACGTGCCGCGACGCACGCCAGATGTCGGGACCGGTACCATCGCCCTCGATGAAGGGTATGATGGGCACGGGCGGTACGTGCAGCCGGCCCTTCCTCATCGTGATGGGCTCGCCATTGGTGGGAGCCCGGAGGTTCGCGTACGTGGGAGTGATTGCCGTAGCCATCGGTGCGCGGGGTAAGTGGTAGATTCTGAACTTATCAGCCGCGTTCCGGCCTCCGCAACGCCGGCAGCGTGATCCGTGACTTTCGCCTCGTGCCGCACGTATACATGGTTGAAGGATACGCCGACGCTTGTTCCGGACGATGGGCTGGCCTGGATGCACCGCGAGCTCTTCGAACGACATCGGTGCTGTGATCGCAGAACGCACGGAGGACTGCTGGGCGCGGCTGCACTCTCCGAAACCTCCGTTTCGACCGCGGTTAGCGCTGGTGACGATCGTCAACCGAGAACGAATCTCTGATGCGGGGTCTGTATCACGTGACGAGATGCTTGCTGGTCTGTGCAGTGCTGCTCCTGTGCCCCCTCGTGCTTGGCGCGCAGGAGGTGTCCGACACCCTTCTACGGCCGACGGAGCAGCCGGCTGCGATGCCCCTCATTGCGCCGCCGTACGCACTCGACAGCGCGACGGTGCGCGACCTCATCGCCGAGCGAGTGGCTTCCGGGCGCAACAAGGGAATCGCGGTGGCGATAGTGGACGCTGCCGGCATCCGCCACTTTTCGGAGGGCGTGACGCGGGATGCCGCGGGCGTGCCGGTGGATCACAACACGGTCTTCGAGATCGGATCGGTGACCAAGGTGCTTACCGCCCTGCTCCTCGCGGAGATGGCCGAACGGCGCGAACTGCGGCTCGACAATCCCGCCGCCATGTACCTGCCCGACACGATGCGGATGCCGGTGGAGGGAGGCGATTCGATCACGCTCCTGCACCTCGTCACGCACACGTCGGGGCTTCCGCGGCTTCCGCTCAATCTCAATCTGCGCGACACGCGCAATCCCTACGCGAGCTATGGCGCACAGCAGCTCTACGCCTTTCTTGGCGGCTACCAGATGCAGCGACGGGCCGGTGAGCGCTACGAGTACTCGAATCTGGGTGCTGGATTGCTGGGCCATCTGCTTTCGTTGCACGGAGGCACTACTTATCAGGCGCTCCTGCTGGAGCGCGTGCTGCGGCCGCTGGGGATGCGCGAGACGATGATCACCCTCGGCCCTACGCTCCAGCAGAGGTTCGCGACAGGTCACGACGCGCTTGGCGCACCCACCGCATACTGGGATTTCGATGTGCTCGCCGGAGGCGGGGCCGTCCGCTCTACTGCCGCCGACATGGCGCTGCTCGCGCGCGCGTGCCTCGATGCAGGGCGCTATACCGAGGACAGGTACATCATGCGCGCCATGAGAACGAGCATGCAGCCGCACATGGTGGTGGAGGCTGGGCGCGCGTCGATGGGGCTGGGTTGGCACCTGTTCGATCGAGGCGGCCGAAGATTGGTGATGCACAACGGCCGCACCGGCGGCTTCGCGTCGTTCGTCGGACTCGACCTTGAACGCGGCGTCGGCGTCGTGCTGCTGACGAACTCCTCCGCACCTGTGGACGACATAGGACTCAAGCTGCTGGCGCCCTGAGCGACCGGGCCGCTCCGGTCTTTGCTGTGTCCGAGAACAGATTCACCACCGAGGGAGGGGCCCAGTGGTGAATGCTGCCGAGAATGCTCTGATAGGCGGATTTGCCAACGCCAGCGGCGATCTCCTTGCTGACGAGATCCACGAGCGCTATTACGCTCGCGACGATCGCGCTTGCTAGAGCCGCCGCCACCTCGTTCGCGGACGGAGCAGGCTCAGGATCAGCAGTAGCACGAGCGCCCCGATGAAGGCGACGAAGATGGTTCCTGCCAGACCCGCGAACGGCGTGGCGATTCCGAGCGCGGCGAAGAGCCAGCTCCCCAGAAAGGCGCCGACGATCCCGACGATGATGTCGCCGAGGATGCCGTAGCCGATCCCGCCCATCACGAACGACGCGAGCACGCCCGCGATCAGTCCCACGATGAGCAGAGTGAGTATGTCCATGGTGGCCTCGGAGGCAGAGTAGCCTCATCGGGCAATCGGCATGCCGAACGGAGCGCGGGCCCGCGCCGCCCGGCGCGGGCGATGGGACCAGGGGATGCCGTGCGTCGCGAACATACCAGCGGGCGCGCACAGCCCACGGTGGGCCACGCGCTGATTCCCTCCGCGTCGCTTCAGCGCCCTACGGCGCACTCACCCCCAGCACCACCGCATTCAGAAACAGCCGATCCACCCCGCGGTGATACGCCCGGAAGTTTGGATCCTCCGCAAAACCAATCACGCGCCCCTGACCCACCCTCTCCTCGTACAGAAATACCGACCCCGGCAGCCGTTCGACGCTCTCGCTCCACGCATGCCCTGACAACCGCGCCTGCGCACCGCTGGCATAGCTGCCAACAACGGAACGCCGCGCCGACGGCGGGCCCTCCGGTCCGCGATAAACCCGGTTAGAGAACACGAGCGCCGGCACCTCCCCTGCATCGTAACCGGCAGCCAGCCACGACTCCCGATCGAGCTGCACCCGGAAGATCGCCCCCGGCACTGTCACCTGTGCCGCGTTTTTCGCGGCCTCGTCGTCGTACCACGACCGAAGCGCGATTCCCAGTCCGGCCGAGTCGCGCGCGAAGTTGGTGGCCGAGCCGATCGTGACAAGCGTCCCGCCCTCTTGCACCCATCGCTGCAGCCGTGCCCGGCCGTTCGTTCCGAGGGCGTTCGACAACGCCTGCTGCTGCGCCTCGGGAAGAATGATCACGTTGAAACGGTCGAGCCGGGTGTTGCCGAGCTGTTGCGTCCGTAGCACGGTCACGGGCACCTCGTATTGCCTGTCGAGCGTGTACCACGCCCAACCGAACGAGTAGCCGTTGATCCCATCCTCGGCGAGGATGGCGACGTGCGGAGTTTGAATGGGGATCACGTCTCCCGAGCCAAGCGATGGATGTCCTCGCTCCGCCAGCCCGGTGTGCACGGCGCGGACGCGCAGACCGTACGAGCGCCCGACCTCACGTACCGCGTCGTGCACGGTGGTGTCGTTCTGGCCGATGCGAACGACGATGCTCCCGCTCGAGAGGTCGATACCATCGATGCGCGTAGGCTTGAGCGTGACCGCCGCGCGCACTTCCTCGTGCCGCAGACGAGCAGCGGCTGCCACGGCGGCAGCCTGTCGTCCGTCGATGAGATACGCATAGCGCGCCCGCTCCTGCGGCAGCGACAGCGCGCTCGCATCGCCCTCCAGCCGGCGTGCGCGCGGCGCGGCAGCATCGTTACTTCCGTACGTGGGAACGTTGAACAACAACGGGAGCGACCATGCGGTGATGTCGTAGAATCGCGGGTTATGCGCGCGGTCCACTCGCTCGCGCGCGGACTGAAGGAACGCGCCGGGCATCTGAGCTTCGGGCTCGAGCAGCGCACGAATCAAACGGTTTCTCGGCTGCGCCGCGTCCACCACGTACGTTCCCGCGGGGAACGTCCGCGCGCCACCACTGCGGCCGTAGCGGTCGCGGGTGGCCGCGGCACGGGCCGGCTCGGTGAGCACGTCCACCTCCACGCCGTTCCGCACGAGCAGGTTAGCGAGCTCCGCGGCGTGCTGCGGATCTCCCTCCTCCGTGATGTAGTAGCGTCGAACACCCTGGCGCCCGTCTGCAATGGCCGCCCGGTGCGCCTCCACATACTCGCGCAGCATCATCTCCCGGTCGCGCGCCGCCAGCCGCACCGCCGCCCACGCGGCAACGTACTGCTGCTCGAGTGCGTCGGCGAGTGTGCGCACTGAGCCATCCGGGCGCCGCAGAGCAAGCCCGCGCGTGGAGCCCTGCTCGAACAGCATCCCGACGGCACCCTGATACGATCCCCACGACGTGGTGTAGCCGGGATAGAAGTAGTTGTATCGCTCGCCGGTCATGTACTCGAACCCGGCTGAGTCGAACGCCTGCGCATACGCGGCATTGAACCGGCCGAACCAGCGTGTGGCGTACTCGGGGAAGTACGGTCCGGTTGGCTCGTCGGGCGGATCGAAGAAGAACTCGACGTTCGAGCCCATCTCGTGCATGTCCACCACCACCTGCGGGCGCCATTGCGCAATGGTAGGCATACGGGCGCGAGTCTCGCGCTGCGTGTGCGCGAACCAGTCGCGGTTGGTGTCGAAGAAATAATGTCCGGTGCGAAAGCTCAAGGCCTGCCAGCCGGTGAAGCTGTTGGCCCAATCTTCGTGATCGGGGCTGGGCTCGCGCCCGATGAGTGCGTGGTTCAGCCCGGCGAAGGCATCGCGTCCGTCGGGGTTGAGCATAGGATCGATGAGAATGACCGTGTTGCGCAGCACGTCAGTGGTAGCCGCGTCATCCCGCGTGGTCAGATGCTCGAGCAGTTTGAGCGCTCCCTCGGTGCCGGACAACTCGAACCCGTGAATGGAGCCACCGAACCACACCACTGCCGGCTGCGTCCGAATGATCTCCTGGACGTCACCGCCGGAGAGCACTCGCGGATCGCCCAGCCTGCCGGCGTTGCGCCGGATTTCGTCCAGCCGCGCGTGGTTCTCGGGCGACGTCACGATAGCCAGCGGCAGCGACCGGCCGCCCCACGACTCACCCTGCTCCACCACCGTAACCCGCGGCGATGCTTCCGCCAGCCGCACCAGGTAACGGACCATCTGATGGTGCTGCGTGATTCGCTGCCCGAAGCGGTGGCCGGTTACTTCCTCGAAGTTCGGTATCTGAGCGGCGAGTGACGCGGCGAGGAGAAAACTGGTGGCAAACAGCAGGCCAGTGATTGCGCCGCCGATCTCGAGCCATGACGGAACAGCATTCAGCACCGAGAATACGGGGTTTGCGGCTGAAGGATCATCGCCCTTCGCGTGGAGGCACGGTTCCGTTAGCAGACCCTCACATGGTGAAACCTGATACTGCATTTACGTCTCCTCTCTGTCTTTGTTGGTGCGCCTCTCCTCGCTCTGTCATCGAAAAACGCAGGAGCCGGCACTTTGCTTTGCTGGACATCGTTTGCTCGCGTACTCCGCGTCATACTCAGAAATGGGGTTCTCGGCAACCCGAGCCTACGGCGCTACGTATTGCAGCGGCGCGCCCGGTCCAAACGGCAGTCCCGCCAGCATCCAGATCGACAGCATGACCATCCACGCGATACCGAACACGATCGTGTACGGAAGCATCGCCGAGATCAGCGTGCCGAGCCCCGTATTGCGGTCGTACTTGCGTGCAAAAGCGATGATGATCGGGAAGTAGGGAAGCAGCGGCGTGATGATGTTGGTGGTCGAGTCGCCCACGCGATACGCGGCCTGCACCGATTCCGGCGAGTAGCCAAGAAGCATCATCATCGGAATGAACACCGGCGCCATCACCGCCCATTTTGCCGACGCACTGCCGATGAACATGTTCAGGATCGCGGAGACGACCACGAAGCTCAGGATTAACGGCAAGCCCGTGAAGCCCGCGGCTCGCAAGCCGTCAGCGCCCTTGATCGCCATGATGATGCCGAGGTTGGACCAGTTGAAGTACGCCACGAACTGGGCGGCGGCGAAGGCGAGAACGATGTAGGCGCCCATAGTCGCCATCCCCTCGCCGCTCATCCGTGCCACGTCACGATCGTTCCTGATGGTGCCTGCCACTGCGCCATATACGATCCCCATGAGCAGGAACATGAGCATGAGATTCGTGACAATGCTGCCGCTGGCGAGCAGGGGCCCGAGACTCTGCAGCATCGTCTCGTACTCTCCCTCCGGAAGCCTGAAGATGGCCCATTCGCGCGGAAGGCCGATCGCGTTCGGGAAGGTGAGCAACGCGACGATCACCAGGTATATGACGAAGGTGAGCCCCGCAGCACGCAGCCCCTTCTGCTCCCGCGGCGTGACTTCTCCCAGACTGGTGTCGCCGATCGGCTCGCTGGCCGATTCCGGATTCCACGTCCCCAGCCTCGGCTCCACGAAACGGTGCGTCACGAACGTGCCGAGCATGGTGAGCAGGAATACCGACACGATCATGAAGTAGTAGTTCGCCGTCGGCAGCACCTCGTACGCCGGGTCTACCAGCCGAGCCGCTTCTGTGGACAGACCGGAGAGCAGCGGATCGATGGACGTGATGAGAAGATTCGCGCTGAACCCGGCCGACACTCCCGCGAATGCCGCCGCCAGCCCGGCCAGTGGATGTCGCCCAAGGCCGGCGAAGAGCAACGCGCCCAGCGGCGTGAGCACGATGTAGCCCGCGTCGGCTGCCATGCTGCTCATGATGCCGCCGAAGACGAGAGCGGCGGTGATCATCGACGTCGGCACCGCCGTCACCAGCCGCTTGAGCGCGACGGCAATTAGCCCGCTCCGCTCCGTGACGCCAATTCCGATGATTACCACGAGCACCAGCCCGAGCGGCGGGAAGGTGACGAAGTTCTGCACTGCCTGCATGAAGATCCGTCGAATCTGCTCGACCGAGAGCAGGTTGACCGTCTCGATCGTCGCCAGTGTCCCGGGGTGCACCGCGGACACACCGGCACCGGCGGCGATGGCGGACACCACGATCACCGCCAGCGCGAAGAGCACGAACAGGGTGAAGGGATCGGGCAGTTTGTTGCCGACGCGCTCGATGACATCGAGCACGCGAAGGAACGGGCTCCTGGTTACGGCCATTCTGCGGAACCTCGGTAGAGAGGAGGACGCCGGCAGATCCGGCCGGGAGGCGAACGTCGAGCCCTCCGCCGGAGGTGCCCCGGGCGGGGTCGGAATTGGGGGCTAACCTAGGTGCCGCCCTCGCGATACGCCAGCGAGGAGTTTACGGGCCCCGGCTATGGGCAGTGCGCAAAGAGTCGCCGGATACCGGCCGCAGGCACCGGCTCAAGGTTTTTCAGTGCGCGCGCCACGGATCGCTTGCGTCACCTGGGTGCCCAACGCCCCCACCGTGCCCGCCGACCACGCAAGCGCGAACGCCAGCGTCAGCGTCATGACAATCGGTACGATCCCGGGCACGCCGAACACTCCGCCCAGCACCCCCGCCACTGTACCCGCCGCCGCGGACACCGTCTGCCCCGCCAGCAGCGCGCCCCACGCGATCACAGCCGCCACACCGATCCACACTGTACGCAACCGCAGCCAGGGTGCCGCCAGACCAATCACCGCGGCCACCAGGGGCACGCCAACCCACCCGAACGCCACCGTGGCCAGTGCCATCACGGCCACCGCGACAGAAATGCATGTGACAAGGCGCGCGCTCACCGCGCACCTCCGCTCAGCCGCACCTCCGCCGCAACGCGATCGGCGGGCAGCTCCTGAGGGGTCCTCGGCACGAGGAGCGACTCCAGCTCGCCGGCGCTCCATTGGGCAATTCTATTCCGGTAGTGGGGGCTGAGCGGATTGCCAGACTGACCACCGGGGTACGTCCCCCAGGCACGAAGCTCGGGGCCAAGCTCCACTACCATGCGCCAGCTCGCACCATGCCTTCCGTCGCCGAAGGACGGATTGAGCAGACCGGGGCCGCCCTGCACGGCCACGCCCCGTGCTGATAGCTCACCCACCTGCAGAGCGTGCGCGATGTTGGCATTGCGCACGCGATCCCAGCGCCAGCCACCGGCGTCGGGATCGCCGTAGCGGGCGACTGTGCTGTCGAACGCCGCCGCCAAGCTGGCACTGAGGATGTCGTCGCGGTCCTCGACACGCGTGGTGCGGCGGTCGTTCCACCACTCGCTCTGGGGGTGGTGCAGCAGCACCGCCAGCATCACATCGCCGGGATCGGCAACCGGAGAGCGGCCGGCGGCCGCGATCAGCTCGTCCCACGTACGGCGCGACAGCTCGGCCATCGCCGCCTCGAACAGCACGGCGCGTTCATTGTCCTTGGTATATCGGCGGTTCCAGCCGGCCAGAAGCTCGGCAACGGTGCGCACCGACTCGTCGCCGTCGCGCACGTTTGCCGCGGCGGCGGCCAGAAAGGCGGGCACGAACAGATCGGCGCGCGAGCTCCCAGGGTCAGTCTGATAGCGACGCATCGCATCGGGTGTGACGGCGCTGTCGGCGCGCAGCAGCTCGTTTATCCGCATTGCCCGCCACGGCGACGGCCACACGCTGCCATAGTAGCCGCCGCTGACCGCCGGATCCACGGGCTGCTGGTTGGCGGTGGCGAGAAACCCCTGGGCGGGGTCGCGCGCGAATGGATAGTCCTCCACCTCCCTGAAGCCGATCCAGTCGCTGGCGCGCGAGCGGCCATCCTGGATCACGTCGCCGCGCGCACCCACCGGCCTTACGGGGAACAGCCCGGTGGAGCGCACCGCAATGGATCCGTCGCGGTCTGCGACGAGCATGTTCTGCGATGGTGCCACCCACCCGGCGCTTGCCTGGAGAAACTCGTCCACCGAACGCGCGCGCGCGATGTCGGCGAAGAAGCGATCGTCGGTCCACGGATCGTGGACGGTCCAGCGCAGCGACACCCATTGCCCTCCCGCGTGCCGCATGGGGCCGCGGTGCGTGTAGCGAACGGTGTCGGTGGCGAGAGCGCGGCCATCAGGCAACCGGTACACCTCCACTCGCTGCTCCAGCGGCAACCACTCGCCGTCGAGCCGATATGACGACGGCGATCCGTTGTCGTCTACGCTCTCGGCGTAGGCGTCCACTACGTCGGCGTCGTTGTTGGTGAAGGTCCAGGCGATGTGGCGGTTGAAGCCGATGACCACCCAGGGCGCTCCGGCGAAGGTGACACCGTATACGTCCACCTCGCCTGGCACGACCACGTGCACCTCGTACCAAATGGATGGCAGCGACAGCTCCAGGTGCGGATCGCCGGCCAGCAGCGCGTGGCCGCTGGCCGAACGGCTCGGCGACACCGCCCAGCTGTTGCTGCCCAGAGTGCCGGGCTCCACACCCGCCGCCAGCGGAGGGGCCGCTTCGAGTTCCTGCAGCATCGCGTCGACCAGCCGCAGCGTCGCCCGTGCGTCCGCCGCTCCGTCGCCCGGCGGCGGTATGGCGCGCAGGTCCATTCGCGGCGAGCCGAGGGGGCTCGGCTGGATCGGCTCCTGGATGGGACTGTCATATGGGAAGAGCGCATCGGCGGCATCCCACCCGACCATCGCCGCCGCCCGAAGCCGCATGAACTGCGTGGGCCGAAAGGACAGCGTCATCCCCATGCGGTTCATGAGATGAAGCGAGTTGATCGGCTTCCACCGCGCTGGCCGTGCGCCGAGCAGCCGGTACTCGAGCGGGAGCTTGGCTGCCGGCATCGCGTCGAGATACGCGTTCACACCCTCGGCGTAGGCGTGAATAGCCTCCCAGCCCGCCGAAGTCGTGTCGAGCTCGGCAAGCTTGCGCTCGGCCGCCGCGGGAAGCCCGATCGAGCGGGACATCCTGTCCACCGGGAGTGCGCGCTCACCCACGAGCTCGGTCAGCCGTCCCGCGCCAGCGCGCCACTGTATCTCGAGCTGGAAGAGCCGGTCGCGCGCCACTACATAGCCGAGCGCCCGATACGCATCGCGCTGCGATGACGCGAAGATGTGCGGCACGCCGCGATCGTCGAAGACGACGCGCACCGAATCGCCGAGGCCGGGGACGACAGAATGATTCGAGCGCGGCATACCGGCGGATCGCGTCGCGCTCCACACTCCGTTCACAGGATCGAGGAGCGGTCCCAGCGGTGGCAGCGGACCGACGCCGCGCGCCGACAGTTGCAGAGCAGCCGCAAGCACGGCCGCGGAAACGAGAGCGCCGACGAGCCGCACGCGCTATCTCGCCATCACGAACTGAAGCACATCTGACCGGGTGATGATCCCGGACACACTTCCATCGGTTCGCACAAGCACCGCCGGAATGGTCCTGCTCAGCAGCTTGGCGACGGCATCCACCGGCTGGTCTGGCGTGACGATGGGGAAGGGAGCGTCCATCACTTCGCTGACGGTCACGTCCAGCAGCTTGTTGTCCTCCAGGCTGCGGGCGCCCAGAGTCCCCTCGCTAACCGAGCCCACGCAGCTCTCCTCGTCCATCACCGGAAGCTGCGACACGTCGTGCTGCGACATGAGGCGCAGCGCCTGCCGAACGGTGGTGCCCAGTGTCACGCTCACCAGCGATGGAGCTCCCTCCCGCTTGCCGCCGAGAAGCCGGCCGATGCCAATGCGTTCGTCTTCCATCATCCGGTTCTCGCGCATCCACTCGTCGCTGTAGAGTTTGGAGAGATAGCGCTCACCGGTGTCGCAGAGCACGGCAACCACGAAGGCATCCGGGTCATCCACCTGCTTTGCGATCCGGAGCGCGACGTGGACGATGAGCCCCGACGAGCCGCCCACGAACAGCCCCTCCTCGCGCGTGAGACGCCGTGCCATGGCGAACGACTCCTTGTCGCTCACGGTGTAATACTCGTCCACCACGCTCATGTCGAGCGTGCCCGGTACCTTGTCCTGCCCGATCCCCTCCACCTTGTAAGGAGTTCCTTCGCTGGTGTGCCTGCCATCGTTTCGCCACGCCTCGGCAAGGATGGAACCTACCGGATCGCCGCAGACGATGCGGATGGCACCGTTGCGTTCCTTGAGGTACCGCCCCACGCCCGTGACCGTACCGCCTGTTCCCGCAGCGGCAACGAAATGCGTGATCCGACCCTCCGTCTGCTCCCACAGTTCGGGTCCGGTTACGGCGTAGTGCGCCTCGGGGTTTGCCTGGTTGTAGAACTGGTCGGCGAGGATCGCGTTGGGCGTCTCTTGCGCGATGCGCTTTGCCATCACGACATAGTTGTCTGGATGATCAGGCGGCACCGCGGTGGGTGTGACGATCACCTCCGCGCCGAAAGCCTTGAGCAGCCGCACCTTTTCATGCGACATCTTGTCAGGCATCGTGAAGATGCAGCGGTAGCCTCGGAGTGCGGCGGCAATGGCGAGCCCGACCCCCGTGTTCCCGCTCGTTCCCTCCACGATCGTGCCGCCGGGCCGCAGCTTCCCCGCCTTCTCGGCGGCCTCGATTATCGGCATGCCGATGCGGTCCTTCACGGAGCCGCCCGGATTGAAGAACTCGGCCTTGCCATACACCGGCGTCCGGATGCCGCGCGTGATGCGAGTCAGGCGGATGAGCGGCGTCCAGCCGATCGTTTCGAGAACCGACTCGTAAGGACGGGCGTTGCGTAGTGGCGTCATCAGCGGGCAGAAGCGTTTTGCTCGAGGAGCGTGTCACCGGGGAGCGGGGGTGCGTCGGGGTGACGGAAGTAAACCGGCAGAAGAATCGACATCCCCGTCGGTTTTCCTCTGAGCTTGGCGGGCTCGAACATGACGCGCCCGCTTCCGATCACCGCGGCTGAGTCCAGGGACGGGTAGCCGGACGATTCGACGATCACGGTGGAGTCCGGAACGACATGACCGAGGCTGTCGATATGAATACGCAAGGTGACGTTTCCCTGCACCTGCTGATTGTAGAGTTCCGGCGGATATCGGAAAGCATCGTTCTCGGCGCGCATTGCCGGGAGTTCGTCCGGGCGCCCCGTCTCGACCTGCACCGCCTCGATGGCCTTCTGAGCCATGTCCTGGTCGATGCAGGCGGCGGTGGTCAGAATGGCGGCGGCGCAGGCGTGTCGGAGGCGCATAGTTGGAATCTACATCCGGTGCCAGCCGTTGCCATTGCCCCGCGCGGCGACGCTGGCCATCGTTCCGCCGGATGAGAATCACGGTGCTGATGGGCGGAAACTCCGCGGAGCGCGACGTCTCGCTGGCATCCGGGCTGCGCATCGCGCAGGCGCTCCGCTCGCGCGGCCACGAGGTGGTCTCGCTGGACCCTGCCACAGGCGTCATCGACGGGCGAATGGAGGCGGAACTGCTGGCCGGCGGCGTGGTGAAGACCGTGCCACCCTCGCTCGAGGATCTCAGAATGATGAGCGAGGGCGTGCTCTCCCCGTCCTTCGCCGGACATGTCGCCATTCGGGATGCCGACGTGGTTTTTCTGGCTCTGCATGGCGGGCAGGGGGAGGACGGAACCGTCCAGGCCCTGCTGGACATGATCAGGGTGCGGTACACAGGCAGCGGCCACCTTGCCAGCGCGCTGGCCATGGACAAGGATCTCACTAAGCGGCTCTTTCGGCTGGCAGGGGTAACCACGCCAGAGTGGCTCATGGCCCCGGCCAGTCAGAGCGATGTGGCCGAACGTGTCGGGTACCCGGCGGTGGTCAAGCCGTCCAAGCAGGGCTCCACGGTGGGTCTCACGGTGGTCCGCGAGCCCGCTGGGCTTGAACCCGCGGTGGAGGAAGCGTTTCTCTATGACGATGAGGTAATGATCGAGCGGTACATCCCCGGCAGGGAGCTGACGGTGAGTGTGCTCGGCGATCAGGCGCTACCGGTGGGTGAGATCTTCCCGAAGCACGAGATCTACGACTACGAATGCAAGTACACTAAAGGAATGGCAGTGGAGACGTTTCCTGCCGATCTCGAACCGGCAGTGACTTTGGAGCTGCAGCGGTTGGCGCTGGTGGCCTGTCGGGCGCTCAAGCTCTCCGGATGCGCGCGCGTGGATTTCCGGATGACCGGGGGGGGAGGCGGTGAGCTGCACTGCCTCGAGGTGAACACACTGCCGGGGATGACCGAGCTGAGTCTTGTGCCGCAGGCGGCGGCGGCGGCGGGGATGGACTTTCCCGAGCTATGCGAACGGATAGTCCGGTTGGCGCTGGACGCAGGGGGGAAGACGTGAGTACGCGAGTGACGGGGCCGACAGCGGCGATCGCGTGGATCCGCTCCGGGGTCCAGGCGCAGGGCGTCTATACAGGCTACCGGCAGCTGATCGTGCGCTTCGCCGCGGAGGCGGAAACGGCGACTCTGTACAACGGGTCGATGCTTTTGCGCAACGTCGAGCGGGCGGTGGCGCAGTCGCCCGTGCACTCGGTGGCGCTCGGTGGGCATGACCCTCTGGCGAGCGCCGCGCTGTTTGCGGAGGCGTTCGAAGGTGAGGCGCCGGGCGTACCTGTAGTGGTAGATTGCGATGGGCAGCGGCCGGATGCCATACCGACGGTGGCACGTTCCATTACAGTCGTGCAGGTCGTGCTGGCCGGAAGCGAGTCTGTGTCAGTCACGGATCGTGCGCTGGAGACGCTTGGCGTCGCGGAGATCGAGGGGATCAGTGCGGCTTTGGCGGTCGTGATGACCGACCGAACCACGGACGCTCAGGTTCTGCGGCTGCTCGAGCAGGCCAGTGCGGTGGCGCCCGGCACGAAGATTGTTGTTCACCTGTCGTCCCCTTCTGAGCCGGCACCGCCGGACGCTCGGTATTCCGCCCTCATGGAGGAGGCGGTTTCGATCTTCCGCGACGTGCGGCTCCTGGTCCGTCTCCCCGTCCCGCTCGGCCTGCGTTGACCGAGCGCCAGCAGCGGGAACCGGGGCGGGTGGCCCGTGTTTTACTTCGAGGCAGCGGACGTTAAACGCAGGACCCCACATGGCTTTCAGTATCTCGGACGAGCAGGACTATCCGCGCATCACGCCGGCGGTGCAGTGGTTGATCGCGCTGAACGTAGCGATCTACTTCCTGCAGCTCACCATAGTGCGCGATGCCGACATGTGGGCGGCGCTCGGCTTCAAGCTCACCGATCTCACCGAGCAGCCGTGGACGATCGTGACTTACATGTTTGCGCACGGCAGCTTTTTGCACATCGCCGTGAACATGTACATGCTCTGGCTGTTCGGTCCGCGGATCGAGCATAGCTGGAGCAGCGGCCGGTTCGCGTTCTTCTACGTGCTGTGCGGGCTGGGCGGGTGGCTGTTCCATCTGCTCTTCGCGCGCGAGGGCGTCCTTATTGGGGCGTCGGGAGCAATCTTCGGCGTGATGCTCGCGTACGCGATGCGCTGGCCGGACGACGAGATCGTGATCTTCCCGTTCGTCTTCCTGCGGTTGAAGATGAAGTGGCTGGTGCTGCTGCTCGCGGGGTTCAACCTGGCGGCCGGGGTGGGATCTGCCGCGGCTGGCTCCGGTGTCGCCTATTTTGCGCATCTGGGAGGTTTTGCGGTCGCCTGGCTCTACCTGCGCTGGACGGCGATGCCGTCGACCGACCGGCTGCGGCATCGTGTCGCCGCCGCTCCCGATTTGACCGACGATCCCCCGCGCCCGATTCCGCGCAGCCAGTCCCGGCCCCGCGAGCGGTTGAGCGAAGTGGACGAGGTGGTCGCCCGGAGCAACGCCATCGCGTCGCGCCAGCGGCCTCGCGACGACCGCCGCACCGCTACGGTCACTCCGCCCAGTCTGGAGGCAATAGATCCCGTGCTGGACAAGATCAGCCGGCAGGGGATCGAAAGCCTGACAGGTGAGGAGCGACGGCTGCTGGAGGAGTATTCGAAGCGGTTGAGGAGGGGCTAAGAGAGAGCCCCCCGGGTAATCCCGGGGGGCAGTAACCGCCACGCCGTTCTCGCGGCGGCACATGCCAGCGCAACAGCGCTGGCGATTTCCCTTCAAGCCGAAAGGTACGTAGCGGTACGGACTGCGGCCATGGCACGCATCTATCATGCCCCGCCAAGGCCAGCCAACGTGTTACCCCAGACCGCCATTTGTCGTGGCCTTGTGCTGTAGCTCCACCTTGCTGCGCGAGATCATGCCCGCGAGATCAGAGGCAGTTTGTTCGTCGAAGGTGCGGAACGCCTCGTCGGCGGAGAGCGCGCAGCATGGCGGGCGTCTCCGCGGCGGCGATGCGCTCCACGAAGGCGAAGTAGGCGTCAAGGGACGCGCGACCGGGGGTTTGAGTCACAGGTCGATACCGGCAGAGTGAGGAAGTTCTCTAGGTCAACCTTCCATCCAATGTCCCCCAAGTGCCACACGAATGGCACCGCTCTATCTGACCAGGCGCTGTTCGGCGACATCCACACATTCAGCATTGGCGTGCCCTCGGCCTGCGCCATGATGCGGTTGATCTGTCGCCGCGCGGTAGCGCTTGTGCCCAAGATGACGTGCGCGGGGGCATCAAGTCCGTCGTCACCGCACGGCACGGCGGCCGACCAGAGCGCTGAGCACGGATCGACCGCGCGTGTCCGCGGGCGCCGGCGTACCCAGCCATTCGGAGACCGTGGGCGCTGCGTGGATCACGAGCAGCCCCGGCATCCGCCGTGCTGCAATGCCGGGACCGTATGCGCAGAACACCGTGTACATGTCCGGCGCGACGGACGGAAACCCGTGTCCCGCGTTCAGCCCGCTTTCTTCGCTGACCGATCGATCCGCCTCCCAGCTCCATCGGTAGCCCGGTGCCGTCTCGTAGTACAGGTCGCCACCCACTGGTCCGCCAAGGCCCAGCGAATCACCTTCCGCGGATGCCCGGAAAACGCGCGCCACGATCGGCGTTCCCTCGGGGCTACGCGCGGCGAGCAGGGCCTGCTCTGCGGCCGCTATGACCTCGGGTTCGTCTTCCGGTCGCACCGTCCCGCTCCGCCAAGCTCCGCGGTTGACCATGACGTAGTAGCCATTCGGTGCCGCTGCGCGGGACTGCGAGGGGTTCACGCGCCCCGCCGTGTCGAGCGCGAGCAGACCGGCATCGCGGAGCGCCGCGTTGGGGCGAAAGATTCGCCACGTGGTGCGCATGCCGTGATCGCCCGTGAGGAATAGCGCCGAGCCCGGTGTCGCGGCGACCAGCGCACGAAGGTGCCCCAGGCGGAGATCGAGCATCTGCCAGGCGCGCTCGCGCATCTCGGCGAGCGGTTCGCCGATGGCCGGATCGTACAGGGGGGTGCCGGGGTCCACGAACCCCAGCCAGAGGTGGTCGACCTCGTCGCCCAGCGGGAAGTAGTCGGCGAGCAGCTCTGCCTGCATCTCCGTCCAGCCCCACTCCGACCCGCGCATGAACTGGCGAGTCAGCAGCTCCAGGCTTTCCAGGTAGCGCCGCTCCGCCGTGCCATCGCCGCCATCCATTATCGTCTGCCCCAGCAGGCCGCGCCGGTAGAGCTGGGTGGCGCCGTTTCCGATCCAGCCGCGAACGGCGCTCGAGTACGCCCGTTCCACCCCCGATCGGTTGGCCTCAACGACAACGAGCTTGGGCTGGTAGAGCACGAACGAGGTGCCATCCGGCGCCAGCTCGAACAGCCGGACCCGCACGAAATAGGATCCCGAGTGGGTTCGCGCCTCGAGCGGCTCTGAAAAGTGGCGCGCCAGAGGGCGTCCGCGAGGCCATGCGCTCTCTGGTGGTTCGAGCCGGGCCGTGGCCCCGCGGGTCGCGTCTCGCACAAGTGCAATGAGCACACGGTCGTAGCGCTCCTTCCCATGCAGGAGCGCAAACACCGAGTCATCGCCCGCGCGCCACGCGATCTCGAGTGGGACAACGCCGCCACCGAGGCGCTCGGTGCCCCGCCAACCTCTGGCTGGGCGGGGAGGGGCGTCGCGTTCGGTGATGATCGTGTCAGGGGCCACCATGGCGGTGTAGCCATTGAGCACGTGAACATTTGGCATTGCCAGCACGGCGACGGCCCGGTTGCGAGCCGCAGTGAGCAGGGCATCGCGCTCCCCCATCACGGGCTGGTAGCCTGGCGGGCCCGGCGCCTGGGTCACCTGATGCGCCACCACTCGCCGCCCAGCGCGCCCCACGGTGATCCAGATCGGCTCAGCGCGCAAAGCGTCAGCCGAGTAGCCAGCCGCCAGCTCCATGATAGTGTGCCGGTCGCGCGGAAGACGTGATTGTAGGTTCGCGACCACGCCGTTCACATCGCCGTAGGTGCCCGTCCAGATCGCCGCGTGGCCCGGCGCGGTGACGCTGGGGAAGTGCGCGATGGCGTGCTCGGCGCAGGCGCTCCCGCCGAGGAGCGCATGGATCTCGGGGACGCGCGCGGAGTCGAGCGTCTCCAGCACTCGACGCTCGCTGAAGGAATCGAAGCTGACGAGGATCGCCCGACGGTGTACGCCGGCATCCGGGTTCGTGGCCGCGGATGTCGCATCCGGCGGGCGGGTGGACGTGCAGGCAGTGGCAGCCGCGAGAAAAAACGCAGCGAAGGCGCGCGAGGGGCCGACGGATGTCATGGCCCCGGCAAGTTGAGCGCGAGCACGCCTTTGCGGAAGCCCGCGGCAGGACGTTGCGGCGGTTGTCGGCGCCCGCGAGGAGGTACGCTGCTGTTTCTGTTTCGTTGCGCGGCAGCGTCTCGCCCTACACGGGATCGTGACTTGACGGCACGCATGTTCGGCGGCACCTTTGCCTCGCCCTTCAGCCATCTCTCCGGTACCATACTTCCCCAGTCAGGCAGCAGAGGAAATCAGCATGAAGAGGTTTGTCATCTCATCACTGGCACTCACGGCAATCATGATTGCCGGAGCCGCCACGCTGTTCGCGCAGGGAGTCACAACTGCGGCCGTCACAGGCAACGTCACCGATTTGGACGGCAGACCGATCGCGGACGTGACCGTGGTCGCGCTACACGAGCCTTCAGGTACTACGTACTCCGGGAGATCGCGGCCGGATGGACGCGTCTTCGTTCCGGGCATGAGGGTAGGCGGGCCATACCGGGTCACCGCCACCCGACTCGGCTACGAGCGGCAGGTGCAGGAGGACATCTTCCTCACCCTGGGCGTGGCGACGGATCTCTCGTTCGTCATGCGCCCGACCGCCGTGCAGCTCGAGGGCGTGACCGTCACCGGCGCCGCCGAGAGCGCGATCCTGAGCTCGGACAGGACCGGCGCCGCCACATCGCTGCGGAGAGAGGCTCTGGCAAGTCTGCCTACGATCTCCGGCCGGCTGGAAGACATCGCCCGATTGAGTCCGCAGGCCGGACGTGACATGTCGTTTGCCGGACAGGACAACCGGATGAACAACATCACGGTGGACGGCGCCTACTTCAACAACTCCTTCGGGTTGAGAAGCACACCGGGCGAAACGACACGGGTTGCGCCGATCTCCCTGGCGGCGATAGAGCAGATCTCGATCAACGTCGCGCCCTATGATGTGCGGCAGGGCAACTTCGTAGGCGCCGGCGTGAACACGGTCACGAGGAGCGGCACCAATCACTTTTTCGGCTCGCTCTACTATGCGTTTCGCGACCAGGCGCTGGTTGGCGAGGGCACGAGGCGGCACAGCTTTAACCCTGGCGAATTCAAGTACAACATGATCGGCGCCAATCTCGGTGGTCCCATCATTCAGAACAGACTGTTCTTCTTCGCGAGTTATGAGGGGGACGAGCTCACGCAGCCGGGCACGACGTTCAGGGCGAACACCGGCGGACAGGAAGTTGGCGGAAACACCACCAGAGTGCTGTCCTCGGATCTGGACCAGCTCGGGAACTTCCTGCGGTCCAACTTCGACTACGAGGCTGGCGGCTACCAGGGTTACGATCATGGCACCCCTGCCACGCGCTTCACGGGACGTCTGGACTTCAACCTGGACGACCGCAACAAGTTCAGCATGCGGTACACTTTTCTGGATTCTGAAACCGACGTGCTCCTGTCGAACTCCACCTCGCTGGGCTTCGGCAACCGGAGAACCTCGACGACGGGACTGAACTATCAGAACTCGAACTACATCATTCTGGAAAACATCCGCTCGGTGGTGGGCGAGTGGAACTCCGTGATTGGCTCGAGCATGCACAACAATCTCATCATCGGTTACTCCAGCCATGACGAGAGCCGCAAGTCTCGGGGCACCATGTTCCCCTTTGTGGACGTCCTGGAAGGCGGCTCGGTGTACACGTCGTTCGGCTTCGAGCCATTCACGCCGAACAACGAGCTGCGATACAACAGCTTCCAGCTTCAGAACAACTTCACCATGCCGCTCGGCGTCTCACATTCGCTGACGCTCGGCGTGAGCGCGGAAAAATACGAGTCGGAGAATGTCTTCTTCCCCGGTTCGCAGAGCGTCTACGTGTACAACTCGCTTGCCGATTGGTACACGGACGTCAACGATTACCTGGCGAACCCCAATCGAACGGAATCCCCCATCAGACTGCGGCGCTTTCAGGTCCGCTGGGCGAATGTTCCCGGGCAGGACAAGCCGATCCAGCCTCTGGAGGTTTTCTACGCAGGGATCTACGGCCAGGATGAATGGCAGGTGAACCCGGCGCTGAAGCTCACGCTCGGCCTGAGACTGGATGCGCCGTTCTTTGGGAACACCGGCTTCGTGAACAGTCAGGTGGACGGCCTGACGTTCCGGGATGAGAACGGCAACCCCGCTCGCTACTCGACGTCCAAGCTGCCCAACTCGAACATCCTGTTCTCGCCGCGCGTCGGCTTCAACTGGGATCCCCGCGGGGATCGCAGCACGCAGGTGCGCGGCGGCACCGGAATTTTCACGGGTAAGCCGGCGTACGTCTGGATCTCCAATCAGATCGGCGAGAACGGCATACTCACAGGATTCGAGCAGCGTGATGATTCCGACGACGATCCTCTGACGTACCGCCCCTTCAACCCGGATCCGAACCATTACAAGCCGACGAGCGTGAGCGGTGACCCGGCATCGAGCTATGCGCTCGCCTTCACCGATCCCGACTTCAAGTTCCCGCAGCTGTGGCGAACCAACGTCGCCGTGGACCAGCGGCTGCCCTGGGGGCTGATCGGCACCGCCGAGTTCCTGTACGGCCGGGATGTGAACGGGATCTACTACATCAACGCCAACCTGCCGGAAGCCCAGTCGAGTTTCGTGGGTGCCGATGATCGGCCGCGCTGGACGAGCAACAGGATCAACAGCGCCAGTCCCAACATCTCCAACGCCGTTGTTCTAAAGAATCAGAGCGACGGCTACTCCTGGAACTTCGCCGCGTCGGTGGAGAGGCCATTCCGTCACGGCATCTTCGCCAAGCTCGGCTACAGCTACGGCGAGGCCAGGAACACCGTCAACCCCGGCTCGATCGCCTCGGGCTCGTGGACCGGTAATGCCCACTCTCACGATCCGAACAACCCTGGCCTCGCATTATCGCAGTCGAGCCCGGGTCACAGGTTCATTGCCGCCGGCTCGCTTCGCAGGGAGTACTTCGGGTTTGGCGCGACGACGGTATCGGTGTTTGCCGAGGCCAGGACCCTCGGCTTCAGCTCGTACATCTTCTCGGGTGATCTCAATGGCGATGGTGGAACGGGCAACGACCTGATCTACATTCACCGCGACATCTCCGAGATGAACTTCCAGGAGTACACGACGGGTGGTGTCACGTTCACGGCCGCGCAGCAGGCGGCGGCCTGGGAAGCGTACATCCAGCAGGATCCGTATCTGCGTACGAACAGAGGCAGATACGCCGAGCGCAACGGCGTGCGCCTGCCCATGGTCTACAGGGCTGACCTGAGCCTCGTACAGGAGGTGTTCTCGCATTTCTTCAATGCACGCAACTCCCTGTCACTCACCGCGAACGTCCTGAACTTCCCGAATCTCCTCAACCCGAAGTGGGGACGTGGCAAGCGGCTCGTCAGCAATTCGCCGCTGATCGTGCCCACCTCCGCGCAGGGTGGACCGGTGGATGCGGAGGGACGGGCGCAGTACCGCATGAGAAGCTTTGGCGGACAGCTGATGACGCACTCGCTCGAGCGGACCACGGATACCGAGGACGTGTGGCGGGTGCAGTTTGGTGTGCGTTACAACTTCAACTGATTGGCCTCTCTGCAACAGCAGGACCGCTCCCCGCTGACGCGGGGGGCGGTTTTCTTTTGATCGTGAGATGCTCGGGCGAGCCCGCGATCGCTTCGTTCGCTTGGCGCTGACCAGGTGAAGCGCTAAGGGCTGCCAGCTCGTCGCGGGACGGCACCGATACCGACAGCGTGCGGCACCGATCTGTCAGCTCAGCGTATTGGCGGGAGGAGCTCGGCGTCCGAGCCGTTCCTCAGGGCGCCGCTTCCACGATTACGACCCCCGTCATCTGCGGGTGCGGCACGCAGTGATAGGTGTAGCGCCCCGGTTGCGCGAACACCCGCACGTAGCGCTCACCTTCACGGAGCACTCTGCTCCCCCACGTTCCGTCGTCGCTCGTGACGGTGTGCTCCAACGGATCGGAGTTGATCCACGCCACCGCCTCGCCGGCGCGGATCCGCACCTCGCTGGGCGTGAAGGCCACTGCGCGCATGTCCACCGACTGCGCTGCCGCTACGGTATCACTCGGTGTCACGGCCGCCGCGGGCGGAGGCCCACGCCGGAAGATGCGCGCCCACTGTGCCCGCGATCCAAGGGGCACCGTGAACGCGAAGCCGTAACGGACTGGCTTGGGTCCAACCGCCTTGGGTCGCGACGCACTCTGGAGCGTGAGGGCTCCGGAGTTCGCCGCGTGGATGGAGAAGGTGTGCGGCGTTCCGGGAATCATCACGCCAACACCGGCGCTCCACACGGAGGAAAGCGTATCGGGCTGGAGCATCTGCGCCAAGTCGGCGGAGAGCTCCAGATATGGAGTGAGATGGAGAACGGCGCCCCCGGCGATCGCGGCACCCGACTCACCCGTTCCGAGCACGTCCGAGAAGCCGCGCAGCTCGCTCAGCAGCGACACGGATCCAAGTCGCGTCCGACCGGTGAGCGAACCATCCATGCTTCGCGCCGCGCTGTTGTACGCGACCAGCGCCTCGAGTCCATGGCGCCGGCCCTGGCCGATGCCGCCGCCCAGCCAGTACTGCGTCTCGTTCTCCCCGCGTCGCTCGTGCACGATCTCACTGTTCGACGTGAAATCCAGGCCGAGCGCGAGCCCTGCCGGAAGTGAGATCCCGAGCGTCAGCGTCGGCACATTGAAGAGCTGATCGCCGCCCTCGACAAACTCGAAGCGGTGATTGAGCACGAACGCCGTCTGCCATTGGTCAAGCGTCCAGGGGCCTCGAAGATTGGGCGAGCGACCGAGGACCGATTGCGCGGCGGCGCCGGGTGTGAGTGCGAACAGAATGAATATCAGTGCTCCGAGCCCACCCCCGGCGGCGCGCCTCATTGCACCTGCACCTGGCCGGTCATCCCGGGATGAAGAGTGCACTCATAGTCAAAGTTGCCAGCCGTGTTGAAGGTGCGCTGGTTGCTCCCCGAGTCGTGGTTTGGAACGTTGGCCGGCGCGCCTTGTACAGGGGCGAAAGTGACGTTGTGAAGTATCCCCGACGTGTTGTTCCAGGTAATGGTCCCACCGACCTGCGCCTGGATGTTGGTGGGATTGAATGAAGCGGCTCCGAGGACGACCGTGCCGGGTGGTGGGGGAGTTGGCGGTTCGGTGGGGGGCGCCGCGCCTCCTCCACCGTTACCCCCCCCACCACAAGCAGCAATGACCACCACCATGGGGATCAGACGACTGAGTCTCATATGGCCTCCTAGCCTGGTGCACGGGGGCTCATGGAACCCACGTGCTGCCGGCGGTATAAGTCATAAGGGCCGCTAAGCCGGCGCAGAGCGCCGCACAGGGCTCCGCCCTCTCCACCGCGCTGCCACCGGTCATGGCTTGCGGTGCAAACGTTTCCTAACGTAGGCTAGAGAGGGGGAAGGGGCCGGTCTTGGACGCTTCCGACACGGTTGGACGCCGTTGACCTTGGCGCGGACCCTGCACCGCATTTCGGAGTGATGTGATGGAGCTGAGCAGGAGAGCGACCGATTTGATGATACCGCGCACTCTGTATCTACCCGGATTCGTCCTGCGACTTGGCGTGCACGAGGCTGGGTCGATTCTGCCGCGGCACACGCACGACGATCCAACCATCTGCTATGTGCTTCGGGGTCGGTTTACGGAGTACTGGCGTGGTGCGGCCGCGGATTGCGATTCGGAAACGCTGAAGGTCACACCCGCCGGTGAGATGCACTGGAATAGGTTCAGCGAGGCGGAGACGCGCGGGCTTCGCATCGATGTGGACCGTGCCCGCTTCGCGGAAACGCCGTCCATCGCCCGTGCTCTCGACGAGAGACGGCAGGCGCGGGGTGGAGCAGCGAGTGAGCTCGCTCGCCGTCTCGTGCAGGAGCTTCGCACCGAGGACGACACTGGACGCGTGGCGGCTGAAGGCCTGGTGTTGGAGCTGCTGGCTGAGATATCGCGAGAGCCAGCGCCTCGACGTAACGGGAAAGCGTCAGGCTGGCTGGCGGCGGCTGATGAGTTGGTGCACGAATTGTATGCCTCCCGCTTCTCACTTGCCGAGATAGCCCAGACAGTGGGCGTGCACCCCGCCACTCTGGCGCGCGCATATCGCAGGACGTTCGGCTGCACGGTGGGCGAGCGCATCCGCAAACTGCGCATCGACCACGCTGCCCGGGCCCTGATCGCGAGTTCTGCGCCGCTCAGCGACGTCGCGCTGAGCGCGGGCTTTTACGATCAGAGCCACTTGACTAACACCTTCCGGCGTTGCGTTGGGGTAACGCCGGCGGAGTACCGGGCGGCGCGGACGTCTTGAAACCGGCTGGCTGAGTCGGGAGCCACGAGCTCCAGACCACCGGGAAGTATGCGGCATGGCCGCAGCGGCCAGCGCCTCGAGAGCCAGTTGGTTCCAGTGAAAACTTCGGATCGCGCTTTCCAGGAGAAAGGGCTGCCGGTGTAGTCGCGCGAGACCAGGGCCAGCAGAAGAAAAGCAGCCCGGCCGCCCCCGCGGAGCGGGGGACGGCCGGCATGATCATCTGCGGACGCGCTATCGCTGAGCGCTGAGATTACCGCAGGCGACTATCGTTGCCAGATCGGTGGGCGAGCGGTGCACGTTGACGTGGTAGTCGCCCGAAGCCGGGGTCTCGACGCCGATCTGGGATTCGACGTGAGCCTCGCCGTCCGTGCCGACGGTGAGCGGCGGGTACGCGTCGGCGGGACCTACAATCGGCCCTCCCGTGTCGCACGTGCCCGAATGGACGTGCCAGGGATATGTCCCAGCCTGGAGTCCGGTTAGATGAACTGTCACGCGGCTATGCTCGCGGGAGTCACCCATCTCCATGCGCGCAGTACCGCTTATGTCGGCCTCGTCCTGGCGGGCGGCGGGAGCGGCGGCGTCGGTGGGGGAGAGGTTAGCGGTCCAGGTCGGAAGTGCCGGCATCACCTCGCCGGCGGCGTCGGTCTGGATCTCGTCTGCGGTCTGGTCGTCGGTTTGTCGCGGCCCGCAGGCGGTAATGAGAAGGCCCACAAGGGTAAGGGCACCGAGACGAAGGGATGTCATCACTTTCCTCCTGTAGAGGTGGCGAGTGCCGACCGGTGACCGGCGGCGCTGCGCTACGTGGCTGCAGGAGTCGTGCTTGTCTGGCGGCGTTGGCGTCGGCCCACGGCTGGTGAGGCAGTGAGGAGATGGTTCCTTGCGCGCCGTCAGTGGGGAGGGGTCAGCTTGAACGTCACCGGGTAAACAGCTAATTTTTCAAGGTCATAGCAGATTCCGGCCAGGTAGCTCAGTTGGTAGAGCAGCGGACTGAAAATCCGCGTGTCGGCGGTTCGATTCCGTCCCTGGCCACTCCGCAGCCTCCTCCGCAGCAGTACACCCCTCTCAGTCCAGTCAACTGACCTCCACCGTAACCGAGACAGGCCGGTGGTCGCTCGTGTGCTCGCTCTTCCTGAGTTGGGCATTGATCAGGTCGTGAATCTCGTGTTCGACCGTGCCAGCCTTCTTGCCTACCCGCCAAGGCAACGACCCATCAATCAGGGGCTGCGTGAACATGATGTGATCGAGCAGAATGTGCGGATCACGAGTCGGGTCCACGAAATCCTTGAAGTTCACCGTCCATCTAAGCTCCTGCGGCAGATCGAACAGCGCATGGTTGAGGAACCGCCGGGCGAAAAAAACTTCGCCCTGAAGGTTTGAGACCAGGTCGAAGAAAAGGTAACGATCCTCGAAGTACTCCTTCCCCGGCCCGTCGTTCAGGTCGCCCATGACGAAGATGGCAGGATTCTCGATCTGGCCGAACTTCATGTCCACGTAGTTGCGGACGTTCGTCGCCTCCGTTGTCATCTTGATCCTTGCCTTGAGAGCTTCCCGAACGAAGTCAGCCCGGCGAGCAGGATCATTCCACATCGTTTGGCCCTGATTTACGAACTTGCTCTTCAGGTGCAAGCCGATGAACTCCGCCCGAAAGCCGTCCGACTGGTACACGAGCACCTGCGGATGCCGATAGTGCTTGTGATGAGATGCCGTCGTATCGCCCCAGAAGTGACAATCCCAGCGATCGCCGCATAGTGCCTTCCAGGTGGCGGGCTCGAGCAGCGACATCTGACGGCGAAGCTCACGGCGGACGAGAAACCAGATCCACTGCGTGCCAAGTGTGGCGTGAGCCGCGTCGCTGGCGAGCGTGACGGGGACCCAGTCCTCGCCGAGCAGCTCAACGCCCACGCGATTGATCGCGGCGCTACCCTTCGGTCCCTCGAGGATCAGAAGGACATCCGGATCCATTTCGCGAATCTCCTGAACGACGGCAGCGCGCCGGCGTTTCGCCCGTTCCGTCGTCGCCTCCAACAGCCGATCGAGATGCGCGATGTTCCAACTGGTGATCTTGAATCTTGACATTGTTCTCCTGCATCCGATCGGCAGGGAATGCCACTTCACTATGTCCCGGGAACGGCACCGCGCCGGCGTTCACCCGAGCTGCACGATGCGCTATAAGCCCCTTACCCGGTCGAACTGTGTTGCTGTGCCTACTGACCCCGGTGGCCGGATTTCGCCGACGTAGCACGAGGCTTGATCGCCGTGCGAGGCGCAGCGACGGAAGCAGGCTTCCCCTTCTCGGCGGCGTGAATCGACTTCGGGTCCGGCTTCCTGGATGCGAAGTCGGGGATGTTGCGGCGGGACTTTTTCTTCATGAGACCTCCAGGAGCAGGCGGCACGATGTACCACATTGTGCGGAGCGGTGCAATTTCTCGCAACGGGGCTGGAGTTTGTCGGGGTCCCGCAGTGCCGCCTGCTGCCCCGCGCCGCGCGGGAGCCTTGTCTGCTACCGGGCTACGTCAACTGTCGTTGTGGCTCATCGAATCAGCGAACCGCATCGACCGCATGGACTGCCGCATCCACCATCCGGCTTGTCAGAACCTCACGCGAAGACCGGCCGTGAACGGCCACACCCAGGCGTTCGTCGTCCCCACCTCGCTCTCCTTGCTGAACGCAATGTCGCCCTGCGGCGAGAGCACGAACGCGACGGACGGGTTGAAGTTGTAGGCCAGCTTTGCGCCCGCATTGATAGCGGGGTAGGTGAAGGTGTCCGCCCCATCCACGTTGAAGCGTACTGCTCCTGCACCGAGGTTCACGAGTGCTTCCCAGCCCCGGTCGCGCGGACCGGTGAGGGAGTATCCCACCTTGGCCATGTAGTGCAGCGTATTGATGTCCACTGATTCGGTTGCCTTGTCCTGGTGCATGCCGTAGTCGAACTCGGCCATCAGCACCCACCAGGGGTTGGCCTGGTATCCGATGGTGGCACCGAACGCCCCTCCAACAGTGGCGACATCCGAAATGTCGAAGGTGGGAACGACAGCGCCGCCGCGCCCTTCGAGGAAAAGTCTCGCGGTGGGTTGCTGAGCGTCGAGCGGGGTGGCCAGCACGACCGCGGTGAAGGCTGCCAGCGTCAGGAACGGTTTCATGTGTCGCGTCTCCATGATTGAGTGAGGCAAGGACACCGAGCCAAGCAGGCGAGTCGTTCAGGCGATCCGGACCGCCGGCGAGACTCCCTGCGAAGGCGCTCGTGTCCAGCTATTGTCTAGGAAAACTGGGGTGGGAGGCGTCCTTTGTCAAGCATCTGTCCAAAGTATACCCTTGACAGAACTTGGACAACGTGGCAATATCCCGTCTATGAGCGATCAGCCAGAAAAAGCCCGGCGTCACCCAATAGGCGTGGTGGCGCAGCGCACGGGACTCTCTCAGGACGTGCTTCGCGTTTGGGAGCGGCGGTATGGGGCCGTACAACCAAGCCGCGGCGGCGGAGGACAGCGCCTTTATGGCGATGACGACATCGAGCGGCTCCGTATGCTGAATGCCGCGACGCGAGCCGGTCGCAGCATTGGTCAGGTGGTGCGACTCTCCACGGAGGAGCTGGCGCGACTGGTCGACGAGGACATTGCGGCGCGGGAGGAGCGTGGCACGGCGCCAGCGGGCGCACTGGATGTCGCCCGCCTGGTGGACGGCGCGCTAGAGCTCATTCGCTCGCTCGACTCGTCGCGGCTGGATGCGAGCATGCGTCGCGCGGCCGCGCTGATGGGGGTGCCGGCGTTCCTCGAGACAGTTGCCGCGCCGCTGCTGCGGCTTGTCGGCGACGAGTGGCATGCCGGTCGTCTCACCCCAGCGCATGAACATCTTGCGTCATCGGTGCTGCACGACGTCGCCGCCGAGATGATGCGTACGTTCCCCCAGCGCAATGGAGCGCCGCGGCTGCTCATCGCGACGCCGGCGGGGGAGCGACACGTCACGGGTGCCGTACTGGCGGGCGCCGCTGCGGCCGTGGAGGGCTGGAACGTGATCTACCTGGGCGCCGATCTTCCCGCCGGGGACATTGCGACAGCGGCCCTGGCGTCCAACGTCGGACTGGTGGCGATGAGCGTGGTGTACGTCGATGACCGCGAGCGAGTGCTCGGCGAGTTGCGTGCGTTGCGGGAGCGTCTGCCGGCGCGCGTGACCGTACTGGCGGGGGGCGCCGGTGCCAGCGTGCTCGCTACGGAGCTCTCGGCCATGGGCGTTCGCGTTGCTGCCACCCTCGCCGAGCTGTCGGTCGAGATGCGGCGCGATCGCGTCGAGAGAGGCGGGCAGTAGCGCCCGTCTTGCAGGAGCGCGCAAAGGCAGCATCCGATTCGTGGCGGCATGGCAGAAGCGCGACGTCATGTGCTTCAAACGCGCCGGGCCGGCATCTCATCATGCCGGCCCGGCGTTCACTACTGCTGTCGCTTCCCTTGCTACGACGCCGTGCGCACCCTCATGCCGTCGCGGAGCTGATCCGATGGAAACAGCACCACCACATCGCGCTCCGTCAGCCCGCTGATCACCTCGGCCTCGCGCGCGCCGCGGCGGCCCACGCGCACCTCACGCAGTCGAGCTCTACCCTCCTCGACCACGAAGACGGTCCACTCCGTACCCGCACGGAATAGCGCGCTGTTCGGCACCTTGAGCACCTCATCGGCCTGCCATGTAATGATCTGCGCCTCCACTCTGTAGCCATCGCCAAGGCTTGGAGGCGGCTGCGCCAGGTTGCCGATCACGTTGACGCGCTGCTCCTCCACGCCCAGTGCCGAGATCCTGGTGAAGCCGGCTGGCTCGACGAGCCGCACGGTTGCGTCGAGAACTCCCGAGCCTCCCCACTCCACGAGACGCATCGGGGCGCCTGACTCGATCTGTACCGCATCCGTGGAGAGCACGTCGACCACGACCTCGAGCCCCATCGCGTCGCCCACTTCGACGAGCGGTGTCCCGGCCGTGACGACGCGCTCACTTCGTTCATGCACGCGAAGCACGCGTCCGGCAGCTGGGGAACGCACCACCGCCGCCGCCCGTCCTGTCTGACGTCCAGGATCCACGTTGAGAAGACCCGCCCGCGCTGCCGTGAGCTCGGCGGCCATCGTTCGTGCGCGCGACCGCGCCGCTTCCAGCTCGCGGCGCGATGATGCAACCTCCAGCTCGGCGCGCTCTGCGTCCTCGGCGCTTATCGCGCCCGCGGCCGCCATCTCGCGAAGGCGCGCCGCGGTTCGCTCCGCTTGATCGAGCCCCTCGCGGGCCTGTGCAGCGCGCGCCTGCGCCTCCTGTACGCCCGCCTCGGCCGCCGTAACACGGGCCTGCGCCTGGGCGAGAGCCTGTGGGTCGAGCGGCACCGGGGCGATGCTGGCCAGCACTGTGCCCGCCTGCACCACGTCGCCCTCGCGCAGATCGATGCGCGCCAGACGTCCGGTGACTGGAGCTCCGATCTGATAACGGTCTCGGACGCGCGTCATCCCCTCCGCCTCGACGACTGTTTCCAGCGGACCCTGCACTACGCGACCTGCCTCCACATCCACCGGCGTGGGGCGCAGAATCCACACGATCAGCAGCGCCGTGAAGGTCGCCGCTCCGATCCAGATAATCCGCTTGCGCGACATCAACCGCGCGGGCTTGCGCTTCGCCGCCGCGGGCGCGCTCGTGCCGTCATGGCGAGCTTCCCGCTCGCCCCGCGAAGCGTCACGGCCGGTCCCTCGCGGCGCGTCCCTTCGTTCGGTCGTTTGATTAATGGCGGAAGAGCGTGTGCTGTCGTTCATTTTCTATTCCCGCGTCTTGAGCACTTCGATCATGTTCAGCCGGTTCAGTCGCCGCCGCACGGCGAGCCCGGCGAAGATTGCGGATGCGATCGCGACCAGTGCCGAGAACAGGTACGTGCGTTCGCTGATGACCAGTGGGATCCGGTAGCGCTCCATGTCGAAAAGAGAGAGGATCAGTATCCCGAAGCCCAGCCCGATCAGCCACCCAAGTGGAATGGCGAGCATCGTGATCGTGGCCTGTTCGCCAAGCAGCAGAACCGACACCTCGCGCCGGGTAAAGCCCAGAACCCGCAGACTGGCAAGTTCTCGTCCCCGCTCCGAGAGTGCGATGCGAGCGCCGTTGTAGATGATTCCGACCGCCAGAATACCGGCCAGGGCTACCAGGAAGGTAACGGTGATCATGAGGTTCTCGGCCATCTGTTGCTCGAACGTCTCCAGCAGCACGGCGGGTGAGTAGGCGCTTACAACCGCCGGCAGCTGCTTGAGCTGCTCCGTCAGCGCCGGAATGCTCGCCTGCTCGACGCCCAAATAGGCCCCCGAAACCGTTGGAGGCTCGCGGAGCAGTTCGTGAAGTGCCTGGTAGTCCATGTAGGCGGCGATGCCGAACATCTCCTCCACGGTTCCCGTCACGGCGATGAGACGTTCGGCTCGGCGCCCCTCGAGCACCTGCAAACGGAGGGTGTCGCCTACCCCCACATGGAGGATCTCCGCGAGCTTGGAGTTCAGTACCACACCATGTAGCGGGATTGTAAGAGGGCCCAGCTTCTGATCCACGACGCGGCGCATCGAGGCATCGGGATGCATGCCGGTGATGGCGGTCGAGCGGTGCACATGCCCGCTGCCAAGGCGTACACCGATCGTGCGGAAGGTTTCGACTCGGGTGACTCCATCCAGGTTGGCAAGATCGTGACGAACACGCTGGGGGCGCGCGGCGGCGAAGTACACGGCCAGATCCTCACGCTGGATCTGACGGAACTGCACGTCGATCATGTGCTCCACAGCATCGAAGAAGAACATGCTGACTACGAGAATAGCGACGGAGAATGCGACCCCCACCGCCGCGAACAGGCTTCTTGCCGGCTGCCGTTCGAGGTTGCGGATGATCATGCGACCCGAGGAGGGGAGCCACTTTCCCAGTCCGATGCGCTCGATCGGACCGGGGCGGAAGTTCATCGGCGCTTCCGGTCGCATCGCCTCGGCCGGCGGAAGACGGACTGCCTTGCGCACGGCACCGAGGGCGCCCAATGCCGCCGCGGACACGCTGATGCCGACGGCGATCGCAATCAGCGTCCAGCTTGCCTCGTATCGTAGGTCGGGAAAGCGGAAGAACTGCCCATAGAGCTCAGTCAGCCCCGCGCCGAACCAGATCCCCACGCCCGTACCGAGCACTGCGCCCGCCAGGACGGCCGCCATGGCGATGCGAAGGTAGTGACGTCCAACATCGAGGTTGGTGTAGCCGAACGCTTTCAGCACGGCGATCTGATCACGCTGCGTGCCCACCAGACGGCTCAGGACGATGTTCAGCAGAAACGCGGCGACGCCAAGGAAGATCGCCGGAATGAACGTCCCCGTAACGCGGTTCTGCTCGAGCTCTCCCATCACCGCTTCGTGCGACTGCTGAATCGCACGTCCGTAAGCGCCCAGCCCGCCGTACGGGTCGAGCAGGCGGTCGAGGTCATCGATCACCGCGGCTTCGCTCGCGCCTGGTGACAACTTGAGGGAGACTTCGTTGAAGGCTCCATCCAGACCGGCGGCGGCGGCGAGCGCATCGCGGTTCATGCGCAGGATTCCGAATCGTCGGTCATCGGGGAACACGGTGCCGGGTGCGATCTCGCCGATGTAATCGGGAGAGATCGCTATGCCGACGATTTCCAGGCGGCGCCACCGGCCGTTGATCACAGCGTTAAGCGCGTTACCGGGGTCCAGTGCATTGGCGGTGGCGAAGCTCTCGCTGATGAGTACTTCGTCAGGACGCGCCGGATCGACGTACCGGCCGCGTACGATGTGGATGTCGTTCAGCGTCGGCTCGGGGCGCGCTGGGATTGACAGCATGAGTCCCACCGCCGGCTCTTCCACCCCGGGGATATCGAGATTCACGATCTGGATCACGCGCGTCTGTACACTCGCGACACCGGGAATCTGCAGGATACGACGCGTGAGCGGCTCGGGAGCGCGCTCCAGCTCCGCGAACACGTCCGCGAACCGGTACTCGCGGTAGAAATACTCGAGCGAGAAGGCGAGCGACTGATAGGTGCCGCGCAGCGTCACTACGGTCATGACGCCCGCGGCGACGACCAGCGCTATCGAGAGCATCTGTCCCTTCAGGCGCCAGATCTCCCGCATCAGCTTCCTGTCGAGCGCCCTCATTGCGTGCCGCATCCCCGGTGTGTCACCACTCGAGCTCCTGCGGCTGCAGCTTCGTCTCGTTGCGGGTCTCCTCGACGATCCGGCCATCGGCAATGCGCACCACCCGATCGGCCATCGCGGCGATGGGGGCATTGTGCGTGATCACGGCTGTCGTCGTGCCGAGCTCCTCATTCACCCGGGCAAGTGCCCGAAGGACGATCCGCCCCGTCTGTGAATCGAGGGCGCCGGTCGGCTCGTCGCAGAGCAGCACGTCCGGCTGCTTGGCAATGGCGCGGGCGATGGCAACGCGCTGCTGCTCGCCACCGGAGAGCTGCGCCGGAAAGTGATCGAGCCGCTCGGCGAGCCCGACGACATCCAGTGCCTCCTCGGGCGTCATCGGATCTCGCGCGATCTCGGTCACGAGCGAGACGTTCTCTCGCGCGGTGAGGCTCGGGATCAGGTTGTAAAACTGGAAGACGAAGCCGACGTGGTCGCGCCGATAGCGCGTCAGCTCCGCATCGTCAGCTTCGGTCAGGTTCTGGTTCCTGAACATCACGGTGCCGTCGGTAGGCACGTCGAGTCCGCCGAGTATGTTGAGGAGCGTGGACTTGCCGCTTCCCGATGCACCTAGCAGAACCATGAACTCGCCGGCGTAGAGATCGAGATCCGCATGGCGGAGTGCGTGCACCTGCACCTCGCCCATCTGATATACCTTCGTTATGCCGCGCGCCTGGAAGACGGCATCTCCCATCGCGCCGCGCGGACGCCTCGTCTCATCCCCGGCTGCATCAACGGTCATTGGCGCCCATCAATTCGGGACTCATAAGTAGTCCTCAAGCTCTGTTTCCGGCTTGAATCGGCCTGTCGGGGAGACCCCGATGAATGAAGGGAGACGCCAGCGCCCGATTCACGCCGGGCGGAGAACTGTCCGGGGTGTGATTCGGTCCGCTGCGGGAGCGCCGTACCGAGAGATGCAAGGCTGTGGCCGATCCTGAAGGAGCGCCCGGGACCGGCCAACAGTAAGCGTCAATAACTCTCGCTGACGAGAATCATCGGAAGAGCGCAGGACAGTCGCGAGCGCATTCGGGACGGCATACCAGAAGCGCGCCGTCATGTGGAGCAACGACCCGGCCGGCATATCATCATGCCGGCCCGGCGTTCACCACTGACTTCCGGCACCCTGTTCTCGCCTCAGCGCGTCTCTGCCGTCAGGTCGCGAATCGCAGCCGCGAGCATCCGCACCTTTGCGGCATCGGCAGACGAGCCTGCGTCCCCGTCGAGCTGCGTCGCCAGGTCGCTCAGCGCCGCGCGCCGCGCCGATGGTGATGCCCTCTCAGCACTGGTGAGCTCCTGACGCACGGAGGAGACCCGGCTTGCAGAGATCCCGTTCGACCGCTCGAGCTGGTCCACGTACGCACGCGCCAGCGCGAACGTGGCCGGCCAGACGAATTGTGGCTGTCCCTGTGCGTTAAAATAGTCGAGCTTAACGGAGTTGGCAGCGTCGATTTCGTTCTGGGAGATGAACTCGCTCGGCACCAGCTCGAAGATATCGAGACCACGCCCTATCTCCGAGCTCACCATCACGCCGTTATACCAGTAGACCGACCAGCTCCCGGCGTTACCCATCTGCGTCGCGTCTGACGGACCCCGGTCGTGAAACGCGATCTCCACCGGGTTGGCTGCGTCCGTCCAATCAAAGATCGAAATACCGCCCTGATACCAGGACTGCACCATGACGTCTCGACCTGGGATCGGGATCAGCGACCCATTATGGGCCACGCAGTTCTCCAGCGACGTCTGCGGAGCCGGCATCTTGTAGTAGCTCCGGAAACGCATCTGCCGGTTCTCGATGGTGAAGATCGCGTTCGCACCCCATTCCATCGGGTCGGTAGCGCGACACTTCGGCTGGCCCCCGCCGCCCCACTCGTCGCTGAACAGGATCTTGGTGCCATCGTTGTTGAACGTTGCCGAGTGCCAGTACGAGAAGTTCGAATCGCTCACCGCGCCGATGCGCTTCGGATCAGAGGGGTCGCTGATGTCGAGCAGGAGGCCGTAGCCCTCGCAGGCGCCGCCCGCCAGACCGATTGCCGGATACACCGTGATGTCGTGACACTGGGTTGGACCGGGGCGGGGTCGATCGTCGCGCTCTGCGCTCCTTTGCGCTGCCAACCGCGGGATGTCCGCGCGCAGTGCGGCGCTATCCGCGGCAGTAGGGGCCCCGCTGCCGCCCCGCGCCTTGACCACACTGTCCAGCAGTCCCGCCACCTGGCGGCTGGGTAGCACGAATGCATCCTCTCCTATCTCCATAACGAAAGCGCCACGCGCTCTGGCGCGCTCGATTGCGGCGCGATCTTCAGGTGCCAGTCCGTGGCGCGGCGGCGCGACGAGGTCGGCGAAGATGCGCGGCGAGCTCACGATCGCCGCCCGCTCCGGGCTGGCGAGCGGCACCTTGATCACCTCGATCCGGAAGAGCGCGGTATTCGGATCCTTGCCTGGCGGGGCACCGGAGCAGCCCGGAAGCTCCGCCGCGGGGCGCACGCCAGCTGAGCCGGAAACGTAGATGTATACGTTGTCGGCATCCTTCGGATCCACCAGAACGGTGTGCGTGTGCGATCCACGGCAGGTCTGGACGTTGGCTATGTACGTCGGGTTCCGGATGTCGCTAATGTCGAAGATCCGAATACCGCGCAGGCGCTCTTCGCTTACTGCGGCCCGTACTCCCTGCGTACCGCAGTCAAGGCGGCCGCCGAGTCCCTCACCGGAAACGAAGAGGAGGTTTCTGTAGACCGAGACGTCGCTCTGCGATGCGGGACAGACGTACCCCTTCACCAGCACCGGCTGTTGTGGGTTGGAGATGTCCCACACCTGGAAGCCGTGGTAGTTGCCCTGGATGACGTAGTTGCCGGTGAAGGCGAGGTCGGAGTTCGTCTGGCCGATGAATTCCCTGGACGGCGGCGTGGTCGAGACGACGCGAAGATTCCACACCGCCTCTTCGGCGTCGAACAGCCCCGCACGGAGGCCGACGCGCGGGTCGGTAATCGACGCCGAGGCCGGTGCCGACGTACTGGTGGGCGCTGGCGCAGCCGGACCGGAGGTGGCCATCGAAGGCGCGCAGGCGGCAGCGCCCAGGAGCGCGGCGGCGAGCAGGGGGAACAGGATGAGGTCGGCGGCCGGTCGTGCAATCGCACGTCGGCGCTGGGCTGCGAGGGACATGACGGATTCCAGTGTTGGGTGGGAGGAGTGCGGCTGGGACCTGGTTTGATTCGAGGTGATCACGGCGCGCCGCCCTCGGGGGGCAGCGCCGAGAGCATGAGCTCCATTCGGGCAATCTCGGTGGACTGGTCAACCTGAACGTCTGAGGCAAACTTGAACACTGCATCGTCCTGACCGGCGCCGTCCGTGCTGAAGAGGTCGCGCACCATGGTGACTGCCCCGCGGTGATGCTGGATCATGTAGGTCAGGAAGAGCCGGTCGAATGCTGCCCCCCTTGCCCGGTCGAGCGCTCGCATCTGATGCGCGGTGAGCATGCCGGGCATGTGCATGTGGTGGTCGGAGCCGTGCACCATGAGCATGGTGCCTTCAACGTGCACCTCGGGCACCGGCTGCCCTCGATCACGAAGCCACTGCTGCATGGTGGCGATCTCGTCCTCCTGGGCGCTGATGATCCGCGCTGCCAGGGTCTGCACGGACGAACTTGCTCCGTGACTGGGGGCCAGTCGCGCCATCACGATCGCTTGCGCATGGTGGCCGATCATTGCGGTCATGAAGCGAACGTCAGCTGCAGTAAAGCGCATGCGGGCGCTGTCGATCCGAGCGCGGTAGAGTACCTCGAGCTCCGCTGTCGAGTCCATGTCGGGCGGGGGACTGACGCCCGTATGCGGTCGGGCGGCACCGCCACAAGCCGTGGCCGCCACCGCGACGAAAAGGGCCGCGGTGGTCAGTCGTGTCCTCAATGCATTCATTCCGCCTGGGTTAGTGGAGCGGTGCGACCGTCGCGGTGCGTGCCCGCTTTGAACAATACGCAGCGAAGCAGCTTTTCTGCAGGGGCGGGGTAACGAAGTGGTAGGGCGGCGGCATACGGGAGCCTCCAACCCGCCGGACGACGCATCGAGAGAATCAGCCCTGCTCACGCCATCCGCAAACCAATGTCGAACTCGCCGAGCATGCCATCACCGTCCTCCGAGAGTCCCAGCATTAACTGCTGTCCGCCGGCGCGTGCGAAGATACCGTCCCTCTCGTTGCGCGTTGTCCGCGGTCCCCTGGCGCTGTATGGCGCTCTCGCGTACACGCGATCGGTCGCCGCGTCATCAAAGTAGAACTGGGACGTGAACTCATATGTGCGGCGGGAGCCCGCGAACAGCCGGACCTTGAAATGGATATGCGGCGTGCGGCCCGGGTACCATCCGGGATAGATGGTGAGGAACTCCACGGCCCCACGGTCGTTCGTGACCTGATACCCACGAAGGAACTTCTTCTCGCGAGTGTCGAAAAGCCCCTGTGCATCGAGCACTCCCGAGTAGATGCCCTCGGCATCACATTGCCACAGATCCACGTGTGCGCCGGTAACGGGTGCGCATGTGGCGCCATCCACGCGTTGCACCGTGATTCTCACTCTGAGCGGCACGCCGTTCTTCACCGTGCCGTCTGTCGGTTCGACACGCAGATCAGCACGCTCCAGCAGCTCGTCCACGAAGTAGGGGCCCTCGGTCTGCGCCGGCGTTACCACGCATGAGGGCCAAGCTCCGCTCGCGATCAGCGGCATCGGTCCCACGATCGCCGCGGCACCGGCCGCCCCAAGGGTGCCGAGCACGTGCCGGCGGCTCACATCTCCTGTCTTCCGTTTCATGATCGCCTATCCGATGGTGACTGCACATCAAGGTGCGTCTAGAGACCAATATTGTCTAACTCTCGACCACTGCCGAACAGCTCGTCGCGCTGGCGCGGCGCCGTGGGCAGGTAACCTACGCGAACGTGTGGCGCCCTCCGACGGCGAGCTCCTCGTGCCCGTTGGGCGGATGGGCCGCCACCCACAACCGCTTGAGCATCTGAATCTGGCCGGTGTGATAGGCATCGTGCTGCGCAATGCCGACGATCAACTCCCCCACTGTCCATCGCTTCTTCCCGGGCAGCTCCGAACCGTACCGGCTCAGCGGCACCGCGGCGATCGTCGCCACCAGCCGCTCGTGCTCGGCCCTGAGGAGCGACACGTCCTGCGCCCACGCCTGCGCGTTCGCAGACTCCGGTACTCGCGGCCAGTTCGCGGGTTTGCGTGCGAACCGCTCACCGGTGCCACCCTCAAGGCGGCGGCGCACGGCGTACTTCCAGTATGCGATGTGAAGCGCGAGCTCCCAGATGCTCTTGCGTCCGGGGAGGGGCGTCCATGAAGCTTGCGCGGCCGAGACACCCCGAACAGCGCCTATTGGCGTTGGACCGCCATGCCAGCCGCCGCGGCCGGCCGGCGGCTGCACGTTCTCCAGCAACAGCGTCTTGATTGCACTGGGCATGGAAGCCATCACAAGGCGCGGGAAACAGGTACCATGCCGTTGGTCCGTGCGGGAGACAATAGGCGGGGCTTGCGGGTACATCCGTTCCTGCTAGATTATTCGGTCCCGAATAGACGCCGAAGCTGGTGCTCTCCTTCCACCTTTATGCGAGGGTCTTCACAATGACCACCAACGCAGCTCCCCGCGGCTACCACACCGTCACTCCCAGCATCATTGTCCGGACCGGCGCCAAGGCGATCGAGTTCTACAAGCGTGCTTTTGGCGCGGAGGAGGTAAACCGAATGGAGGGCCCCGGAGGCTCAATAATGCACGCCGAGATCCGGATCGGCGACTCCCTCATAATGTTGAGCGAGGAGAACGAGCAGTGGGGGACGAAGTCGCCGCTCAGCACGAATGGCAATCCCGGCTCGCTGCACATTTACGTGTCTGACGCCGACGCCTCATTCAAGCGAGCCATCGATGCGGGCGCCGCCGTTGCCTATCCGCTCGAAGACGCGTTCTGGGGCGACCGGTACGGGAAGGTGCGAGACCCGTTCGGCCACGAGTGGGGTATCGCCACCCGCGTCAAGGATTTGAGCGACGAAGAGATGAAGCAGGCTGCGGAAGCCTGGATGACTCAGGCGGCTGGGCACGGGCAGGAGTGAGTTTGGCTCCAGGCGGGGCGGAGACGGCGACGTGGCCGTTCCGCCCGCCCGCCAAGGGGCCCGCATCGAGACCTCGCACACCCGTGAACGTTATTCGGGAATACCGGCAAGCTCGGCGCTGATCCGCCAAAGATCCCGCTGGGCAGCGGGGTTCCGGGAACCAACGGAGCTGGGCGCCTCCCGGGGGCCTGGCAGGAAGTGCGCGCCACTCACGTTCTGATACTCGGGCGCGATCACGAGCTCCGCGATAGTGCCAGCGCTCTCCTCGGCCGTGCGTAACAGCGGCTCATAGAGCCGGCGGACCCACCTCGGCAGATCGCGAAGGAGGTCGGTCTCGACGAAGCCGGGGTGTACGCTATTCACCGTTACGCCGCTTCCCTCCAGACGGCGTGCCAGCTCCCGGGTGAACAGGACGAGCGCGCGCTTGGATCGCGCATACGCCATGAAGCCGAACGCCCCTCCAGCGCCTCGCCTCCAGACACGCGAGTTCGCGAAGTCGTTTCGTGCGTATCGCTCCATTTTCGAGGCAACGTTGACGATGCGCGCTGGCGCCCCCGCCAGCAGCGCCGGAAGCAGAAGGCGGCTGAGCAGGTAGGCCCCGAGATGATTGACCGCCATCGTGAGCTCGATCCCGTCCGCGCTGCGCCGCGAGCGAAGCGAGTACACGCCGGCATTATTGACGAGCGCGGACATGCACGGATGGAGAGCGAGGAGCTCGGCCGCGCCAGCGTGCACGTCGGGCAGCGAGGCGAGGTCCACACGAACGAACTGGATCTCATCGTTCCCGCTCTGGCGGCGCAGCGCGTCGCGCTCGTCGGTTCCGTGCTTTCGGTCGCGACCCACTACCACTACCGGCGCCCCTCGCCGCGCCAGCGCGAGAGCGACCGCACGGCCAATGCCGCGCGTCCCCCCGGTAATGACGCATGCGTTCATCGAGCGCCCGGACTCTCGAGCGAGCCAGAATCGATTTCGTTAGTCATGCCCCTTGGCGAAACCAGTGTCGGAATGAATGATTCCTCAACATCGATCAGGAGCCCCGATCGTGCAAACGTTCGCCCGCCCACTGGCCCTCGCGCTCGTGCTCGGTACCGTGCTGCTCGGCGTCGCCGCGGTCGCCCACCCCGTTCTTCAGGGGGACGCCGCCTCCCACCTGCGCATCATTGCCGGCGCCGCCCACTGGCGCGCGGTGCACCTCGCCATGCTCGCCTGCACGGCGCTGGTGATCGCCGGAATCTGGGTACGCCTGCTGGTACACCGCGGACCAGTGGCTCCGTTGCTCGCCACCCTGGCGGTCATCTCGATCGGATTGGCAATCCATTCTCTCAACATCGCTTACATGGCCGGCTCCGGCTGGCAGCTGGCAACGCGGTTCGTGGCGGGCGAGGAGATCATGGCGGCACTGTACGATGTCACGCACCCAATTGGTCTCATGGCGTCACGATACGGGAACTTCATCGTGGCGCTCGGTGCCCTCGGGCTCGGCTGGGTCGAGTGGCGCGACACCGGCACGCCAAAGCTGCTCGCCTGGCTGGCGTGGGGCGCTGCCGCCGCGGGAATCGTGGGTGTCGGCTTCTTCCATGAGAGCACGCCGGCCATCTTCGGCGCGGTCGCCGTGCTCTCACTCTGGCAGGTGGTGACCGGCGGACGCGTTCTCCTCGGCGCGCAGACCGTTCCAGCCTGACCGGTTACGATCGTGGCGGTCGCGCGATGTCGTTAGGGGCGCGGACCACCAGCAGCTCCACACCCACCGCGTCCACGTCAACCATGATCGAGTTAACTCCCTCGTGGCTGCGCGTTCTCCCGGTTTCTGACTCGTGGTCGTCATCGCTGTTGGGATCATCTTCCGCGTCAGGCCACGGCGCATCGTCCGCATGCAAGAGCTCGGTCTTCACGCTGAGCTCCACCCGGTGGCCGCGAACGGCCTGGAGCTCGAGGGGAATTGCCCCGCCCAAAATGCGCGAATCCAGGTAGTCGAGCAGCCTGCCACGGTCTCGCGGCTCGAGCGCGACCACGTCGAGCAGCCCGTCCCCCGGATCAGCATTGATTGCGACGGGAACGTTGGGGCCGAGGAATGGAATGTTCATCACTTCGACGAGGAGAAAGTGTCCGGACAGATCCACTCCGTCCACGCGCAGTTCCCACTCATGAGGTTCGGCCTCACTTACGTCGCGATGCAGTAGCTCGAGCGCGCGGTCGATCTTGCTTTCGGGAAGGAACGGCGAACCGTCCGCCGCGCGACTTCCACTGCGCACGAGACGAGCGAAGCTCCCGCCGCCAAGCCCCTCAATGAATCGGCGTTCTCCAAATGGTGCCCGGGCAACGCCGATGTCGAGCCTGCGGCGGCTGGCGTGCGACAGCCCGTCCACCAGCTCCTGGAGCCCGGTCACGGCACCGAGGGCCCTCGCGACGTTGTTTGCCGTACCTAACGGGAGTATCGCCATGGGCACGTCGCCGCCGACGAGCGCCGTGGCGACCTTCTTCACCGTGCCGTCGCCACCCGCCACAAGGATCAGATCGGCGGGCTTGTCGAGCACGCGACCGAACTGGTTCTCCTTGGTGGACTGGTAGCGCGTCTGATGCCCCGCGGCGTCGAGGGCACCAACGATGTCGTTGGCGCTGTGATCCTCTTCACCGGCTGTGGGGTTGTGCACGACCGTGATTCGCACCTGGATCCCGGGTTCTGTTGCCGGCGTCAAGCCCGACCCGGCCGCGATCGAGCAGGACTCGCGCCCGAGACGAGAGCTCCATCTATGTGCCCCCGATTGCATATCCGGCCTGGCCACCATCGTCCAACGGAGTGGTGTCAACCGTCTGTTCGCGCTCGATCATAAACCCGAGAGCGAAGAACACGAGCAGGTCGAACGTCAGCCCGCCGAGTGCCGCCCACTGGTGTTGATAGAAGACGAACACCTGAGTGAGGAAGATGGACACAAGGATCGAGCGCTGAAACCAGCGCAGTGCCACGAGGCGTGAGTGTCGGACGCTCCAGACGCCAATCGCCACGAGCACCGCCGACAGCGTGGAAGACCCGAGCTGCGCAAATGCCACGACACTCCGTTCCTCCAGGCCAAGCGCATCCAGCGCCGGAGCTACATCAAGCGCGATAGCGGCGACCGTAGCGAGCTTCAGCACGAGCTGCACGACGAAGAAACCAATGATCGCGATTCCGAAGAAGGGGAGTGTCGCCAACTGCCGGTACTTGTCCACCGCCAACGCCCACAGGCGCAGGTGCGCGCCGGGCCGGCTGACCGGAACGGTGCGCGCCTCCTCCAGCACCCGCCGAAGCACCGGGACCAGAGGGTAGGCGGGATCGCTCGACTCGAGGTACCGGAGCGCGCGCATGCGCTCCTCCTCGTCCAGCTCGTCGACGGCGATCTCCTCCAGCTCCTGAAGGGCGTTCACCAGATATTCGGTGGGCGTGGCCTGCCGACGTCGGTGAATGGATCTTATGCCGAGGTAGAGAAGGATGAAGGAGATGTATATGAGGGCGACGGCCGGCTGGTAGAAGTAGTCGTTGTCCTGCGTGACGAACTTGCCGACCTCGTCGATGAAGGTGCCGAAACCGATCCCGCCGATGAGCGCCGCGAGGTCGTGTATCCGGCGGCCGAGAAACGAAAACAGTATGATCAGGGCGACCAGCATGAGGAGGCCGCCCCAAAGCATGTGCGCGATGTGGAGCTGGCCGGGAGCAATGCGCGGATAGCCGGCCATATGCAGCGCGAAGCGAATGGCGAGCACTGACGCCACGGCTGACACGAGGAAGAGGTCGAGATAGCGCCCAGCCTGCAGGTCGCGTAGGAAGCGGCGGCGGGACACGTTTGGGAGTGGGGTCGGTTTAAGGCGGCGGGTCTCGGAACGTCGGGCTAGAGAGGCTCGTGCGAAAGGTCACCGCGGGGATCAGGAGCTGCGTCTCCGGCAGCCAACCCACCACGTGGCAACACATAATGCCCTGACCAGACGCGTACTGCCAGCGAGCACTAGATTGGTGCGGCTCTCAGGGAGGTGAGCGGTGCGGTGGATCCTGATCATCGCTGGCGTTCTGGCCGCCTGCGTTCTGATGATGTATGGGGTTGGAGCCATGCTCCCCCGGGGTCATGTCGCTTCCCGTGAGATCACGGTCCAGGCGGCGCCGGAGTCGGTATGGCGGGCGATCACGGACGTGGCCGCATTCTCAGGGCACTTCGGGTGCGGGTGGAGGAGGGAGCGGCACCCATCAGCGGGTGAGCGGGTGAGGCGGGCACCTTTGCCACTCTGACAAAGGTCTGCCAGGATTGGCAGGTCAAGTTGGCAAACAGGATCGGCAGCGGTTCAGCGCTCTCCAGCTCGCCCAAATTTCCCCCTCCTGTGCGCGGCTCAATCGCTCCGGCGCATTGGTACGCTGGATGCGTCCACCTGATGACGCTCGCCCCACACCCGGTGCGGGCGCCTCAAAGTCAACCGGAGACTGCCAAACGAACCAGAAAGGTCAGGAGGTTTCTATGCGTCGTACTCTCGTTCTCTTCTGCTCGATGTGTGTGCTCTTCGGCGCGTTTCCTGCCTCAGTCGGCGCGCAGTGGTTCAACGCTCCGAAGCCTGCGCAGCGTCTTCCCGTTACGGTCGAAGCGTATTTCGGTCAGCTCCGTCCCACGGGTACT
>CAZWSO010000004.1:0-46981 GCA_964636485.1 uncultured Gemmatimonadaceae bacterium
GTTCGCGATCTCCGCCCTCCCTTCGACCCGGCGGGCGCCCCCTCGCACCGCCGGCGGAGTCTGGCCGCCCTCCCCCCCGTGGGGGACGGTCGGTGTCGACTCGGGCCTGGAGTCGGCGCCCGCGAAGAGCCGTGCCCGTCAAGCCGCGCGCCACCACTTCAGCGTCAGCGGCCGGAAGCTCCACCAGGGAGTGCGTGTCCCGTACCTCGATCCGCCCGATCCGATCCCCGGCAATGCCCGTCTCCCCGGTGATGGCTCCTACGAGATCGCGCGTCGTCACGCTGTCGCGCGCACCCGCATTGATGAAGAGCCTTACCGTCTGCCCGGACTCCGGTGCCGCCCCCACGTGGGGCGCACCGGCCTTGGCTTTCCGCTCTCTCTCCAGGAGAGAGAGCGCCGCCGCGGCGACCTCGATGCCGTCGTACTCATCCAGCAGCGGCTCCAGTGTGAGAAGCTCGCGCGCGGGCGCTCCGTTGGCGAGAATCGCGCGAAACTCATCCCGCACCTGCTCCTCGCGCCGTCGCGCGGCAAGACCAGCTTCCGGGAGCTTGACGGATTGCACCTTTCCGCCAGAGGCAAGCGCCCTGAGGGCGCCGAGCTGCCTCGGCTGCACCAGCGCGATGATCTCGCCGGCGCCGGCTGCCAGCTTCCGCAGCGCCTCACGAGAAGGCGGAAGCTGGTAAAGGATCAACGTCGCCCCCCCCCCCACCCTCCCTCCGGGCGTCGCCTCGCCTCGCGTTACGTGCACCGCCGAGTCGTCGCCGTAACCGAGGGATCGCACCAGCCGCCGCACATCCTCCTCCAGGTCGTCCGAGCGGACGTAGATCACGACGTGCTCCGGATCCATCAGGTCCAGGAGACGGCGGAGCGCTCGCGCGCGGGCATCGGCGGAGATCGTGAGATACCGAACATCGATTGCGGCGGCGCGCTCCACACTCACGTCGCCCACGCGGCGGGCGCGGCGCGCGTGGCGCTCTACGAAGTCCTCCACCCTCGGCGTCAATTCCGACGTGACCACCACCCGCGCGGCATCCCGCGGCAGCTCCGCCAGCAGCGCCTCCAACGTGGATTCCTCCGTCGTCGCGAGCAAGGCGTCGGCCCAGGCGACGACAATGGCGGAGACATGCTCCAGTTTCAGCGTCGAAGCGCGTAGCAGCTCGAGCAGCTCCTCCGGCGAGCCGGCGATCACTGGGGGCGCCGGCTTCATCAGTCTGGTCGCTCGCGTGGCAGACGTGACTGGGACCGTGCGCACGAGCAGCCCGGCCTCGGTGCGAGTGAGCGCCGCCGCCACGGCCAATGCCATGTCGGAATCGGAGGTGAGCACGAGCACCTGAGTGACGTCCCGGTCGCCGTCAACCCGCTCGATCACCGGATCCATGAACTGCGCAATGGCCGCCGGATCGTGAGGCAGGACGTACAACAGATGCTGGCTGCGCGCGACCCCTGTCAGCTCGCGTTCCTCCTGCTCGCCTTCCCCCCGCTCACGCTGCTGCAATCCACCCTCCATTCTGTCAATGGCGCGTCTCTTCGGCGCGTTGTACAGTATAGCGCACGCACAGGGTTCGCTCCAAACCGCCGGCACGGATGCACGCGCAGCCGGGCCACTTGTCCGAGTTGGTGCCTGGGCGAGACGAGCGGCTCCTCGGTGCGCGACTTCGCTTCCGCATCCGCGTGAGGGCAAGTGCAACGTATCACCGCCATGGAGACTTCGTGATCGTGCTCAACGTACAGGCGGTAAATGGCGAGCTGCCCCCGGTGGAGTATCGCTGGGACACCGATACGGACATCCTCACCGCCCATCTCCAGCACGGTGCCGTCGATTGTGAGGGGATGACCGGCTCAGTGGAGCTTGCGGGAAACGACGGGTCGTGGGTCATTCTGGATGTGAAGAGCGGTCGCATAGATGGCATTGAGGTCGCCGTGTGGCCTGACGTGCGAAAGGTGAGCACGCTGGCGCAGCCAATAGCGGAGCACGCAACAGTCCAGGTGGCTTCGCGCCGGGAGCCTGGCAAGGTACAGCTACTCCAGGTGGACACACCGCTCGCGGCGGAGGCCGACCACGATGAGCGGACTATACATTTTTCCCTTGGCGGCGTGCGTCATGCTCGCGCGGTGCGCATCGCTCGGGACGTAGTGCTGGAGCTCGACGATCACGGGGCGATCAGCGGGATCTGGCTACTCAACGTCCCGCCGTTCCCCGTCGAAGAGTGACATCGCGCGCGTGGAGGGGAGATGGGGCCACCTCGGGTGACATCCGGTTGGAGCGGTATGCGTGGATGATCGTGTAGCAGAATACATCGCGGGTCTCTTTGCTCGCGAGGACGATGTGCTGCGGGCGTTGCGCGAGGAGGCGGACCGGATGGGAATCCCACCCATTGCGGTGCCGCCCGAAACCGCTCGCTTCCTCCAGGTACTGGCTCGGTCGATCGGAGCACGCAGGGTTCTGGAGGTAGGCACGTTGGGCGGCTACTCCGCCATCTGCATCGCTCGGGCGATGGGTCCCGAAGGTCGCGTGCTGTCGCTCGAAATCGATCAGCGGCACGCTGAGTTCGCGCGCCGCCACATTGCTCGAGCAGGGCTGGACGCTCAGGTGGAGGTGCGCGTGGGACCCGCGCTCGCGCTACTGCCGGCGCTCGATGGCGAACGCTTCGATGTCATTTTTCTCGATGCCGACAAGGAACCACTCCCCACCTATCTCGATTGGGCGCTCCGGCTCGTACGGCCCGGGGGGCTCATCATTGCGGACAACGCTCTCCGAGGCGGGCGCGTTCTGGACGCTTCCGTCACCGATCCGGACACCGCTGGCGTCCGGGAGTTCAACCGCCGTTTCGCCGCTGAGCCAAGGATCACTGGTGTGATCGTGCCGATCGGGGACGGGGTTGCCGTGGGGGTTGTGGAGTAGGGCCGCCGGACTGAGCACGGACGCGCGGAACCGGGCGATCCGTTCATAACAGCCCGGCCGCGGGCCTGCGCGTGGCTTTTCGGCCCAGGCGCGTGGGCTACCGGCTCTCAGCCGTTCGGTCTCTCATCCAGGCACCAGTTGGATCGGGTGCGGAATATCTCCTGCCAGATTCCGTCGCTAAGCGCGAGCACGGCCAGGAAGGTGTCACCGCCGAACTGCCATCCCTCCACGATGATCTCGTCCACGCCGTTGCCGGTGAGATCGAGGTGATCGAAGAACCGGCGATATTCGGTGTGCGCCAGCGCGCCGTACATGGCGTGCGTGTACGTCGCGCGGTAGCTGCCGTACCGGTCCGGGTCCGCGATGAGGAAGAGGTGCGGCGTACGAACCGCGCTCGAGCGGGCGTGCTCGGCGTGCGGGTCAATGAATGAGGCGATTATGGTCGGGGCTGATCCGCCGGTGTTGATCGCCCGTGCGTGGAAGTCCAGCGAGTCGAGAAGAGGACGGCTCAACCCGGCGCCGATCCCGACCTCGCCCGCCACCCGCTTCGCGATTGCGACGGCCTCAGCGTGGTTGACGGTGCCGACGCTGCGTTGCGCGCCAAGGACCCCGTTCGACGCGAGCAGCTCCACGGTGAACCCACCGCGCACCTCCGCCCGTAGCGCTACAGAAGCAATCGGCGTCAGCGTGTGGCAGCCAGGGAGCGAGTAGAGCGACTCGTCGTGTTCCCACATCCCCTGCCCAACCACCACTTCGCCCCTGTTTCGACCGGCGTGGTAAAGCGCGTACTGCTTGCCGCCGCGCAGGAATCGCTGGTCGAAACGCTGCCAACCGTTCCCATCCAGGCGAATGCTCTCGAGCGTGCCGTTCCGGATGGCGGCGATGGGGATCATGCGCGGCGCGGATCGTTCGCCAAAGACCTGGAAGAGAACCACGGGATCCGCGTCCAGGTTGAGTGCCTCCTCTGGTGACACTTGCGGCGGGACCGCCGGCTGGCCGGCCTCCAGCAGTTCCCTCGCCTTGTCACACCCCGAAACCAGCGCTAGGATGATCGCGAGGCTGCCGATCGGTGCGAGCGTAATTGAGAGAACGCGATTCCTCACGGCAGCGCGCCGCGCGCGCGCCGATCGGCGTGCGACGGGTGTAGAGGCCTGCCGAGCTGATGCCGCGTGCAATGGAGGACGGCGCAACGTAATGGGTCCTGTGCTGTCTGAACAGGTGTTTCGCTCCGCCCTTCGCCGCGTGGTGGCGGCGGAGCCGCGGATGCGCGAGGTCATCGAGCCGACGTCGTCGCTCGAGAGCCTGGCAGGGGAGGCGGAGCCTCCCAAGCTGATAGACGCGCGGACAGCGGAGGATGCAACGCGCCAACCGCGCCCTGTGGGCGAAGTTGAGCCTGCATTCGGCGGATTTCTCGACGGTGTCCAGCGCAGCTTCGTGGCCGCCTGGGATGGCCCTACGCCCATCGTCGCGGCGCGGGTTGCGGCTGCCATCCGTGCCCGCGTGGCACGCCGCCTGGTGCGATGGGGAGAGCCCGCCGTCCAGTGGGGTCTCTATGCGAATTTCTCGCGTACACCTCGCGAGCCCTGGCTCCATGCCCTGCCTCCGGAGGCGCTGGTCGACGTGGGTGGCGAGGAGGAGGGTGCTACGGGCGGCGTCCCGCACCCTCTACAGGTCATCGAGCGGGCGCGGGCCGCCGTGGGTTCTCGCCGGGAGCGGCTCGAAAGAGCGCTTGCCCGAGAGTGGTGTATACTGGAGCACGCGCCTCTCCTCGTTGACGGTGGTATCGCCGGTGAGGATGCGCTCGCGCACTCTCCTCTGGCGGTAGGTGTCGTCAAGAGCCACCGCACGCTGTATGTCACGGGACCGGCTCTGGAGGCGGTTCTTGCCCTGGGCGCCGGCGAGCGCTCACGCGCTTTCGTCATCACTCCTCGAGGACACAGCAGCGTGCTGAGCTGGTACCTGCGTCTTCGGTCTCCGGAGAGCGGCGGGGCGTTGTGGGGCCTCGTCCGCGTGGAAGTCGCGGACGTCGGCGACACCGGTGTGACTGAGCGCGCGGATCTCGTGTCCCGCTGGGTACTTGCCGAGCGGCTCCCGCTAGCACTACCGGACCCCCGCTGGGACACCATGGTTTACGGCGTTCGTGGGACCGAGGACTACCTTCGCGCTATCGGCTAATTACTCAACGGCTGCCCACTCGCCTCCACTCCTGGCCAGCAGATCACAGCGATGATGACCGCAGCTACTCCCTTGGGCCGCGTGGTGGCTACTGAGCGTGCTCCAAACACACCGCATCAGTTTCATTTCTGGACTGCCGTCGGTGCTCCCGTGGGTATCGGAACGATTGTCCGCGTGGAGGGAGCCCAACCGGTGGCGGGCCGGCTCCCTTGCGTATACGGTGTAGTGGTGGAGGGCTTCAGCTACACCGACCTCCAGTCTCCTCTGTTCGATGTGCTCAGCCACGATGGAAACCCCGCGGGCGCGGGAGCTGCCCCGACCGAACGGCCCGAGGTGCGGCTGTACTCCGCAGCGGTGTTGCGCCAGCTTCCGGAAGAGCCCCTCCAGCCGGTACCCATGGGGGAGGTGTTTCTCGCCGCTGATGAGGATGTCTCCATTGCGCTGCGCATGGATGGCTACGCGAGCCGGGAAGGAGGGACCGGAATTCCAATAGGCCTCTATCGCGCCGGCGGCATGGATTCCCCCGTATCACTGGATGCGGATTTCCTTCTCGGCCCGGAGGCCGCACACCTCAACATCACTGGGGTCTCCGGACTCGCCACCAAGACGAGCGCCGTCGAGTGGCTGCTCTCCTCGCTGTTCGCGCACTGCCCCGAGGAAAAGGGATCGGTCGCAGCCGTCTGCTTCAACGTGAAGGGGGCGGACCTCTGTTATCTGGACCTGCCCGGCGAGCTCACCGACGGCGATCGAGCCATGTACGAACGGCTCGGCGTTCCCGCCGAGCCGTTCCGTAACGTGCAATTCCTGGCAGCGTACAAACCCGATGGTATCGGTCTCAACACGATACGTTCGCACGAGGCGCTGCTCGACAACGTGCGGCCGCTCACATGGGGCCTCCGCGAGGTACTCCAGTATGCCGAGGTCCTCCTCAACCGGGATGATGTGGATGCGAAGGCGGACGCTCTGATCGACTTCATCAAGGAGCGCGTGCTCGACCGGGATTTCGAGGATCGGATGCTCAGCCGTCCGCACCGGGTTCGCTCCTTTGCCGATCTGGAGGCATGGTTCCGCGACATCATCCGTGGAATGGAGGAGCGTGGTGGGGAGAGCTGGCGTACACACCACATCGCAACCATCCGCAAGATCCGCAATCGGCTGGGAAACATCTCCACCCGGTGCGCGGGCCTCGTCACTGACGACGGCGTTCCCAGCGATCTTCCGTGGGGGAGCTTCCAGGATCGCGCGGTGTATGTAGTTGACGTCGCGCTCCTCGAGGAGGATGCGCAGGATCTGATCTTTGCACGCATCGTTTCCAAGCTTCGCGAGCATCTCGAGCGCCGTGATCTTGGTGTCAAGCAGGTGGTGGTGTTCGTGGATGAGCTCAACAAGTATGCTCCGAGCGATGGCGCGGACACTTACGTCCGGAAAATGCTGCTCGACATCTCGGAGCGCGGACGATACCTCGGGCTGGTGCTGTTCAGCGCGCAACAGTTCCGGTCGCAGGTCCACCGGCGTGTGGTAGGGAACGCCGCTACCGCGCTATACGGTCGGATGGACGCCGACGAGCTGGCCACACCGGGGTATTCGGCGCTTGCCCCGGCTGTGCGTACCAAGATGCAGACGCTGGTCAAGGGGCAGTTGATGGTGCGCCACCCGCATTTCACCCAGCCGATTTTCGTGACGTTTCCTCGTCCTGCGATCATGCGCGGGCGCGACGGGGCGGAGCGTTACCCCCAGGCCGCCGACGTGCCGCTCGAGGTAGCCGTACTGCGCACGCTGCGCCGCTTCGATTCAACCGTGACATTGAGCTGGGTGCAGGATCGTGTCGCGCTGCACGACGAGGCGGAGATCATTCGTGCGCGGAACGCCGTGGAGCGAAGCCGCCCCGGGGACGTTCGAAAGTTCTTCTCTTCGCAGCTCCGGCCGCGCGTGCATGCCGAGGAGCCGTCGCCGGCGTCGTTTGCTATCCCGATCCGGTCGCTTCCGGATGATCCTTATGGAGCCTGAGAGAGAGGGATGGATGCGCCGCCTTCGGCTCCTTGCCGTGGTGGCGTCCCTCGGGGTCGTCTTCCCGATGATGGCCGGTGCGCAGAGCGTGCTGTTGCGCATCCATCCGCGCGCTGGTGACACCTTGCACACCCGCTTCGAGCAGGAGATGGAGGTTACGGGACGTACGCGCGTAGGGAATAGCGATACTACGTTGACGATGCGCAGCAGCATGCTTCTGCTCTCGCGCGTAATTGTGCAATCGAGTGATAGCACCGGCGTGGTTGTGCTGGCGGTGACTGACTCGCTGGCACTCCTCGCAAGCGGGAGGTCCGGCCTAATTCCCGAATCGCAGCGCCGAGCGCTCCAGGGTGGGCGCGTGCTTCTTCGTATCGCACCCGAGGGGACCGCGTCGGTGCTCGATGCGCCCGCCACCCTCGCGCCCGATCTTCAGGCGGTGGTGGCCCAAATGCCTGCCATGCTGCCCAAGGGTGCGGTGCGGGTTGGGTCCACGTGGGCGCAGGCGATGACGATCCCGGTAGCAGGTCAGCCGGGTGGCGGCGCGGCTCTCCTGCAGGCGATTTTCCGTCTGGATTCGCTGACCCGGGGGGGCGAGGTCGCTCACATTTCTCTGCGAGGGACGATCTCGCGCGATTCCGCCGCCGCCGACCTCCCCAATGGTTCCCGGCTCGAGTCCACCGGCGCGGTCACTGGGAGCATGCAGGTGGACCGCCGCCGTGGCTGGTGGACGGATTCCCGGGCTACCATTACCATCCGTTCCGTTATGCACCCGCCGCCCGGCTCCAGCAGCGAGCCGGTGCGCTTCGAGACGAAGATCACGCACCGGATGAGAACGGCCAGACGCTAGGCCGCCGACCCGGCATGCTCTGCGCCCGCTGTCAGGACCCGCCATGGCTGACAGCGCGACCTTGCGGATGGGGCTCCCTGCTTCGAAGCCGTGTCGCTGCCCAAAGGTCGGCGCGTCGGGCGCCCGTATCCCGAATCAGACGTCAGGCCGTCGCGCTGTTCCCGGCCGGCGGTCGCGCACTACATTCCAATCGTGCGCCTCGTCCACCTCTCTGATCTGCATCTCGGTTTTCGGCAGTACCACCGCGTCACTCCGCTGGGGATCAACCAGCGGGAGGCGGATGTCGCACTTGCATTTCGGCGCGCGATAGACCGCGTCATCGAGATCGGTCCCGATGTGATCGTCATCGCCGGCGACGTCTTTCACTCCGTTCGGCCGATGAACGCTGCGATCATCGATGCCTTCCGGCAGTTTACCCGGCTCACTCAGGCGTTGCCCGAGGCGATCGTGGTGATGGTTGCCGGCAACCACGACCGCCCACGCTCGACAGAAACAGAGTGCATCCTGCGGCTGTTCACGCCGCTCGGGATTCACGTCGTGGACATGGAGCCAAAGCGGCTCCCCTTTCCTGAACGCGGCCTGAGCATACTGGCGGTCCCCGATCTCCGCGATCGTCTGCCCGCCCTGTCCTCCGATCCCAACATGAAGTACAACGTGCTGGTGCTGCACGGCGAGGTTGAGGGATTGCTGCCGGCGCATGTGACTCGGGCCGAGCGCGTCGCCATGGAGATCCCGAGGCGTGCGCTCACGGCCGGCGATTGGAGCTACGCGGCACTGGGGCATCATCATGTGCATCGGCAGATGGCCGACCGTGCCTTTTATGCCGGATCGCTCGATTACACGAGCCGAAACCCGTGGGGAGACCTGGCGGAAGAGCGGGCGATGGGCCTGCCCGGCAAGGGATTCGTGGAAGTGGACCTGGATGGGGGCGCGCCGCGGTTCCACTACATGCCACCCTCGCGGCCGTTGATCGAGCTGGAGCCGATCGCGGCGGGTGGTATGTCCGCCGCCGATGTCGATGCCGCCATCCGGCAGCGCGTGGATTCCTGCAAGGGCGGCATCGAGGATCGCATCGTCCGACTGCTTGTGCGTGAAGTTCCGCGCCACGTGGTGCGAGAACTTGATCATCGGGCCCTTCGCGACTATCGTCGGCGCGCACTCCACTTCCAGCTCGACACTCGCCGTCCGGAGATCATCCGCTCGTCCGTGAGTGGCGCGCCTGGTCGCCGCCCGACGCTTACAGCGATGGTGGAGTCCTACCTGACGCGCCGTCCGCTGGAGCGTGATCTGGATCGAACGGCCTTGGTGAAGCTCGGCCTTCATTACCTGAAGGAGGCGAGCGCCGGCGAACAGACGACCGGTTCCGGCGGCTGATGCGGCTCAACGCACTCCATCTCGTCAACTTCCGTCAACATTCGGATACCCGGATCGAGTTCGATTCGGGGCTCACCGGCATCATCGGGCCGAACGGCTCCGGGAAGACGACGATTCTGGAGGCGATTGCGTGGGCGATTTACGGCAATCCCGCTGCTCGGGGTACCCGTGACACGATCCGGCACGTGCGTGCCGGTGCCCGCGCCGCAGTCAGGGTGGAGCTCGACTTCGACCTTGCGGGGCATCGCTACCGCATCTGTCGCGGCCTGACGAGTGCCGAGCTCTACCTCGACGGCTCGGGCGTGCCGATTGCCAGCTCCATCAGTGGGGTGACGGAGCTGGTCACGCGGCGGCTCGGCATGTCGCGCGACGAATTCTTCAACACGTACTTCACGGGGCAGAAGGAGCTGAGCGTAATGGCGGCCATGGGGCCGTCGGAGCGCGCTCAGTTTCTCTCCCACGTGCTCGGTTACGAACGCCTGCGCAGTGCGCAGCAGCTCCTCCGGGATCGCCGCAGCACCATTGTTGCCGAGCTCGGTGGCCTGCGACAGGGCATGCCGGATCCGGTGTCCGTGCGCGAGGCGCTTTCCGATGCGCATCGGCGGCTCTCGGACGCCGTGGGGCGCGCCGCCCGGATCTCTGCTGAGCGCGTGCGTGCGCAGGAAGCGGTAGACGCTGTCCGTCCGCGCTGGGAGTCTGCGCAGCGGGAGCGCGAGAGGCAGCAAGAGCTCCTCTCCGAGTTGCGCGTGACCGAACAGGAGTCGCTGGCGCTGGACCGCGATCGCGACCGGATCGAGCGCGAGCTGCGCGAGATCACTGTCGCCAAGGCGGATCGCACCGAGCTCGAGCGCGAGCTCGTTTCTTTCGCGGCGTTACGCGAGGAGTTCGCGCGCCTAGAGACGCTCGCCAGAGGAGAGGTGCGGCGTCAGGCTTTGCTCGATACCTGTCGCTCGCTCGAAGAGGAGCTGGAGCGGTTGCGGGCGCGCAGTACGCTGCTGAAGGGCGCGCCGCAGCTCGAGCGCGAGGTCGACGCGCAGCTTGCCGCGGCGCGCGCCGAGCTCGCCGCACTCGATCTCACGCTCCAGGCTCGGCGCACCGATTGGGTGCGCGACCGGCAGGAGGCGGAAACCAAGCGCCAGACGCTGCGAAATCAGTACTCCGAGCTCAAGCATCAGCGTGACAAACTGGCGAACACCGGGGAGGAGGAGCCCTGTCCCACCTGCTTGAGGCCACTGGGCGAAAGCCTGAAGTCCGTGCTCGATTTGTTCGACTCCCAGATCGAAACGGTGAGGGTGGACGGCAACTACTACAAGCGGCGCGTGGAACAGCTTCAGGAGACTCCGGAAGACCTCCGTGTCCTCGAGGACAGCCGCCGCGAGCGGGCGGCGGGGCTCACGGCGCTGGAACGGCGGCTGGTGAAGGTTCAGGTGAGCGTGCAGGAGCTCGGCCAGCTCGCCATCGAAATTGCCGCGAAGGAGAGTCGCCACGATGCGCTGCGAGGAGAGATCGAAGCGATTCCAGCCGGATACGATGGCAACCGGCATACAGCAGTGCGCGCCGCGATCGAGCGCCTGGGTCCGATCTACGCGCGCGTTGAACGTCTCGGCGTACAGATCGAGCGCGAGCCGTTGTTGCTGGAGGAGCGGGTAGCAGTATTCGAGGGAATCGGAAGCGTGCAGCTACGCCTTGCCGACCTGCGGGAGGCGCGCGAGTTGGGGGAGATGAGCGAGGCGGAGTTCGCCGGGCTGCATAAGGCGTTCGAGCATGCCACCGAGGAGCTGCGCGCCGCCCAGCTTTCCGCCGTCAGCGCCGACGGGGAGACCGGCGCGGCACGCGCCGCGGTAGAGAGCGCCGAGCGTGTCGCTGGCGAGTTGGCCGAGCGGCAGCGACTGCTGGGCGAACTCCAGCAGCAGAAGCGATTGCACGATGAGCTCGACCGCGCGTACACTGATCTCCGCACGGACCTCAACTTCCAGCTCCGCCCCGAGCTGTCGGAGCTCGCCAGCGGTTTCCTCTCCGAGCTGACGGAGGGACGCTACGCCGAGCTGGAGCTGGATGACCATTACAACATCGTTGTGCTCGAGGACAGCGTGCCCAAGCCGGTGATCTCCGGCGGCGAGGAGGATCTGGCCAATCTCGTGCTTCGCCTCGCGATCTCGCAGATGATCGCCGAGCGCGCGGGACAGCCATTCTCGCTCCTCGTCCTCGACGAGATCTTTGGCTCTCTGGACGAGATGCGTCGGGCGAACGTGCTCGAGCTGCTGCGCCGGTTGCAGGACCGGTTCGAGCAGGTAATCCTCATAACACACATCGAGTCAGTGCGCGATGGGCTCGACCACGTGATTACCGTCCGTTACGACGAAGAGCGCGGTGCGTCTGTGGTCGAACAAGGGACGGAGCAGACAGAGTTGGTGGTACTGACTGGATCGGATGCGGAGGGGGTTACCGAGGAGGCGACCGCGGGAGGCGTGGAGCCATGGCGGTAAGCCGGTCCTGGCGTCACGGCCAACGCGCGGAGGGACCCTATCCCGCACGCCTCGACGACATCGCCGCGCTCAACCAGGTATTCAGCGAGGCATTCTCGGAGCGCTATCGCCGCGACGGTATGGCGGGTGTCCGCGTGCCGTACCTCAACCCGTCCATCTGGCGATACGCGATCGAGGATGCCGACGGTGGCGCGCTTCTGTGGCGTGACGAACAGGAGGCGATAGTTGCCTTCAATATCGTACACCGCTCCGGTACGGAGGGGTGGATGGGACCGCTTGCCGTACGCCCCGATCATCAATCCTTTGGGCTCGGTAAGGACGTCGTGCGTGCTGGCATCGACTGGCTGCTCGGCGTGCGCGCGCGCGTGATCGGGCTCGAGACCATGCCGCGAACGATGGACAACATCGGCTTTTACTCCGGTCTCGGCTTCGTGCCAGGGCGTCTGACCATCACGCTCACTGTGGATGCCGCGCCAGGCGACCACCCGCCCATGCTTCTCGGGAAGCTGAAGGGGAGTGACCGGGACGAGGCGATCCTCGCCTGCCGTGACCTCGCCGACCGACTCGCGCCGGGCTTCGACTACACGCGCGAGATCGAGCTCACCCAGTCTCTCGGTCTGGGCGACACCGTGCTGCTGCGGTCGCGCGGGCAGCTTACTGGTTTCGCGCTGTGTCATTTCGTGCCGCTCGTGGAAGGCCGGGCACGGGAGGAACTGCGCGTGCTCAAGCTGGCGCTGGCCAGCGAGCGCGACGTCGAGCCGATGCTGCGCACAGTGGCCGACGTCGCTCGCCGCAGCGGCACGCGGCGCGTTGCCTTTCGTGCTCAAACGGAGTATGTGGATGCCTTCCAGCGTCTCGTTGCCGCCGGCGGTCGCGTGCGGTGGAGCGATCTCCGCATGACGCTGGCCGGTCATCCAGAGCTGCGGGCGGAGGCGGGCGGGCTGTTATGGTCGAACTGGGAAATATAGAGTTCGATGCTGTCGTGCTCCAGCAGCCGCTCTCCCGGGGGTAGTGGGCCGACCGGCCGGCACACTGCTCAATTTCGTTCCACCACACGCGATACTGGGCCGGCGGTGCGAAGGGCTCCGCTGTGTCGAGAAGGGGAGCCGTGGGGGTAGTCACAGCCCATGGCGGATGCCAGCGCAAGCAGCGTCGCCATCACCGCCTGCCGCGCTCGCGGCGGTCACCAGCCGGGCGCGAGCTCAAGGGGGCCGAGCTCCGGCCGCGCCAGCTATTTCCGGTCACCAGAACCCCGCGCTTCGGGACGAGTGATCCTGCCTGCAGATCATCCCATTCGCGGCTTTCGAGCGCAACTCTCTCCTCTGGCGCGATTGCAGAAAATGCGCGAAGTTAGCCCTCCCTCACGAGGCAGCTCCCCGTCGCTCCGTCCCTTCTCATCCACCACGTAGAGGCAGTTCCCCCCGCAGCGGTGGGTTCTGTCGATGCCGAACACCATGCCGATCTCCGCCCACCACAAGGACCCGGTCCTCGACACTCTTGCCCGGGGCGTATACACGCTATTCCCACGCTGTGTGCGTTGTGGCTGGCTGATCGAGCGTTTCGAGGAGGCGGACGTCCAGATCCTCAAGAATCGCGTGGTGCACCGGGACGGATGCCCGAGGGAGCGGCCGCGTACACCAGCGGCCGGGACCGTGAGCATTCAGGAGGCGCGCAGTTGAGGCTGCGACGTGCCGGCAACATGGCTGTGGCGCTGCTGCTGGCCGCTGTAGTGGCTGGCGCAATCGCCTGCCGCGTTGCCGAAGCGCCCGAGCGAGAGCCCGATATTTCCGGCATCATCACTGCCGTAGCACCGGGACCTGCTGATGGTCCCCTCGGCACAATCCGGGTGGAGACGGTGCCGGAAGATGAAGCCGGCACGCCGAAGGCGAGCATCACGATCAATCCGGAAACGCAAATTCATCGCGATGCGTCCCGCGACGGCCAGTCATTCAGTGCGCTGAGCGAGGGGGTGCGAGTTCACGTGTGGTTCACCGGCCCGGTGCGGGAATCCTACCCGGTGCAGGCCGCAGCCGAGCGTGTGCTGATCGATGCCGGCGCGCCCTAGCGCGGTCGGTCGGCTTCTGGCGTACCTCGCGCTACGATCCCCCATATCACCAGAAACACGCCGAGGGTGAGAAGCAGGTGAATCCACCCCGGCCCCTCGAGCGCGAATGCACCAACGGCCCACACGGCAAGCATGATGATGCCGAGCGGAATGGCAATGGAACGAACGAGGGCGACGATCGCGTGCATGGCGTGATTGACTGGGTTGATGGTGAATGGTAACTTACTGATCAATAGCAGGAACGGAGAGCTCTAATTTTTGAGCCAACAAGTCCAGCGGTCGGGTTCGACAGCTTCATTGACGCCATGCCCCAGTGCGGGGAAGGCGAAAGGTGGGGTGAGGACCTCAGCAATTCCATTGGGCTTCAAAAATCCTCTTCGTTCCCACATTAGGGCCTCGCCGGATCCGGCGAGGCCCTTTTGTTGACGTCCTTGCCGGTCTTACAGCGTCGGCTCGAACCGTGCTGCCCTTTTGTTGCGCACACTGTCGCGGGGCAGGGGGCTGCGGCAATTTACTGGGGTCGAAACTGACTGGCGCCACTACCACGGGCAGCGGCAGCTGCGACTCTGCGAAACGGACAACCGACCATGGCGAATGCGAAGAGCGGTGATGGCGACCGGGAAGGGGGAGACGCGGGCAACGTGCGGCGCGAAGCAGCGATGCGCGCCAAGCCGGCGCCCCGCACGCTACGGCAGCGCGCCGCCTTACGGGCCGAACAGGTCGCATCGCGCAGGGAGGAGTGGGACCTCGACCTCGACCCGGGTCCGGCGCGGAACGAGGAGTTCGAGGCACTGTTGCGCCGGACCATCGAGCTGCTCGGCGAGGATCCAGATCGGCCCGGTCTGCTGAAGTCGCCGCAACGAATCGCGAACTCCCTTACCTGGCTGACGCGCGGTTACGACATTCGGGTGGAGGATGTGATTGGCGATGCCGTGTTCGAGGAGACGCACAACAGCATGATCATGGTGCGGGACATCGAGTTGTATTCACTGTGCGAGCACCACATGCTGCCGTTTTTTGGGAAGGCGCACATCGCCTACATTCCCAACGGGAAGATCGTCGGTTTGTCCAAGTTGCCGCGTATCGTCGATGTGTTCGCTCGCCGGCTCCAGGTGCAGGAGCGGCTCACCGAGGAGATCGCCGGCGCCATCCAGGATACGCTGTCGCCGCTCGGTGTTGGGGTGGTGATCGAGGCATACCACCTGTGCATGATGATGCGCGGGGTCGAGAAGCAGAACAGCAAGACGATCACGTCGGCGGTGCGAGGCGTGTTCCGTTCCGACGCCCGGACGCGCGAGGAGTTTCTCTATCTCGCACACGCGCCCGCCGCTCCGCTCCGGTGACCACCGCAGTGGAGCGGGAGAATCCGCTACTCCGCTCTGGGACCCGTACGATCCCGACGATCGTCAGGAGCAGCACTCCTCGTGCTGCCATGCTCCAGCCAGACGAAGCAGAAGCTCTGATTCTTTACGCAGTCTGGGGCACCCGCCAGCGTCAATGTGGACGAGATCCCTCTGTCGCCGGCGGGCGAGCCAGGCTCCGCCCGTCAACCCTGAGAGTTGGCTCGGAACCCGCGCATGCACATCGAGCTCATTGACGTCCTTCGCTGTCCTCGCCCGCACGCGTTCACCTGGCTGGTGGCGCAGACGGCGCAGATCAGGGCGCGCGATGTCGTGAGCGGGATTCTTGGCTGTCCGGAGTGCCAGGCGCGATATCCAATCGCTGCGGGCGTACTCGACCTTCGCGCTCACGCAGTGCCGGTGGCAACCCCCCAGTTCGCGAAGCCGGAGCAGGAGACGATCATGCGGCTCGCTGCGTTGCTCGCGATGGCAGATGTCACTTCGGGCGCGCTCATCGTGCTCGCTGGCGAGCACGCTGCCTCCGCCCCGGCGCTGTCGAAGATGTTCGACGGATTTCAGCTACTTGCCGTTAATCCGACCGTGGAACTGGAGAGTGGAGGCGCCGTATCCATCGTTCGCACTGAAGGTGAAGTTCCACTGCGCGACGACGTCGCCCGCGCCGTCGCTCTCGATTCCGCTCACGCCGCACCGGAGCTGATGGAGGGCGCGGCGCGGACACTCACTTCAGGAGGCCGGCTCGTTGCCCCCGCCGCCGCATCCCTGCCAGGCAGTGTGCGCGAGCTTGCGCGGGATGCGCTGGAATGGGTAGCGGAGCGGCTCACCGACCCGGGCGTGGTGCCACTCCGCCGCCGCTGACCGCCGCGCTCGGCGAAGAACGCCCGTGCTTCGCTCGTTCGCCTCTGGCCGACCGACCGCTGGTACACGCCTACACGGTGCCGGCCCTCTCCTCGTACAGCGCGTCGATCAGCGCGCGATACTTCTCGTCGATCACTCGCCGCTTCACCTTGAGCGTGGGCGTCAGCTCGCCGCCTTCGATAGTAAAGTCCTGTTCGATCAGTCCTACTTTCTTGGGCGTCTCGTAGCTAGCCAGCCCCGAAAGGTGTGAGAGCACCTCCTTCTCCATCTTCGCCCTCACGACCGGCTGCGAGATCAGCTGTGCCCGCTCGGTCCACAGCAGATTCTTGGTCTTCGCCCACTTCTCGAGGTGGTCGTAGTTGGGGACCACGAGAGCGACAGGGTAACGTCGCTTGTCGCCTATCATCACGACTTGGGACACGTACTTGTTGGTCTTGATCTGGTTCTCGATCGGCTGTGGAGCGATGTTCTTCCCGCCGGCGGTGACTATGATCTCCTTCTTTCGATCGGTGATTCGGAGGAAGCCGTCCTCGATCACCCCGATGTCGCCAGTGTGAAACCAGTTGTCCTGGTCGATCACCTCGGCAGTGGCGTCCGGGCGCTTGAAGTAGCCCTTCATGATGTGCGGTCCCCGGGTGAGGATCTCCCCATCAGCCGCCAAGGTCACCTCCACGCCGGCAATGGGGCGGCCCACGGTGCCTATCCGAAAATCCTTGGTGGGCGGCCGGTTGCAGCAGATCACCGGCGAAGTCTCCGTCAGGCCGTAGCCCTCGAGGATCGTGAGCCCCGCCGCATAGAAGAAACGGTTGATCTCGGGCGCCAGCGGCGCGCCCCCGGAGACGAAGAAACGCATCCGTCCACCGACCCGAGCCCGCAGCTTCGAGAACACGAGCTTTTGCGCAACCGCGTACTTGGCGGCGAGCACGCCCCGGGGCTCGCCGCCCGCCAGGCGGACCTCGGCCCAACGCTCGGCCACACTGCGCGCCCAGAAAAAAATACGCTTCTTGACGGCCCCGCCGGCGAGGGCGTTCTCGAGCACGCGCGCATAGATCTTCTCGTACACGCGCGGCACGGCGACCGCCACGGTGGGCGACGTGAGCCCGAAATCGGCGACCAGGGTGTCCAGCGACTCTGCGTAAGCGATGGAAACACCAGCAGCCACCATTACGTAATGCGCCGTTCGTTCGAGGATGTGCGAGAGCGGCAGGAAGGAAAGTGATGTGTCAGTCTGGCCGATCGGCACGATCTGCAACACGCCCTGCACGTTGGAGAAGATGTTATCGTGGGTGAGCATCGCCCCTTTCGGGGATCCCGTTGTACCGGACGTGTAGATGATCGTCGCCACTTCATCGGGCTGGATGGAAAGTGCGTCCTCGCGGTATTGCGCCGTGACCTGAGGATTTTCACGCGCGGCCCCCGCCGCCTCGAGCGCGGCGAGCGTCATGTCTACACCGGGCCAGGGAGAATGACCGAAGCCGATCACGGTGCGAAGCCGTGGAAGCCGATCGCGGATCTGCGCGATCTTTGCCGCCTGATCCTCATTGGAAACGAAGATCGCCACTGTTTCGGCATCCTTCAGAATGAAGGCGATCTGTTCGGCGGGGAGCGTCGGGTAGATCGGTACGTCGGTCACCCGGCTCGTGAGGCAGCCGAAGTCCACAATGGGCCACTCAGGGCGATTCTCCGACAGCAGTGCCACGTGATCGCCTGGCGCGACACCCAGATTCCGCATGCCGAGTGCGACGCGCCTGACGCGGTCCGCCATGGTGCGGTGCGAGATCGGCTGGTAGGCACCGCCGACCTTCACCTGGAGCGCGTCGGGCTTGTCGTACCTCTCGACGGCGTCGAAGAAGAGTTGGTTCAGCGTACCTACGGGGGGGCGTGGTCCGCCGGAGATCACCTGCTGCGGCGCGGCACTCGCTGCCATCTGCTCCCTCCGTCAGAATGTTCCGGAGCCAGGGCTCCACATGTGCAACTCTACGGCGATTGTACGCGCTCCACCACGATCACATACCGCAGAGGACTTCCTGCTATCAACGTGCCGTCGAGATGCCTGGCCCGCACCTCCACCACCACAGAGTCGGGTGGTGGCAACTGCAGCCAGGGTGACAGGCGCACCGTGCGGCTCGCCACGCCGTCAACACCGGTCGTATCCCGCGTCGAAGGCCGCTGTTGCTCCGTCACCAGCAGCACGCGAGTGCTGTCGGCGGTCGGCAGTCCGGCCGGCTCCAGGATCTCGAAGTCGACGCGATACAGCCGCACCGGAGCGAGCGGCCCCTGACCGGTATCGGCCAGCAGCTGCACGCGAATCTCGCTCAGATGATCGCGAAAATCGATGAACTCCAGGGTATCGCGCAAGGATCCGACCGGCTCCAGCAGCGTTGGGCGCGGTACGACTGGCACCGTGAGCGTGGCGCTCTGCAGCCCTCCCACTGACGCCACCACGCGAGCGTCGCCCGGACGAAGCCCGCGAACGTGTCCGGTGGCCTGATCCAGCGCCGCGACAGGATCGGCACCGAGCAGCAGGTAGGTGATCGCGGCGTCCTCGATAACCTGGCCGCGTCCGTCGTAGGCGCGCACTTCGATCGGGACCGCCGCTCCGGTCGTGTCGCGTAGCGAATCCCCGGCTATGACCGAGGGGAAGGGGAGCGGTCCGATCTCTATCGCCACCGCCACACCGGGCGCGGTCATGACCTCGGTGCAGGCGGTCGCGAGCAGCGCGCCGCCCAGTGCCACAGCCAGCGGCCGCCGCATTACAGAAACCGATCCGCCAGTGCGGTGGCGAGATTCACGTATGCTTGCGAGGCCGGATCCGCCGGCTCACGGAGTACCACCGGCTGGCCGGCAGCGAAGGCGTCTGCCGCGGCGGCGCTTCGTGGGACGCTGATGTCGAAGACCATGTTGCTGGGAAGATGCTCACGCACGTAGTCGGCTACACGTACACTTGCCGCGCTACCCGGGTCCACCATCGTCAGCACCATTCCCTCCAGCGTGAGTTCCGCGTTGCCGGCGATGGCCTCCTGAATGCCGCGCAGGACCTGCGGCGTCGTTTGAAGCGCCAGCGGCTCGGATTGGAGGGGCACGATCACGTGCTGCGATGCGGAGAGTACACGGCGCACGATCCCCCCCACGCCTGGCGGAGTGTCCACCACCACCACGTTGCACCGCTGGCGCGCGAGGTTGAGCAGTTCGACGAGCAGCGTGCTCTCCTCAATGTGCTGGCGGAACTCGACATTCCGTGCGTCGTCCGACACGGTACCGGCGAGCACTACGCGCATCCAGGGCAGTGCCGTGGGAAGGATGATCTCGCGCAGCCCCTTGCTGCCCTCCAGGTAATCCGACAGACCGTACGGCGCGTGTCCCTGCCGGAGCCCCACCCCGAAGCGCACCGCACCCTGCGGGTCGGCGTCAACCACCAACGTCTTCAGTCCGCGACGGGCAAACGCGGCGGCGAGGTTGACCGCGGTCGTCGTCTTGCCGACTCCACCCTTCTGGCTGACGATGGAGAGAACTCGGCCCACTGGCTACTCGGAGCCGGAAGGCGTGTCCTGCCGTGGTTCCTGCCCCGTCTGCTGCAGCTGTTCGAGCGTCTGCTGCGCGTGGCGCACCCAGCGTTCAGCCTCGGTGCTCCGCGGCGGATTTGAAAGAAAGGCCTCGAGGTGCTGGACGGCCTGCCGCTGGTCGCCCCGCTTCAGCAGCAGGTAGCCGAGGCCGTAATGTGCGCCCGTGAGATTGGGGTCCAGGACGAGCGCCTTCCGGTAAGTGCGGATCGCGTCATCCATGCGGCCGGTGCGCGAGAAGGCGATGGCCATGTTCTGAAGGATGCGCGGATCGTTGGGCTGGTCCCGGAGTGCCAGCCGATACGAGGTCAGGGCGGCGTCGTAGTCTCCCTGTCGCTCGAGCGCAAGCGCCTCGCTCAGGTAGTCGAGCCGCTGCGGCCGACTCTTGCGGTCGGACTTTCCGCCGGTCAGGCGGTTCCACCAGGACATGCGAATGAAATGGGGAAGAGGTGCTTCGTCAGGGCGTGAGTCTCGGCCGGGCAGAGGCGCTGCCTGCTGGCCGGACCGCCTCGCAAAGCTACCGCGCACCGTGCTTGGCGGCAACCACTTAGCGTCATGTGTAGGTGCCTGCGCAGTTCCGGGCACCAGGGTTGCATTGGCTCGCCTCGATCGGGAGATTGCGACTCGCGGAACCGGTGTGCCAATTCGCGGAGGTGGTGGGTGGCTCCTCGCAGGACGACGGTTGACAGCTCGCGCGGAATTCTCGAGGTCGACTGGCCCCTGTTCGGGGAGCTTTCGCGTGCGCTCGCGCTGCGCGTCGCCCGCGGTTACGACCCGGAGATCGTCGTTGGGATCGCCACCGCGGGGGTGGTGCCTGGTGCGGTCATTGCCGCCATCATGGGCCGTGAGTTCCGTTCGATCACCGTGACGCGCCGCCTTGGCGACGACAGGGCCCGCGAGACGCCCGCCGTCCTCGGTGCCGCCCCCGCCGAAGTGCGCGACCACCGCGTCCTGATCGTGGACGAAACCTGCGACAGCGGTGACACGCTGCGCCTCGCGATAGCCGCGATCGTGAATGCGGGCGCCGCCGATGTGCGTACGGCCGTCGGTTTTCGTACCGGCCCATACGAGCCCGACTTCGCCGCGCTCGAAACGGAATCGACGATCATTCTTCCGTGGGACCGCGAGGTGCTGGTGGACGGCGAGCTGGTGCTGAAGCCGGAGTACGCCGAGGCGCTCAGGGGGCGGTGATCGGGGTTCTTACTCCACCCTATTCACAGCCTCCTCCCAGTTCTCCCCGCGCTCGAGCTCATCGAACACGTAGCGCAGAACCTCGGGAGCGCCGAGCAGGAATCGGCAACGGGGAGCGCCCGTGGAGCGGCATTCCACCTCGAGGACGGCGAGCGGCGCGTCTGCCACCTGGCCGAAAAAGTGCGCCAGCAATCCCGTGGTGAAGTGGCAGCCCGGCTCCGCCATCCCTCGGTCTGGCTCCGCCTCCCACCAGTCCCCGGATGCGATCGCGACCACCGAATCGCGCATCGTGCTGATCTCCACCGTCCCCCACCCGATCTCATGGAAGAAGGCTGAGGCGGCGCTCTGGAACGCCGCCAGGTCGAGTGCTTCGGGGGCTCGCCCATCATGCGCTTCCGTCCAGCCGGTGAACGCGCTCCACAGATCGTCGCCGCCGGCATAGCCAGCGCTTCGCAGCGCCGTCGCCGCGTCAGCCGTACCGTCGCCGAGGATGGCGGTGCGCAATGACATCAACGCCGGCCGCCCGATGGCGACAAGCTGATGCTGGGTGAGCGTGAAGGTGTCCTGACTCATCTGGATGCCTGCTCCGTGGACGACGGTTCAGCTGCGACCCTGCGCTTCAACTCTGCCTCGTCGATGACCTCGACGCCGAGCTCGCGCGCCTTGTCGAGCTTGCTCCCGGCGGCCTCGCCGGCCACCAGAAAGCTGGTATTTCGGGACACAGCGCTGGTAACGCTTCCTCCGGCTGCTTCCACCAGGGCGGTGGCATCGGTCCGGGAGAGCGTCGGCAGGGTCCCAGTGATGACGACCGTACGGCCCGCCAGGCTACGTCCGGCGGGGCTTACCCGCGGTTCCGTGGTTTTGACGCCGTGCCGGAGGAGCTTCTCCAGCAGACGCCGAGTGGACGCATCCGCGAAAAAGGCGACGACTGCACGGGCGGTGATCTCGCCGATTCCACGCACCTCCAGAATCTCCTCTTCGCTGGCTCGTGACAAGGCATCGAGCGACCCGAAGTGGCGGGCGAGCAGCTGCGCCGCGCCGGCCCCAACGTGGCGGATGCCTAGTCCGTTCAGCAGCCGGGACAATGGCTGTGCCTTCGACGCCTCGATGGCGGCGATGAGGTTTTCCGCGCTTTTTCTGGCGAACCGCTCCAGCGTGACGAGCTGGTCCGTCGTCAGCGCGAAGATGTCAGCGACATCCTCGATCAATCCCGCCTCAACCAGCTGCTGGATTCGCGCGTACGAGAGACCGCGGATGTCCATCGCCGATCCCGACGCAAAGTGCACCAGGCCTTCCAGTCGGCGCCCAGGGCAGCCGACGTTCGGGCAGTAGAAGGCGACGCCATCCTCATCTCGCTCCACGGGAGTGGCACATCTCGGACAGCGCTGCGGCATGCGCCACTCGTGCTCCGATCCGTCACGGCGGTCCGGCAGTGGCGCGATAACTTGCGGGATCACTTCACCGGCGCGCTTCACCTGCACCCAGTCTCCCACGCGCAGATCCTTTTGCCGAATGAGATCCGCGTTGTGCAGCGTGGCCATCTTGACCGTCGCCCCGCCGATTTCGACGGGCTCGAGCATCGCGAACGGGTTGAGCGCACCCGTGCGTCCCACATTCACCTGGATCTCCAAAAGTCGCGTGATGGCGATATCGGGAGCGAACTTCCTGGCGATTGCCCAGCGCGGCTCGCGTCCGCCAATAACGCCGAGCTCCTCCTGGAGCGCGAGCTCGTTGACCTTCACCACCAACCCGTCGATGGCGAAGTTCAGCCGTGCGCGAAGTTCGCGCTCGACGAGGCCGGCGTGGACGGCGACCTCATCGAGGGACGCGCATTGGAGGCGGTGCGGCGCAACCGGGATTCCCCACCGGACCAGCGTCTCCAGCAGCTCCCACTGAGTACGGAACGGCAGCGCCTCCGCCGTGCTTACCGCGGCAAACCCGAAGAACCGGAGCGGCCGCTGCGCCGTGATCGCGGGGTCGAGCTGCCGGAGCGATCCCGCCGCGGCATTGCGCGGGTTGGCGAACACCGGCTCGCCGCCGGCGGCGCGCGCCTCGTTGAGCGCCTCGAAACGGTCAAAGGGGAAGTACACCTCGCCACGGATCTCCACCAGGCGTGGCGGCGAGGGATCATCAAGCCGCAGCGGAATCTCGTGAACTGTGCGCAGATTGGGCGTGACGGTTTCACCAATGGTGCCATTCCCTCGCGTGGCCCCGGTAACCAGCAGCCCGTTCTCGTACGTGAGGCTCACGGCGGCGCCGTCGATCTTGAGCTCGGTGGTGTAGCCGTGGCGATGGACCGCGTCGCTCACCAACCGCACCAACCGCACCTCCCACTCACGAAGCTCCTCGTCTGTGAACGCATTGCCCAGCGAAAGCATCGGCACGCGGTGCTCATGCTTCTGGAGCTGACTCTGAGGCTCGGCGCCGAGGCGCAGCGTGGGCGAGTCCGGTGTACGAAGCGTGGGATGCTCGCGCTCCAGCTGCTGCAGTTCGCGAAACAGCCGATCGTACTCGGCATCTGAGGTCGTTGGGCGGTCGAGTACGTAGTACTCGTAGTTGGCTCGCTCCAGCTGCCGGCGCAGCTCGTCCGCGCGCGCCGCGAGAACGCTCGGATCCGTCATGGAAGAGAGGGCCAGTGCGCCGTGCGGTGTCCGCCCGTTGTCGCTAGTCGCTGGCAGAGATGGCGTTGGGAATCTCCCCTGCCGGCTTGCCGCGCGCGAGGTAGTTCTCCACGAAGATCAACCCGGTGCTGCCAGCCCGCTTGATCAGCCGCAGGAGCTGATCCATGCTCGACACCTCCTCCAGCTGCTCGTTGACGAACCACTCGAGGAAGTTGCGGGCGATGTGATCGTTCTTCCTGATCGCCAAATCCATCAGTTTATTGATCTGATCGGTGACCGTCATCTCCCAGTCGAGCGAGAGCTGCACCGCTTCCTCGGCGGACTTGAACGAGCTCTTCGGCGCCGGCAAAGCCGGGATCTCCACCTCGCCACCAGAGTCCACAATGTACTTCACGAAACGCATGGCGTGCTCCCGTTCTTCCATCGCCTGGCGGTAGAAATGCGCCGCGAGAACCGGCAGTCCGTCGCCGTCGAAATACGTGGCGATCTGTACGTACTGCATCGAGGCATGCATCTCGTTGCCAATCTGCGTGTTGAAGGCCTTGTTGATCTCGGGGGAAATGAGCATGGAGACCGGGGTTCGGAGTTCGCTGCGCGGGGCCGGGTCGGAGCGTCACCCGACTCCCAACGCTACAGATTATCGCCGCGGCTGACGCATCGCCACTCGGTGGATGAGAAACGAGCCGGCTTCCATAGCCAGCCCGTTCAAACCACGCCTACGACTTTAGAACTCGAACCCTCGGCCTAGCCCCTGGCTTCCTCCAGAATTACCTCCATGGCCACCGCGACGAGCCGCTGGAGCTCCTCATCGGCCATGGGAGGCAGGAGGGTTTCGGCCCACACGTGATCGTCGCTGGAGGAATAGTGATCGAGCAGGCGGCGCACGAACGCTATCAGCGCGATGCGCTGAAGCTCGGCGTTGCGGGTGGAGCTGTGAGCGTCTTCCTGTGCTTTGAGGAGGGACTCGAAGCGGTGCGCGTTGCGGAGCGCGTTTGCGGTGAGTGACGCGATCACCTGGCAGAACTTCACGTCCTGCTCGGCGAAGGGTGTGCCATCGCGTTCTGTGCGCAGAAAGATAGCGCCGATCGTCGTTCCCTTCCAACGCAGAGGAACCACCACAATCGCTCGCACATTGCGTTCGGCCAACCGGTGTCGCGCGTTTTCCAGCAGCGGATCGGCGACCGCGTCGGGAATGAAGACCGTTTCGCCTCGCTCGAAAGCGCGCTTCAGCTCGGGATAGCGGTCGAGGTCGACGATCAGGTTTCGGATCGTCGGGTCCTCGTAAGTGGCCACGAGGCGCACCTCCTGCGTCCCGCCGGCAAGAAAGATCGAGCAGCGATCCAGCCCGAACGTCTCGCCCAGCTTGCGCGCTATAACCTGCAGGATGTCGGTGAAGTGGAGGGAGGCCGAGATCTCCTGAAGGATGTCCACCACCGCGACGAGCTGATCGCGCTCCCGCTCCAGCTCGCGGAGGCGCGACTCGAGTTGGCCCATGGCGTCAGGCGCCTGGTCGTACTTCCCGATCGACGATGTGGTTCCGGTGGTGCTCATCGGTCTCCCCGATGTGCGCGTTGAACTCTGCGCTCTCGAAGCGTATCACGCGATTCCGGCCGATCCGCTTCGCTACATAGAGCGCGTCATCCGCGGCCTTTACGAGGGAATAGCGATCGCGGATGCGCGGATGTGGCCACGCCGCGACGCCGGCGCTCAACGTCCGCCGGAGGGTGCCTCCCTCGTAAATGAAGTCGAAGGCCTCCACCTCCTGACGCGCCCGCTCGGCGAAAGTCACCGCAGCGTCGAGTACGGTGCCGGGCAACAACACCATGAACTCCTCTCCCCCGTAGCGTCCAATCCGGTCTACCTCCCGAGCCACGTGGCGCAGCACACCGGCAAACTGCCTGAGCACGTCGTCACCGGCCTGGTGCCCGAACGTGTCATTGACCGACTTGAAGTGATCGAGGTCGAGAAGCACACAGGCCAGCGGCTCGTGAAGCCGGCGCGAGTGCTCTATCATCTCCTGGAGCCGCTCCTCGATGTGGCGCCGGTTGAACAGACCTGTGAGACCGTCGGTGATTGCAACGCGCTTCAGTTCGGCGTTGGCGGCGGCCAGATCGCGTTCGCGCCTTTCCACCCGGTCCTGAAGGGCCTTAATGCGGAGCATCGACTTCACGCGCGCTTCGAGCTCGGTGAAGTTGATCGGCTTGGTGAGGTAGTCGTCGGCCCCGGCATCGAGTCCCTCCACCTTGCTCTCGACGGACTCGAGCGCCGTCTGCATGATAATCGGGATGAAGGGCAGATCGGTGTTGGCCTTGATCCGCCGCGCGACCTCGAGGCCGTCCATCCGCGGCATCATCACGTCCAGGAGGATGAGGTCAGGCGGCTCGCGCGCGACTTCGCTGAGCGCCTCGTAGCCATCGCTGGCGGATGCGACACAGTAGCCCAGCGCCTCTAATCTGGCGCGGAGCACCTCCACATTGTCTTCGTGATCGTCGACGATCAGGATGCGCGTGCCGCGCTCCTCGTCACCTGCCGCCCTTTCCAATGAACTTCTCGACCTCGCTGACGACTGCTTTGGGCTCACACGGCTTCGCGAGATAGCTGTCGCACCCCACCTCCATGGCTTTCTCGCGGTCAGATGCCAGCGCGTGAGCGGTGAGCGCGATGATTGGAATGGTACGCGTCGCCGGGTCACGCTTCAGCACCTGGGTGGCCTCCCATCCGTCAATGATCGGGATGGAGATGTCCATCAGAATCAGGTCCGGCTTCTCGGCGCGCGCCTTGGCAATGCCCTCCTCGCCATTGAAAGCCTCCATAACTGTATAGCCGAAGTGCTGAAGGATGGTGGAGTACACAATGCGGTTGTCCTCGTTATCCTCCACGAGCAGCACCGTCTTGCCGTTTTCGCTCATGATCTTCCTCGCGTCTCTACGCGAATCGAAGGAGGAAGCGGACTTCCACGCGGCGGGCCAGACGGCTCCGGTTCGCGATTTGCGGGCGCAAACCCTGCAAGAAAGAAAAGGACTCCGGCCCGGGGGTGCAATCGGAGAACCCCTGTGAGAGCGACGGGGCAGCCCGCGCCCCAGGCGTCGGGAGATTACGCAACTTCCTTACCACCGGCTGATCCGGAGGCTCCGACATGGCTCGTGCACGAGAGTATGAGGAATGGGGCGGTGGCGGCGGCGCCTGGTCGGAGGACCAGGCCAACGCGGGCCGCGACGCCCGGTACAATGAGGACGAGGAGGGGACCGACACGATGGGCTACTACGAGGAGGATCACGAGGGCGGTAGGCTCGGTGCGTTCGTAACGGGGCTGACGATCGGCCTCCTGATCGGATCGGGTGTGGCGCTGCTGCTCGCGCCACAAAGCGGAGAGGTCACACGGAAGATGCTCGAGAAGCGCGCGCGCCGTGTGGGTGATGGTGTCTCCGATCGGTGGGAGGATCTGCGTGACGAGCTCGACCTGCTGGCGCGTCGCGGCCGGAAGCGGATGCGCCGCGGGCTGAAGCGCGGCCGCTGGAGCGCAACACGCGGGCGCTGGAAGGCCGAGGACCTCGTCGACCGCGGTCGACGCCTCGTTCGCTGACAGCGCGACCGCGGCGGCGTACCCTGGCAGCCCCGCAACAGCTCTGACGCTCGCTGCTCATGGCGGGCGTCGTTGCAGGTAGCAGCCGGCAGCCGCTCCACTGGCGCGCACTGGCACGATCGTATGTGCTCTGCCCACGGTTCCATTTGCGAATAGGGCGCTGAGGGGCGGCGAGGACGGTCACCGCGGCGAGGTAGCGGAGCACTGGTCGAACTCCGACATTCCCTCCTTCGCTGCACCGACGGCTCGCCCAGCTGAACGCGAGCTTACGGCGCGTACCGCGACATTTATTTCTGCGACCGCTATGCTGGCGTCCCGCCTGATCGAGCGCAAACGCGACGGTGGCCGCATCACTCCCGGCGAGTGGCGTGCGCTGATCCATGCGTATGCGGCGGGACATGTCCCTGACTACCAGATGGCCGCGCTGCTCATGGCCGCGTTCATTCGCGGGCTCGATCATGAGGAGACTGTTGCACTCACCGATGCCATGCTGGAGAGTGGTGGCACGCTCGATCTTTCGCATCTAGAGGTCGGTCGGGTAGACAAGCACTCCACCGGTGGTGTGGGAGACAAGGTTTCACTGGTGCTCGCCCCCCTTGTCGCATCGCTGGGTGTGGCAGTTCCAATGATGTCCGGCAGATCGCTGGGTCATACGGGCGGGACGCTCGACAAGCTCGAGGCGATTCCCGGATTTCGTACCAAACTCTCCCTGCGTGAAGCTCGGGCGCAGGTCGAAACCCTCGGCTGCGTGCTCATGGGTCAAACCGAGGAGATCGCCCCGGCCGACCGGAAGATGTATGCGCTGCGCGATGCCACCGCCACCGTGGAGTCCATGCCACTGATCGCCGCGAGCATCATGAGCAAGAAGCTGGCGGAAGGGTTGACCGGGCTGGTGCTCGACATCAAGCGCGGATCAGGGTCCTTTCTTCCGCAGCTCGATAAAGGTCTGGCGCTCGCGGCGACCATGATCTCCCTTGGAGAGCGACGCGACTGCCGCGTGGTTGCTCTGCTGACGGCCATGGATCGCCCACTCGGACGCGCCTGCGGAAATGCGCTTGAGACGGAGGAGGCCATTCACGCTCTGCGCGGGGAGGGGCCGCCGGATCTGATGGAAGTGACATACGCACTCGGAGCCGAAATGCTGCTACTTGGTGAGGCAGCACATGAGGAGGATGAGGCGCGGCGCATGATGGAGGTCGCCATCTCCTCCGGCCGCGCGGCCGAGCGATTTCAGCAGGTGATAGAGGCGCAGGGTGGGAACCCCGCGGTTGTGGATGACCCGGCACTGCTTCCTCAGGCGGAGGCGTGCGAGCTGTTCGTGTCGCCCGGCCAGGGCTTCGTTTCGCGTGTGGAGCCCCGGGCGGTGGGGCGCGGAGTCACGAGCATGGGCGGGGGCCGCGCGCGAGTCGACGAGCGTTTGGATCCCACGGTGGGATACGTGATCACCGCCAAGCCCGGCGATTGGGTGGAGAACGGCGAGCCGCTCGCGACGATTTTCGCTCGAGACGCGGCTGGCATAGAGCGAGGGCGGGCCGCTCTGGTGGAGTCGATCAGCGTGGCCGACGAGGTGGATCATCCCCTCCCGCTCATCTCACACCGCGTAACTGCGGGTGCCGTGGAGCGGTACGCGGAACGGGGTTGAACAGCGCGGCCCGCCACACCCTTCTCCTTCCTCCATGTCGCGCGCTGGCAACGGGGGAAGGCGAGGGCCTGTGCCGCTCAACGCATGTCGAGCGCGATAGCCGCGCCCTCCCACGTGCCATCGCGCGCCGAGTACTCGCCAACGTGGAGCGTGACGCGTCCCCGGGGGCCGTCGGGGATCGTCAGCCCGAAATGTCCCCACGCGTCCACCCAGGCCGTTGCGGTGGTGAAGTCCTCGTGCAGCTGCTCGCCATCCTGCTCCAGACGGACGACTACGTTCGCCTCGAAGGTGCGGGCGTAGCCGACCACCTCGAGCGGGTAGGCGCCGTCACCGGGCCTTGGCTCAAGAACCACAACACGCTGGCTCGTGGTGGGAGCCGGTGGAACCATTCCACCCCCGGGCCGGAGATCCACCACCACGCGGGCCGGAGATTCGATCAGTGCGACATGCGCCTCGGCCTCGCTGCGCAGGTGGACGTCGACGAACATCCACCGTCCATCCGGCGACCAGACCACGTAAGCGGCCCCGGCCAGCGATCCGTCGAACGCCGCGTCCGTAGCCGCTGAGCCCACACGCTCGACGTCAACCAGCGAGAGGCGAACGACACCCAGATCGCGCAGGAACTCGGCTCGCACAGTTCCTGGCGATACCGCAGGACTGCCATCAGCTGCGGCGAGGTCGATGACGATCCGCTCGCAGCCCTCATGGGCCTCCCAACGCAGGGCGCTCACCTCCTGGGCATCGCCACCAGTGGCGGGAGGGTCAACGGGTACCGTCCCTCTGGCGGCGAAAGATGCGCCCTCCAGGCAGACGGCTGCGCTGTCAGGCTCGGGCTCTTCCGCGCGCGGGCAGGCGGTGATGAGCACGACCAGGATAGGTATGAGAACTGGAGCGCTGAGGTGCTTCATCGACTCTCCGGCTGTGCGTGAGTTGGTGGTGCGGAACCTCCCCGGTCCGAGATGCGGAAGGCTGGCGTGGCCGGGCTGGCGAATGTGCAGTGGGCGATCCTTGAACCGGACGGAGAGATCTCGATCGTTCCCGCAAATCCGGCCAACGCGGCTCACGTTAGCGAGTGATGGGTGGAGACGTCCTGGCCACTCGGAAGCTCACGAAAAAGCATTTCACCACGGAGGACGCGGAGTACACGGAGAACAGAAGAATGGAGAACAGAAGAGCAGAAGAAATAGAAGGACAAAGAACTCAAGAAACGGAGATGAGAGGCAAAGAAAACAAAGCTCGAAGAACAGAAAGCCGGGAAGCAGGCGACAGGTCACCGTCTGACGCGTCCCTCAAGTCCTGTTCTGGCGCGAACTCCGCGTACTCCGTGGTGAATGCTTTTAACAGACGTCGAACGAGCTGAAAGAGTACCGGCTCAGAACCGTCCAGTGCTACCAACCCCGCCGGTGCGTTCCGTGCGCACTCCCACCGCGCCTGCGTCCCAGCCGAGCACCTCGAAGCGTGCGAGTACGGCCTGAGCGATGCGCTCACCATGCTCGATCACTACGTCGCGCTGCGATCCGTTGGCGAGCATCACCATCCACTCGTCGGGATAGTCGGCGTCGATGGTGCCAGGGGCGTTGAGTATGACGAGCCCCTTCCTGAAGGCTGCCGAGCTGCGGATTCGGATCTGCGCCTCATAGCCGGCGGGAAGCCGGGCACGGAAGCCGAGCGGCACGAGGGCGATCTCGCCCGGCGCGAGGCAAAGCTCCGCCGGCTCACCGATTGCTCGTTCCTCGTTGCGCACACCACCTATCTTCACCTGCCTCCCGCGCAGCCAGGCGCGCAGGTCATAGCCGGCCGACTCGCTAGTGGCGCGCGCTGGGGGTACGACATCGGGGTGCAGGGCGTCGAAGATGATGGTCGGCAGTGGTTCGTTCATGGGGATAATAGCTGCAGAGGAGGCTGTGTTGCGTACCCAGATTGGTGCTCAGCGAAGCTCACTTTCAGAGAAATAGAGGCGCCTCAAATATCCAGGTTCCTCACAAACTTCGCGTTCGCCTCGATGAACGCTCGCCGCGGCTCCACCGCATCTCCCATCAACGTCTGAAAGATCTGATCCGCCAATACGGCATCCTCCAGATCCACCTTTAGGATTGTGCGCGTCTCCGGGTCCATGGTCGTCCGCCACAACTGCCCCGGGTTCATCTCGCCGAGCCCCTTGTAGCGCTGGAGGTTGATATTCGCCCGGCCATCGCCGTTGCCCATGCGTGTCATGAGCTGCTCGCGCTCGGCCTCGTCGTAGGCGTAGTACTCTTCCTTACCCTTGGCCAGGCGGTAGAGAGGCGGCTGCGCGATGTACACGTAGCCGGCCTCGATCAGCTCACGCATCTGCCTGAAGAAGAACGTGAGCAGGAGGGTACGAATGTGCGCGCCGTCCACGTCGGCGTCGGTCATGATGATGATCTTGTGATAACGCGCCTTTTCCAGCTCGAACTCGTCCTTTATACCGGTGCCGATAGCGGTGATGATCGTGCGGATCTCCTCGTTGGAAAGCACTTTGTCGATGCGCGCCTTCTCGACGTTGATGATCTTGCCGCGGAGCGGCAGGATGGCCTGATACTTTCGCTCACGCCCCTGCTTGGCCGAACCGCCGGCGGAATCGCCCTCCACCAGGTAGAGCTCGCAGAGCGCGGGATCGGTAAGCGAGCAGTCAGCGAGCTTCCCCGGAAGATTGCCGATGTCTAGCGCGGACTTGCGCCGCGTGAGATCGCGCGCCTTCCGCGCCGCCTCTCGGGCGCGCGCCGCGGATACGGCCTTCTCGACCACGATATTGGCGAACCGCGGGTGCTCGTCCATGTACTGGCCAAGTAACTCGATCACCACCGACCGCACCGCACCCTCCGCCTCGGAGTTACCAAGCTTGGTCTTGGTCTGCCCCTCGAACTGCGGCTCGCGCACCTTCACCGAGAGCACCGCGGTGATCCCCTCGCGGACGTCGTCGCCGGACAGCGTGAAATCGGCCCTCTTCAGGAAGTTGCCCTTATGCGCGTAGGTATTTATGACGCGCGTGAGCGCCGCCTTCAGGCCGGTCAGGTGCGTCCCCCCCTCATGCGTGTTGATGTTGTTCACGAAGGAGAAGACGTTCTCGCTGTAGTCGGTGTGATACTGGAGCGCCAGCTCGATGCCAATGTCGTCGCGCTCGGTCTCGATGTAGACGATGTCGGGGTGGAGCGGTTTGCGCGCTGAATTGAGGTACTGGACGAACTCGCGCAGCCCGCCCTTGGCTTGAAAAATCTCCTCCTTCTCCTGGCCGGCCCGCTCATCCTTCAGTGTGATACTGACGCCCTTGTTGAGGAAGCTCAGCTCGCGGAGTCGCGTCGCCAGGGTCGTGTAGTCGTATACGAGCTCGGTGAAGATCTGCGGGTCCGGCCTGAACCACACCGTGGTGCCGGTGTCGCCTTTGTCGACCTTCCGGAGCACCTTGAGTTGAGTGGTGGTGAGGCCGCGCGCGAAGTCCATGTAGTGCTCCTGTCCGCTGCGCTTCACCCAGACCCGAAGCTGCTCGGAGAGCGCGTTCACCACCGATACGCCCACGCCGTGCAGCCCGCCCGACACCTTGTAGCTGCTCTTGTCGAACTTGCCGCCGGCGTGCAGGACGGTCATCGCCAGCTCTACGCCCGGAATACCCTCGGTGGGGTGGATGTCCACCGGAATGCCGCGCCCGTTGTCGGTGACGGTTACCGCATCGTCGGCGTGAATCGTGACATCGATCGTGCTCGCATAACCGACCAGCGCTTCGTCGATCGAGTTGTCCACCACCTCGTAGACGAGATGGTGTAACCCCCGCGCGGAAGTGGAGCCGATGTACATTCCGGGCCGCTTCCGGACGGCCTCCAGCCCCTTGAGCACCTGAATCTGACCGGCATCGTACTGCGCCGGCTGCGCTGCCGTCTTGGCCATGTAACTCCCTGTCAGTCGGACCGTTACCGATCCCGAACGAACCCCGAAGCAGGCCGCCCGGCCCAACCCCTCAATATAACCTCCGCAGCCGCTTCTCCCAACCTCGACCCATCAACCGGCAGCGGAGCCCTGGCCCATTAACGCATCAACCGCCAGTGAATTCGCGACACCTTCGGCCGGTCGCGCCGCTCGTTCAGCGTGCGCAGCAGCTGCTGCTCCATTAGGGAGAGCTCGTTCATCCAGGAGTTCGTTCGCACGGCCACGAACAGAGTACCGTCCCTGGCGATGAACAGCGGTTCTGTCACGGCCGCTATGGTCTCTCCCACCAGCGCCGGCCACTCCGGCACCACGCTTGCCTGCGATACGCGTTGCGCCAACCCCGCCTGTTCGAGAAATGCCGAAAGCGCCGCGTCGAGTCGAGCGGGGTGCCTGCGCTCACCTGGCTTGAGCGGTTCCCGCGCCCGATGCCGGCGATCATCACTCATAGCGACAGTGCTCCTTCGCGCATGGTCCATCGCTCGAGACGCAGCAGTTCGCGTGGAATGTCGGTCTCGCGCGGCACCACCAGCACGCACTGGCCCATCTCCCCCTCGGCCAGCAGCAGCTCCAGTATCCGAGCCGTGCGGCGCGTGTCGAGCTCGGCAAAGGGGTCGTCGAGGAGGAGAAGTGGGTACAGGCCGAGAGTCGAGCGCAACGTGGCTGCCTCGAGCAGACGCAGGGCGATGGCCGCTGTCCGCTGTTGTCCGCTCGACCCAAAGGCGCGGAGCTCGCGCCCGTCGAGGGTGAGCACCATGTCGTCCCGGTGCGGTCCGCTCTCCGTCATGCCGCGCAGAAGATCGAGCCTTCGTCGCCGCGCGAGTGCCTCACGGAGCCGTTCCTCCGCGTCGTAGTCATCCTCCACGGACCTTGCGAGGCGGAGCTCGGCCCTTCCGCTCTCGCCGATCGCCGTGCAGAGCTCCGCGAAGCGCTCGGCGTGCTCGGCAGCCCACTGCACGCGCCCGCGCCAGATTGCGGCGCCGTGCTCTGCGAGCGCCGGCTCCCACACCGAGGCGTGCTCGCCGGCCTCCTTGATGTCGAGGCGCAGAGCCGCGTTGCGGTGCGCGAGCGCCGTCCGGTAGCGCTGCAACGCGCGAAGGTAGGGACGTGATGTAAGTGCGAGCACGACATCCAGGTAATGCCGCCGAGCCCCGGGCGGTCCGGACACAAGGCCGACGTCCGCTGGAGAGAAGATCACCGCTGGAAGCGCGCCAATAGCATCGGAGAGCCGCTGCACGTACTGGCCGTCCAGCACTGCCTTCTTGCGCCTCGCATTACGTGCGAATCCAACGCTGATGAGCCGCGCGCTACCGCCGCTCACCTCCGCTGACAGATGGAAGGCGTCCTCGCCGAACTGCACAAGCTCAATATCGCGGGCACCACGAAAGCTGCGCTGGAGCTGCAGATAGTAGATCGCTTCCAGGAGATTGGTCTTGCCGTGCCCGTTCTCACCCACCACGGCAACGCCATCCGCCGGCACACTTGTGTCCAGTCGCTTCAGATTGCGAAAGCCGCGCACTATCAAGCGCCGCAGTTCAGCCCGTGTGGGCAGTGAGGACGACATTGCCGGTTCGGCCACTCAGCCTCCACTGATTGCTGCTGGCGCGTGCGGGGCGCGTGTCACCGTCCCTGAAAACGCGCCTCGCGCTTCTCCAGAAAGGCCCTCGTCCCCTCGCGGCTGTCGTCCGAGCCGGCGAGCAGCCCGAAGTGGTTGGCCTCGAGTGCAAGTGCTTCCTCCAACGGTAGCTCCAGCCCGCGGTTTACCGCCTCGATAGTCATCGCGACGGCAAGCGGCCCAACCACCATCATCTTGCGCAGCATCTGCTCGGCGGTGCCGAGCAGTTCGACGGCGGGAACGACCTGGTTCACCAACCCGATCCGGTACGCCTCGGCTGCGTCCACCATGTCTCCGGTGAGCATGAGCTGCAGTGCACGCCCCTTGCCGATCAGCCGCGGAAGTCGCTGCGTGCCGCCGTAGCCCGGGCAGATGCCAAGCTTTAGCTCGGGAAGTCCGAGTCTCGCTCCTTCGGCGGCAACTCGAACATGACACGCGAGCGCCAGCTCGCATCCGCCGCCGAGCGCATATCCGTTGATCGCGGCGATCACCGGCTTGGGCGAGCTGTCGATCCGCCCGAAAATGCGCTGCCCGCGCAGCGCGCGCTGCCTGGCCTCGAAGGGTGACTGTTCGGCGAGCTCGGCGATGTCGGCACCGGCGACGAACGCCTTCTGGCCGGCACCGGTGATGATCGCTCCCGCGATGCCGTCCTGTGTGCGAACCTCCTCGATCGCGCGATCGAGCTCCCCAAGGGTTGCATGGTTGAGGGCGTTGAGCTTGTCCGGCCGATTAACGGTGACATACGCGACACGGTCGCGCACATCGAAGGAAACGTTCTCGAAGACCATGCTCGGTGAGTGGTTGCAGTGAGGGGGGGCCGTGGCATCGCGACGCCGGAATCTAACGGTCGGGACCGCTTTTTGCCCGTTGGCTGCGGCGACGCTCATGCCCACGCGCTGGATCACCCGTCATGGGAGCAAACGCTCCGGATTTCGTTACCGGACCCCCGAGGGCCGGCCGCTGCGCGATGCGCGCAAGCTCGAGCGCATCGAGGCGCTGCGTGTCCCCCCGGCATGGCGCGACGTGCACATTGCCGCCTCGGAGCGCGCGGCCATTCAGGCGTGGGGATTCGACGCCAAGGGACGGCGCCAGTATCGCTACCACCCCCGCGCGGTCGAGAAGGGGGAGCAGCGCAAGTACTACCGGGTGCGCAGGCTCGCGCGCGACCTGCCACTGATTCGCCAGGCAGTCGAGCGGGAGCTCAGTGGTCGCCGCCTCTCGAAGGAGCGCGTTGCCGCAGCCGCGGTTTACCTGCTGAGCGAAGGGTTCTTCAGGATTGGCGGCGAGCGCTACGCCGCCGAGAACCGCACCTTCGGACTGGCGACGTTGCGGAAGCGCCACGTACGAACAGATGGGGAAGCGGTGTTTTTCGAGTATGTGGGGAAGGGAGGCGTGGCTCACCGCCAGGTAGTAGTCGGTGCTGCCATCGCGCGCGTCATCCACGAGCTGCTGAAGACACCAGGGCCACGCCTCTTCCGCTACGCGTCCGAGAATGAGTGGCGGGACCTGAACGCCCGGGAGGTCAACAACTTCATCCGGGAGACAACGGGCGTACGTTACAGCGCCAAGGATTTTCGCACGTGGGGTGGCACTCTCCGCCTGGCGACGGTGCTGTCCGAGCTCGGGCCGGCGAGTCGGGAGCGTGAAGCCAAGCGGAACGTGGTGCTGGCGGTGCGGTTGGTGGCGGCGGAGCTTGGCAACACACCGGCCATCTGTCGGGGGTCCTATGTGCACCCTATTGTCATCGCCCGATACCTGGACGCGGCTGAGACGATCCGCATCCGGCGCAATGGCAGTCGCGAGCAGGAGACTCGTCACGCTCCCGAGGAGCGAGCGCTGATCCGCTTCCTTGACCGGCACTTTCCGGAGCGGCGCCGACGGCGGCGCCCCGAGGAGCTTGCGGCGGCCGAGGTGGGCAGACATCGCTCTGGCTGACCTCGCCCCTCTCCCCGCAGGCGTGGCGCCGCTACGTTTCGGCGGTGCTTCCGATCGAGGCCGTCACCTGGCTTGAGTCCCGGGACGCAGTTCTGATTGTGGACCAGACGCTACTTCCCGAGCGGCTGGAGTACCGCGAACTGCGCTCGCTCGAGGACGTTTGCGATGCGATATCGCGGCTGGCGGTGCGCGGTGCGCCCGCGATCGGTGTCGCCGGCGCGATGGGGTTGGTGGTAGTGCTGCAGTCGCACTCCGGCGACCGTGACTCTCTGCTGAGGCGCGCGGAGGCTGCTGCTGAGCGGATTGCCGCCACCCGTCCGACGGCGGTGAACCTGCCGCGCGCCCTCGATCGTGTGCTGCGTCGTTTGCGGGAGACTGCGAAAACAGGCGGTGACGTGCTCGCCGCCATCCGCGATGAGGCGACGCGCATCCGCGACGAGGATCGTGAGATGTGCCAGCGCATTGGGGAGCATGCGCTGGTGCTGCTGCCCGAGCACGCGCGAGTCCTCACTCACTGTAACGCCGGCGCGCTGGCTACGGCTGGAATCGGGACCGCGTTGGCGCCGATCTACCTTGCGGCACAGCGCGGACGTCTGGTGGAGGTGCTGGTGGGCGAAACGCGGCCGCTGCTGCAGGGCAGTCGACTTACCGCGTGGGAGCTCTCACGTGCAGGCGTGCCAGTGACAGTGGTGACCGATGGCATGACGCCCTCGCTGATGCGTGAAGGACGAGTGGATCTGTGCATCGTCGGTGCCGACCGGATCGCCGCCAACGGCGACACGGCGAACAAGATCGGTACATACGGAATCGCCGTGGCGGCACGCTACCACGGCATTCCATTCTACGTTGCAGCACCGTCGTCCACGTTGGATGCGGGCATGGACTCGGGCCGGGAAATCCATATAGAACGGCGGCCGCGCGCGGAGATCGCCGCGGGATCCGGGCGCACCACGGTGCCGAATGGGGTTCCGGTGGAGAATCCCGCGTTCGACATTACTCCCGCCGAATTGATCACGGCCATTATCACCGAGCGCGGCATTCATCGGCCTCCCTACGACTTTCCCACGGGATGAAACACGTACTCGCCATCGACCAGGGGACGACCGGCACCACCTGCCTCATGCTGACCGCCGATGGCCGAGTGGCCGGGCGTGGCTACCGCGAGCACAAGCAGTACTACCCGCGCGCCGGTTGGGTGGAGCACGATCCTGCCGAGCTCGAGTCGCGCGTACTGGAGGCGGCTCATGATGCAATCGGTGCAGCGAGTGCGACGCCGGATGCGATCGGGATCACGAACCAGCGGGAGACGGTTGTCGCTTGGAAGCGTGCGACCGGCGCACCGGTGGGCCGTGCCATAGTCTGGCAGGACCGGAGGACGACGGAGCAGTGCGCCGAGCTGGCATCGTTGTCGCCGAGAATAGGCGCGCTCACCGGGCTGGTAGTGGATCCCTACTTTACCGCCACGAAGATCGCCTGGATGCTCGATGCCGGAGGATTGCGAGAGAGGGCGGAAGCAGGGGAGGTGGTCTTTGGTACCGTGGATAGCTGGCTCACATGGCGGCTGACGGGCGGCGAAGTGTTCGCGACGGAGCCCACGAACGCGTCGCGCACGATGCTCTTCGACATTGGGCAGCTGAGCTGGAGCGAGGAGCTCTGCTCGCTGTTCGGCGTGCCGCTGCACGCCCTCCCCGAGGTGCGCCGCTCGGCGGGCGACTTCGGCATGGCGCGCGGATCGCTGCTGAGCTTGTCGCGCGACGTGCCCATCGGCGGGATCGCCGGCGATCAGCAGGCAGCGCTGTACGGTCAGGGCTGCTGGAAGCCGGGAGAGGGGAAGAACACCTATGGCACCGGCGCGTTCCTTCTCCTGAACACAGGTACGGAGCGCGTGGCTCCGGGTGGCGGATTGCTCACGACCGTAGGATGCGACGCCGCCGGCGGCCCCACATATGCGCTTGAGGCCGCGATCTTTGTGGCTGGCGCCGCCGTGCAGTGGCTGCGCGACGGGCTCGGGATCATCGCCTCCGCCGCCGAGACGGAGGCAATGGCACGATCGATCGAGACGACGGAAGGCGTGTACTTCGTTCCGGCGCTGGTGGGGCTCGGCGCACCCCACTGGGAGCCTCAGGCGCGCGGCACCATAGTGGGAATCACGCGCGGCACCGGGCGCGCGGAGCTTGTGCGCGCGGCGCTCGAGGCGATGGCCTATTCCACCGCCGATGTGCTTTCGCTCATGCGTGAGCGGAGCTCGGCCAGCTTCGACCGGCTGCGCGTGGACGGCGGCGCGGCGTCCAACAACTGGCTGATGCAGTTCCAGGCGGATGTGCTGGGAGTGCCCGTGGAGCGGCCTGACATGGTCGAAACCACAGCGCTCGGCGCCGCTGGGCTGGCCGGCATCGCTACCGGTGTTTGGCGCGACGCCTCCGAGTTTCTGGCCACGCGCGAGTTCGACCGTTTCGAGCCGGGCACGGGACAGGTTGCGGCGCAGGATGGCGCGCGCCACTGGCAGCGTGCCGTCCGCGCGACAGTGGGATGGGCGAGGGATTCGGCGTGAGCCAGCGCCTCGGACCCTGCTTTGCCGAGCTCGGGACCACCGATCCGGAACATCGGAGGAGCGCATGAGATTCGCCCTGGTGGTGGCGCTGACGTTCGGTGGCGGGGGTGACGACAGTCGCGCCGATCCCTGGTTCGGGCCGGACAAGATCAAACATTTCTTCGCCAGCGCGTTCGTGCAGAGCGTCTCCTACAGTGCGCTACGCGCGGTCGATGCCTCGCACAGGCCGGCGCTGGTGGGGGCAACCCTCACCAGCGCGGCGGTGGCGGTGGGGAAAGAGGTCCACGATGCGCGGCGCGGCATGGGGTTCAGTGGGCGTGACCTCGTCTGGGATGCCGCCGGTGTGGGAGGGGCTACGCTGCTGCTGGACCGGACCCGGCGCTGAGCTTCCCGCATGCTATTCAGGACGCGGCGGAGGGTCTATATTCCGGATCGATCGTGCTGTTCGTCACCAACCCCGGCCACGAGAAAGAGATGAGCGACGCGTTACCCGGTGCCGGCGCGGTGGAGCGCCGGCGAAACCCGGACCTGCGGGCGCTGATCGACGACATGCTGGAGCGCGTGAGGGAGATTCACCGCAAGAGCAGCGTCTGGAACCCGGAAGAGCGCGCGCAGGCTGAGGCCGCGCTCGAGCAGATAATGGCGCGAATCCGCTCGCGGGCGGCTTCGCCATCAGCGGGGACGTCTCAGCCGCAGGCACTGGCAGAAGAGGACCGATGAAGGCGCGGACCAAGTTCTTAATCGTTGGCGTACTGATCGCGATCACGGCGGGTTATCTGATGGCCGGCGCGATAAGGCAGACTGGTGTCTACTACCTAACGCCGTCGGAGCTGACGACACGGCTTACCTCTGACGAGACCTTCCACGATGTGGGTGTGAAGGTTGGCGCGAACGTGGTTCCGGGTTCCATCGAGCGCGCGCCTGGTGGCCGCGCCATGACCTTCTCCGTCACCGATGGAGAGGTGACCATTCCCGTGAGCTATCGGGGCATCGCGCCGGACACGTTCACGGACGGCGTCGAGGTGGTGGTGGAAGGTCGGATGGGACGTGATGGTACCTTCCGCGCCACTACCGTGCTCGCCAAGTGCGCGTCCCGCTATGAGGCGGCGCCCGAGAAAGGCTCGGGTCCATACGGCCCTCAATATCCCACGTCGAGCCCCGCGTCTCAGTCCGGCACATGATTCTTCTGGGTGAGCTGTCGCTCTGGGTCGCTCTTCTCATGGCGGCCTGGGGTACGGCGGTCGGCTTTGCCGGAGGTGTATCGCGTCGGGCCGATCTGGTGGCCAGCGCCGAGCGCGCGGTCTATGCCACCTTCGGGTTCACGCTGCTCGCCTCGGTCGGAATCTGGACGGCGCTTCTCACATCGGATTTCTCTCTTCGGTACGTGGCCTCGTACACGAGCGCCAATCTGCCGGTGATGTACAAGATCACCGCGCTCTGGGCAGGTCAGTCCGGTTCACTGCTCTTCTGGTCGCTCATACTTGCCGCGTACGCTGCGGTGGCCGTGTACGTGAACCGCCGACGCACGCGCGAGCTAATGCCGTACGTGATCGGGACCGTTTCGGCGGTGTCGTTGTTTTTCCTGGCCATGGTCTGTCTGGGCTCCAACCCGTACGAGCGCCTTGACTGGCTGCCTCCGGATGGCCGCGGGATGAATCCGCAGCTTCAGAACCCGGGTATGGCGTTTCATCCGCCGAACCTTTATTTGGGCTACGTCGCCACAACCATCCCATTCGCCTTCGCCATCGCCGCCCTGATCACCCGCCGGCTCGACGCCGAGTGGTTGCTGGCGGTGAGGCGCTGGGCTCTGGTGACCTGGTTCTTTCTCACGCTGGGCATCGTGCTCGGGATGTGGTGGGCGTACGTGACGCTGGGATGGGGCGGCTACTGGGCGTGGGACCCGGTGGAAAACGCTTCGCTGCTTCCCTGGCTCACGGTCACCGCATTCCTGCACTCGATCATGGTGCAGGAAAAGCGGGGAATGTTACGAAAGTGGAATGTCACGCTGGTCGTGACCACCTTCCTGCTCGCGATCCTCGGCACCTTCATCACACGAAGCGGCGTGATCTCCAGCGTTCATTCCTTCGCCCAGTCGGCGGTGGGTTACTGGTTTCTCGGCTTCTTGCTGCTGTCGATGGTCGTGACGGTTTACCTGGTCACCACGAGGCTGAAGGACCTGGAAGCCACGGCTCGGCTCGAGAGTGCGGTCAGCCGGGAATCCACCTTCCTGCTCAACAATCTGCTTCTCGTGGCGGTGGCGTTCTCGGTGCTGTGGGGGACGCTCTTCCCGATCCTCAGCGAGCTGGCCAGGGGAACGAAGGTCACAGTGGGCCCGCCATTCTTCAATCAGGTAAACGTTCCGTTTGGCCTGTTGCTGCTCGCGCTTACCGGCATCGGCCCACTCATCGCCTGGCGCCGAGCCTCCGTGGCTAATCTGCGGCGGCAATTCACCGGGCCGGTGATCGTTGGCGTGATCGCGGCAACGATACTCGTCGCCGCGGGAATGCGAGACGTGTATGCGCTGATGGCGTTCGCGCTTGGAGCGTTCGTACTGGGCACCGTGGCCCAGGAGTTTCAGAAGGGCGTAAGCGCCCGCCGCCGCATGTACGGCGAAAGCTATGCGCTCGCGTTGCTCCATCTGATCGGGCGTAACCGCCGCCGCTATGGCGGCTACGTCGTGCACGTGGGTGTCGTGGTGCTGTTCGTCGGGTTCGCCGGCGCCGCGTTCGGCACCGATCACGAGTTCGAGCTGCGTACGGGCGAGCGCTTCAGCGTCGCAGATCCGTACGGCCGGCAGTGGGAGCTCGTGAGCGAGGGAGTCTCCAATTACGATGAGCTGAACCGCAGCGTGCTGGCCAGCTCGCTGGCCGCTTACCGCGACGGGCAGCGCGTCGGTTTTCTTCGCAGCGAGAAACGGCAGTATGTGGACAGCCGCGGTAATGCGCTGTTCGAGCCGAACACCGAGCCGGCGATCATGTATGGGGCGCGGCAGGATGTGTACGTTGTGTTTGCCGGGGCCGATGGAGACAACGGGTTTTTCCGTTTGAACTTCAACCCACTTGTGACGTTCGTGTGGGCCGGCGGGCTGGTCATGCTGATCGGCGGTCTCATCGTGATGTGGCCGCAGGCGGAGCGGCATCGGTCTCAGGGCGGCTACGCCGCGCGCCTCAAGCCAAAGAAGGAGACCGTGGGGAGCGCGTCATGACGGCCATGGATCGACGAACCTTTTTGGGCGCCCTCGGTTCGGGAGTCCTGACGGTGGCTGCGGCACGTCCACTTTCGGGGCAGGCGAGCGGCGCGGCCAACGTGCCGATGGATGCCTCCGCCTATCGTCCCGTACGGCTGGAGTCCAAGGGCCCTGCGGTGCTGTCCCGCGAGCAGGTGGATGCCCTGGAGCATCGCCTCGGCTGCGCCTGTCCGTGCAATCTCAGCATCTTCACATGTCGAACCACCGATTTCAGCTGCCAGATCTCGCCGGCGATGCACCGTGACATCCTGACTCTGGCTGATGGCGGCCACGAGGCGCAGGAGATCATCGATGCCCATGTTCAGGTGTACGGCGTGCAGGTGCTGATGGCGCCGCCGCGTTCCGGATTCAACTGGGCCGCTTATCTCACGCCCTTCGCGGCGCTTGGCGGCGGTGCCGCTGTAGTGTTTGCGCTGCTGCGGAAGTGGCGTCGCGAGGCGGCCGAGCCGCAGCAGATCGCGGCGGCGCCCGTGGAGGCGACGGATCAGGAGCTCGCACGCATCCACGAAGCGCTCAGGAGAGACGAGTGATCGCGCTGATCGTGGGAACCCTGCTCACGCTGGCCGCGCTGGCGCTTGTGCTGTACCCATTGTTCGTGGCGCAGTTGGAGTTACTGCCGGCCGCGTCGCCCAGCGTACCCGCCGGAACCGGTAGCGACAGCGCTCTGGCGGCTCTGCGGGAGGTGGAGTTCGACCGTGAGACGGGTAAGCTCTCCGCGGAGGACTACGAGGAGCTCAAGGCCGCCTACATGTCAGAGGCCGTGGCGGCCATGCGCGCCGAGGACAGGGAGGGCGGAGCGGCTTCCGGTGGTGCACGCACCGTATCCGATGACGAGCTGGAAGCGGTCATCCGCCAGTTCCGCGTCGGCGCTGCGGCGTGCCCATCGTGTGGACCTCGGCCGGAGCTGGACGCTGCCTACTGCTCCTCATGCGGCCGCTATCTCGCCGGCACGTGCCCACGCTGCTCCGCCACGATCAGCGAGTCCGGCGCGAGCTTCTGTAGCAGTTGCGGCGGCATGCTGGGCGCCGCCGCGCCCCAACTGGAATCGGCCAGGGCCACCTGATTTTTGTCCGGCGCGATCGGGGTCGGGCGTTTCAGCTCTCTGCCGCGCTCAGCTTTCGCAGTGCTGCTGATATGGGAAGGAGGGTGGCAAGCACGCAGATGAGCACCGACAGACCAAAGCCGATCACCATTGCCGTAGGATCGGCCGGCGTCCCGAACGCCTCGGCGCTCAGGTATATGTAAACGGGCCGCGCCTGGAGCAGGATCACGCCGCCAATCACGACCACTGCGAGCATCATGTAAACCAGCCCGCCGAACGAGGTCGGAATCTGCGCGGCGTTCTCCGTGTCGAACTGCGGGAATATCGCGCCGACGCCAAGCGCCATTGCTGCCAGCGCGAACGTCAGAAGAGTGACGGTGAGAATCGAAATCGTCATCATGAAGGCGCTCACCTGAAGGAGCACATTGGTGAGCCCCACAATGGCGAGCGCTAGGATAAGCAGAGGCAGCGTGCCTACCCAGAACTTGGCCCAGAGCAGCGACCGGAGGGGCATCGGGCTCGATCTGAGGAGCCAGAGCGTTCGTCCCTCCAGGCTGACCGCCGGGAAGATGAACCGCGCCGCTATGGAAGCCAGCACGAAGCCGGCGAGCGCGAGGTTCAGGAACGGGATGATGTTCACCAGAAAAAAAGTTATGCCCTCCCCGCGCAGCGGCAGAAACTTGATGTTGAACACGTACACCACGATGAGCACGCCGAGCAAGATCAGCTGCGACCACTGCGTGCTGTCGCGCATGAACACGCGTACCTCCTTCAGCACCAGCTCCCGGCGCGTCACGCCGAACCGTGTGAGCAACGCGTGCCCGAGTCTGCTGGCGACACGGGCCTTGCCACCGCGATTCGCACCCTCCTGCGCTTTGCTGTAGCCGGTGTCGTAAAGCTGCCGGTGCACGAGCGCACCGAGCACCAGCAGCGCGGCCGCGGTCGACCAGAGGAGATAGAAGGGGAGCGCGTCGGTGGCGCCATTGAGGAACGACATCGTGGCGCGCTGTACCCACTCACTGGGCAGCAGTGGCGACGCTGGCGTACGCAGCACCGCCACGAAATCCACCAGGGACCGGAATCCTTCCGGCCGGGCCAGCTGCTCCGGACGCATGAGGCGAAAGAGCAGCACCAGACCCGCGGCGGCAAAAACAGCGATGAAGCTGAGGATGTCGCGTGTGCGGCGCGCCGGAAAGATGTTCACCAGCAGGATGGTGGTGGAGGCGCCGATCACGCTCGGAATGATGAGGAGCGGGATGAATACGCCGAGCGACACCAGCGCGAAAAGCGGTCCTCCCTCATAGACCCAGCCGTACGCCACGAAGATCGGAACGGCGAGGAGCACCACCATCCAGCTCGAGTGAAGCAACGTCTCGGTCTGCTTGGCGCCGTACATCTTCAGCCAGTCCACCGGCGCCGAGACGAGCATGTCGAGGTCCTTGGCCAGGAAGAAGGTGGAGAGCGCAGCGATGACGTTCGATAACAGGAGGATGGAGAGGAACCCGAGCGTGATCATGCCCAGCAGCTTGCCAGCCAGCAGCGGGCCGATCTCGGGAATGCCGGCGAAGTAGCGAAGCAGCTTGATTAGAAGCGCCAGCACGATCGTCCAGAACACCGCCGCCAGGCCAAGGAGCATCAACGCGCGCGCGCTTTGACCCTCGGTCTTTCTCGTGGCCCGCGCGCGAGCGGTCAACCACTTGGGGGTAAGCAGCAGCAGGAGGGAGGGGTCCGGTCCCGCTCCCGGTTCTGTAGTGATGGCGGGCGCATTAAGCGGCGTCAGGGCACCGGCCGCCTCCGGAATTTTTACGGCATCAGACATCGAGCACGTCCACCAGCTCACGCGCCGCGCGCTCGCCGGTCAGCCGCAGGAACAGCTCCTCGAGTCCGCGAGCTCCCGTGGCCACGCTTTCGTAGAGTTCCTCCATGGCCCCGCATGCGAGGATACGTCCGCCATGAATGATCGCGATCCGATCGCACAGCGTTTCCGCCACCTCGAGCGTGTGCGTGGACATCATGATCGTGTTGCCGCGGCGCGTGTACTCGCGAAACAGGTCTTTCAGGATGCGTGATGCCTTCGGGTCGAGTCCCACCATCGGTTCATCCACCACGATCAGCGGGGGCCGGTGCAGAAATGCGCTCGAGATGATGAGCTTCTGCCGCATACCGTGGCTGTAGCTCTCGACCAGCTCGTCCTTCCAGTCGGTGAGGTCGAACAGCTCGAGCAGGTCGTTCATCCGCCGCTCCACCACAGCGCCGTCCTGGCCGTACAGGCCGGCCACGAAGCGAAGGAACTCGGCTCCGGTCAGCTTCTCGTATATGTACGGACGGTCCGGGATATAGCCGAGCATTGCCTTCGCCGCTGTCGGTTGCGCGGCGATGTCGACGCCCCCCACTCGGATGGAACCTGCGCTCGGGCGCAGGATGCCGGCGATCATGCGCAGCGTCGTCGTCTTGCCCGCACCGTTGGGGCCGAGGAAGCCGAAGAGCTGACCACGCGGTACCGCGAGGTCGATTCCGTCCACCGCTGTGAACGATCCGTAGCGTTTGGTGAGTGAGGAGAGTTGGATCATCGGTTTGTCGGAGTCGAGTCCGGGGCGCGCGCGCTCGTCGCGGCACGCTGAATCCGGTTGCCCGGCCAGTTCAGGTAGGCCATCTCGTAGGCCGTTCGCCGCTCGCGCAGGCCCCCGTCGAACAGACGGTCCATGGTGCGCCCCTGCTCGTCGACCCAGCCGCTCAGCGATCCAGCGGGCTGCTGCTCGACGCGCCACGCTCGAACGGTATCGGTGCGGGCCGCCACCCATAGCTTGCTGTTGCTGTCGTACCTGGCACTGTCTGCGAACACCATGGTCGACTCGGCCATCACCCGTAACCGAATCGCGTTTGGTCGCATCTCGACCGGATCGAAAACGGCGAAATCATAGCTTCGTCCCACACGCGGCTGACGCGCCAGCACCAGCGCCAGCTGGACCGCGGAAGTGGGCAGAAGTGGGTACTCCAGCCTGACGCGCTCCTGCGAGTGCTGCTCCTGATCGTGCGTTTCGAGAAGCAGAACAGAGTCTCCTTCCACCGTCCCGATCACTGTGCGGCTAACCATTCCATGCTGCTCCTCCAGCTGAAGGCGCTGCAGTTTGAGTGCGTGGCTCGCCCGAACCCGGTAGCGGCGCGAGATCCGCACTTGCGTGCCGTCCCGACGCTCGAGATCGAAGACCGTATACTCGGTCAGCTCGAGTCCCGTTTCCGTGGTGTCGATGGTGAAGGACGCGAAGCCGACGTGGTCGGTGCCGCGCGTGATCTCGTAGAAGTCCGAGCCCGGAGACACGAGCAGCCCCGCCATGGCAAGCCTGTCCGCGCCACTGCCAAACATCTCGCGATGGCCCAGGGCGGCGAGGCCGCCCAGCCAGAGAACCAGAACGGCGAGACCGACGCTCATCCGGCGGCTCACGTGCTGCTCCCAGCAATGGCTGCCGCGAAGGCGGATTCTTCCGACTCGTTCTCCACCACGATCGTGATCTCCGCCGGGTAGCGCGAACGAAGCGCATGCTGTCGAACGGCATCCACCATCACGACCGCCGCCTCGTCCGTATCGAGGTTGCCCGCGCCGAGGCCGAAGGGCGCACAGTGGAGTATCTCGATCTGCCAGTCGGCAGCGCGCTGGAGGGCGCTGGTGAGAGCGCGTCGTACGCCTGCACGGGACACTGGCTCCTCGTCGCTCGACACCACCGCGCTTACGAGCAGCTCGACGCCGAGGGCGCCGGCGCCAGTCACGACGGCCGAACCCACGGGGAGTGGGTCCTGGATGCGGAGCTGAGCGGCGAGCGCACTTCCGCCGGTCTGCTCGAGGCGGCGAAGAAGCGGCGTGGTCGGACCCAGCGATGCGGTGACGGGCCAGGCAATCGCCTCGCCAGTTATGAAGGCGAGGTCGTCCACCCGAACCCGAATGAGGGTTCCTACGCCAGCGAGAGAACCGTTTCCTCGTTGATCCATGC
>CAZWSO010000005.1:0-46394 GCA_964636485.1 uncultured Gemmatimonadaceae bacterium
TACGCCAGCTGCGTGTCCGGGCGAACGCCGACACACCGGCGGACGCGCGGCTGGCACGGCGCTTCGGGGCCGAGGGGATCGGCCTGTGCCGGACCGAACACATGTTCTTCGAGGGCGATCGCATTCACGCGATGCGCGAAATGATCGTTGCCCGCGACGAGAGCGGGCGGCGCCGTGCACTCGCCGCGCTCCAGCCCATACAGCGCGCGGACTTCGAGGGTATCTTCGAGGCCATGAGCGGGTATCCCGTCACGATACGCCTGCTTGACCCACCGCTGCACGAGTTCCTGCCCCATGGCAGCGAGGAGAACAAGCGTCTCGCCCGGGCGCTGGGCCTCACGCGTGCCGAGCTCTCGCGGGTGATCGAGTCATTGCGGGAGACCAACCCGATGCTGGGTCATCGCGGCTGCCGGCTCGGCATCACTTACCCTGAGATCACCGAAATGCAGGCACGGGCGATCTTCGAGGCAGCCGTGCGCGCGCAGCGGCGCGGAATCGATGTCAAGCCCGAGATCATGGTGCCGCTGGTGGCGACGCGCGCGGAGCTGGAGCACCAGCGCCGTATCATCGACGAGGTGGCGAAACAGACAATGGGCGCCATGGATGAGCGGCTGCCGTACCTGGTCGGAACCATGATCGAGCTGCCCCGGGCAGCGCTGACGGCGGACGAGATCTCCGAGGCCGCGGATTTTTTCTCATTCGGCACGAATGACCTGACGCAGACTACGCTCGGGCTGAGCCGTGATGACGCCGGCCGATTCCTTCCGCTGTACGTGGAGAAGGGGATCTTTCCGGAAGATCCCTTTCAGGTGCTCGACGTGGCCGGCGTTGGGAAGCTGGTGCGGTATGCGGTCACAGAGGGAAGGCGAACACGCCCAGACCTCAAGACGGGCATCTGCGGCGAGCACGGTGGCGAGCCGCGATCGATCGCCTTCTGTGCCGCCAGCGGACTGGATTACGTGTCGTGCTCACCTTTCCGCGTGCCCATTGCGCGGCTGGCGGCGGCGCAGGCTGCCCTCTCGTCAGCTGCCTGACGACGCGACGTCATCCAGCAGTATCTCGTGCACGTAGAACATCGCCGCGGCGTTCTCGCGTCTCAGGAGAGGGAGCGAAACGTTGAAGACGGGGACGCCGCCGACGGTCGAACCGCGAAACGTGCCAGTGTGGGCGTGCCCGTGAAAAGCCACCGTGGCACCATACCTGTCCAGCGGCTCGGCGAGGCGGTCTGTGCCCAGATACGTCTGGATTATCTCGGGCTCGCCCTGCACTGTACCGAGCACCGGCGCATAGTGCATCATGGCTATCCGCACGGGAGTAGCGAGGCCACGGAGCGCCAGCTCCAGCTTCTGCACCTCGCGGAGCGCCTTCCCCACGAATGCCTTCGTTTCCGGCTCGCCAAACGAAGTGAGCGTACCGCGGCCAAAGCCGCCCATGAAGCCGGTGATGCCGGCGACGCCGACGTGTTCATTGAGGGCGAGCGCGGTGCCATTAAGGAGCTGAATGCCGCGCGATCGGAGGAGCGAAATCGCCTCGGACGCTTCGCCGGATTCGTGATCGTGATTTCCGAGCACCGCCACGATCGGGATCTTCACGTCGGCGATTTCCCCGATCACTACGTTGAATTCGCGCATGAGGCCGCGCCGGGTGAGGTCGCCGCAGAGCAGCAGTGCATCGGCCTGTTCGTTGGCGGCTGCGAAGAGCTCACGATAGAGGCCCACATCCTCCTCACCACAATGAAAGTCGCCCACCGCGGCAATGCGCAGGCTCCGCCTGCCCCGCCGCTCCCCGAAGGGGCGTTCGGGCTTCGCCGCTGCGATCGAGATGCCGCTTCCCTGCCCCTCAGTCGGCGCGAGCATCGAAATCTTCGCAGGCCCGAGAGCGCTCATCCCAGACGTCACTCGTCAGCAGCCGCCGAATAACGGGACGTCGCTCCATCCGCCGGACCGCCTCCGCACGCATGTCCTTGAACCCCCATTCGTTCACGTCTATGGCGAAGCTGAAGCGCGAGATGAGCGTGCCCCGCGTGACGCGCGCCAAGCCCACCGGCTCGGACAACTGCTGTCGAGCGCGATCGAGCAGCTCGCGCATGATCCAGCCCGGGACGAGGGCGCGCGATTCCGGGTAGATGTAAGCGAACAGGTGCAGCTGCGACAGAAGCACGGGCCAGTGTTCACTTGTGCGGTCCAGAATCCTCGCCCAATCAAGGCGGTGTCCGCACCTGAGAATCAGGTGGGCGATGTCGGCCGTGTCCTGCCGGTGCCGCTCGAAGATGAAGAGCCGGTGCCAGAGCAGCTCTTCAGCGGGGGCGACGCGCACCGGCGTGGCGGCCAGGATCGCGGGTAGGCTGTGCCGATGCCATCCATCGTCAATGAGCGCCAGCCCGTTGCCCATGCCGAAGATAATGTCCACGAAGTAGTCGCCATCCTTGGCCTTGGCGAGCCAGTGCGGCTGCTCGAGGCGCGTGGAGAAGCCGGCTGCCTTCAGCGCAGTCATCGCTTCTTCGACACGTTCCGGCTCCATGAAGACGTCCAGATCCTTCGTCTCGCGGTAGATCCCCGTGTGTTCGTAAATCGCGTATGCGCCTGCGATCACATATGGCAGCCCGGCGTCGTTCAGCGCCCGCAACCCGCGCTTGTAGATCTCGCGTTCGGCGTCGGGAATCCAGAAGTCACCGTGCGTAACCGAGTAGAGCTCCTGGCCCGTGAGCTCGGCGCGCCGCGCGAGTGATCGCGATTCGCGATCGTGAAATCCCTCCATCATGAGCGCCCCGGCAGGTGTCGCCCCATTGCTTCGCAAGCCCCGGGCCCGATCATGGCAGGCGCGGTTCAGCCACGGCGCCCGCCGCGCCTCGCCAGCCGCTCGATGTCGAGCTCCGTGGACGGCGTCGTTTCCGCCTTCAGCACCGACCGTATCTGCGCCAGCGTGTGGGCGTGATCGCCCTGGTTTACTGCCGCCACACAGTCTTCCGGCACGACGAGGTGGTAGTCGCGCATGTAGGCATCGTTCGCGGTAAAGAGGACGCAGATGTTCGTGGCCAGGCCAGTGAGAATTACCGTGGTGACGCCGAGGTAGTCGAGCAGCACGGCGAGCGTGGTCGAGTAGAAGCCGGAGTGCTTGGGCTTCAGCACGAAGTAATCATCGGCGTCCGGTATCAGCATCTCCACCACGGGGCGCCCAACACAGCCGTCGTCGAGGCAATGATCGAGGAGCTTGCCAAGGTCCGACTGCCAGCGTCCGAAGTTGTCATTGACGTAAATGACTGGGATATCTTGCGACCTGGCCCGCCGCTTCAGCGCCGCGATTGCTCGTGCCATAGGGAGCGCGTGCTCCAGCAACCGCCTGCCGCCTTCGAAGTCGAGATCATTGATGACATCGATGAGGAGGAGCGCGGCTGATGACTTGTCGGGCACGTTTCCGTGCAGATCCTGATTGCGTCCTGGCATGGTGCCGCCGAAAGTGCAGGAACCGTTCTCGCGGCCGGTGGTCGTGTCGCCGGGATATTGCGCCGTCCTTGGACCCACGATGGAAGAAGGGCCCGAACCGGGATCCGATTCGGGCCCTTCCTGAATATGGAGGCGCGGGGTACTGCCCCCCGGTCCATGCCGCCGCGCCATCGGCGCGTCTACGTGCGTAGTCCACCGTTGTATGTCTCCGCCGGCTGGCCGGTGGACGGCCTACCTGCGGATGAGGTTCCTATAGTCTTGCGCACCGTCCGGAACCACGACGTTACGCCAGCCCGAATTTGCGATACTCGTGAGGCCGCCTCGGGCGGGCTTCCTCGCGAGCACTGCTGAACGCAACTAAAAGTTACGCAGCAAGAGCCATGTTGTTGTTGGCAGTTGTGATTTTTCCCGAGTGTTTAACCAGGATCCCGAGTACCTGGACACGCAGCACTGACTCCACGACACATGTCGAGCCTAGTTCGCCCCCGTATTGTCAAACAACTCCCTCAATATACCCCATCCCTGCGCCTCGGGTCAACCCTGTCAGGCCCTGTAGAAAGTACCTTAGATAGATGTTGCTAAATACTTGTCACGCATGGGTAATACGGGCTGCAGCGAAAGCAGCTCCGAAGCCGTTGTCGATGTTGACGACGGTCACCCCGGAGGCGCAACTATTGAGCATCGTGAGCAGTGCTGCCACCCCGCCGAAGGTGGCGCCATAGCCAACGCTTGTTGGGACCGCTATTACCGGAACGCTCACGAGCCCACCGACCACCGAGGGGAGGGCACCGTCCATCCCGGCAATCACTATGATCACGGCGGCTCGAGCCAGCTCCTCGCGGCGCGTCAGCAAGCGATGAATCCCTGCCACGCCAACATCGGTCAGCTGCTCGACTGTGTCACCCAAGGCAGCCGAAGTCATGGCCGCCTCCTCAGCCACCGGCATGTCGGCGGTCCCGGCGGTTATGATGAGGACTGTGCCCCGCCCCGCCGGCGGAGGGGAGGGTGGCGCGAGGTAGGCGGTGCGGGCCAGCGACCCGAACCGGGCCTCCGGGAAGCGCAACGCCAGAGTCGCCGCCGCTTCGGCCGAGAGTCGTGTTGCGAGGAATCCGCCATGGTGCTCAGCCAGCCGCACGGCAATGCTCACAATCTGCTCGGCTGTCTTTCCTTCGCCTAAGATCACCTCGGGCGCCCCCTGCCGGAGGGCTCGATGCGTATCCACTGTGGCGAAGGAAAGCTGCTCCACGGGCGTTACGGCAAGCAAGCGCAACGCGCTCTGAACGTCTATCTCGCCATCGGCGAGCCGCTGGAGGAGCCCCAGCGCCTCGGACCGATTCACGCCGCGGCAGGTGTGGGCGTGCCGGCGTGCAGGGGACCGATGTCACCCCGGGCGAGAGCCTCGAGGTAGTCCCCGAAGATACCCTCCACCTCTGACAGCGACATGACGGCGTGCAGGCGTTTCCGCAGGTCGGCCGAGCTCGGCAGTCCCTTCACGTACCATCCCAGATGCTTCCGAAACTCGATCGCCGCGCCCCGAGGATCATTCTCGTATGCCTCCGCCATGCGCGCGTGCTCGATGGCGATCGCGAAACGCTGCTCCACGGAAGGCGCCGGCGGCATCTCCCGTCTCTCGAGCAGCGCACGTGCCTGCGTGAATATCCAGGGCTGGCCAAACGAACCGCGCGCGATCATCACGCCGGCACAGCCAGTTTGGCGATACATGCGAAGCGCGTCGTCCGGGGTGCGGATGTCACCATTGCCGATGACCGGCACGTCGAGCGCTGAGGTGAGGGCCGCGATCTCATCCCATCTGGCGCTGCCCGTGTACATCTGTGTCCGCGTCCGCGGGTGGAGTGCCACGGCGCGTGCGCCCGCATCCTGACACCGGAGCCCGATCGTCACCGGGTCGCGAAGCTCCTCGCTCCAGCCGCTGCGGATCTTCACGGTTATCGGCAGCGGCGTGGCACGCGCCACGGCTCGGATCACGCCCTCCACCAGACTCAGGTCGCGAAGACAGCCCGAGCCGCCATTACGCTTCACCACCTTCTTGACCGGGCATCCGAAGTTGATGTCGATGTACTCCGGTGCGAACACGTCCGTGACCAGCGCCGCCGCCTCAGCCATGGCCGCCGGATCGGCACCGAATATCTGCACGCCGATCGTGCGTTCATCGTCACCAAAGCGCAGCCTGGCGATCGTGGCCGCGTTCTCCCGGCGAATGCCTTCCGCCGACAGAAACTCGGTCACGACCACGTCGGCCCCAAAACGGCGACAGAGCCGCCGGAATGGCGACTCGGACACGCCGGCCATGGGGGCCAGGAAGAGCGGGACGCGGTGCGCCACGGGGTATGGAAACTTCATTGCTATAATCTAGCAAACGCGGGAAGTGCAAGCAACATCGGCATTTGACACGCATTCGGCGGGCCGATAAGTTGCCCGATCGTGCGTGTCGCCGTCCGCGCGTTCAACGTCGACCATTGAGGCCATAGATGGAACTCCGCCAGTTCTTCTCTGAAGACGCGATCAAGCTCGAGCTGGAGGGTAACTCCAAGGACGAGATCCTGAAGGAGCTGATATCGCTGCTCAAGTTGGATGACAAGTCAGAGGGAATGCTCTACAAGATGCTCAAGCGGCGGGAAAACCTCGGCTCCACAGGTATCGGCCGGGGCATCGCCATTCCGCACTGCCGCTCACTCGTCGTCAACAAGCTTCGCGTTGCGTTCGGGAGGAAGCTGCAGGGCACCGACTTCAAGGCGATTGACGAGAAGCCGGTGAACTTCTTCTTTCTGATCGTCGCACCGCCCCTCGAGGTGTCGAACCAGTACCTTCCCGTGCTGGGCAAGATCGCGCAGTTCAGCAAGGAGCCGGACGTCCCGGAACGCCTTATCGCCCTTCGCGAGCCAAAGGAGTTCCTTTCGCTTCTGGAGGAGAAGGGGGTCTAGGGCAGGGAGCCCGGAGTTCGGGGCATAAAAGGGCTTGGCGGCATGGCGCGCTGCTCTCACCTGACCGTGGCACGCCATCTCAATCCCGGTCGTGTCACTCCCACTCGATCGTCGCCGGCGGCTTGCTGCTGACGTCGTAGACGACGCGATTAACGCCCTCAACCTCGTTAATTATCCGGTTTGAGATGGCGCCGAGCACATCGTGCGGAAATGGATACCAGTCGGCTGTCATACCATCCAGGCTCGTCACCGCTCTGAGCGCGACGACGTTCTCGTAGGTTCGATAGTCGCCCATCACACCCACGCTCTGCACGGGGAGCAGCACTGCGAACGCCTGCCAGATATCGTCGTACAGTCCCGCCTCGCGGATTCCCTCGAGGTAAATGGCATCGGCGCGGCGGAGAACGTCCAGCTTGTGGCGCGTAACGTCGCCAAGAATACGAATGGCCAGCCCTGGGCCGGGGAATGGGTGCCGCCCAACCATGGCCTCGGGAAGGCCCAGCTCGCGTCCCACCTGACGCACCTCGTCCTTGAAGAGCTCGCGCAAGGGTTCGATGAGCCTGAAGCGCATCTCCGGCTTCAAGCCGCCAACGTTGTGGTGGGTCTTGATCGTGACAGACGGTCCGCCCGAGGGCGACGCCGACTCGATGACATCGGGATAAAGCGTGCCCTGCACGAGAAAATCGACGTCCTTCCCCACCGATTGCGCCGCATCCTCGAACACGTCGATGAACTTGTGGCCAATGCGGCGACGCTTCTCCTCGGGATCGTGTACGCCGGCGAGGACATCGAGAAAGCGGTTGGCGGCGTCCACAGTCACGAGATCAATGCCAAGATGCGCACGGAACGTACGCTCAACCTGTTCGCGCTCGTGCAGACGCAGAAGCCCGTGATCAACAAAGATGCATGTGAGGCGGTCACCGACGGCGCGATGCACGAGGGCCGCCGCGACTGCGGAATCCACCCCGCCAGATAGCCCGCAGATGAGGCGGGCCTCACCTGTGCGCTCCCGCACGCGCGCCACCTCATCCTCGATGAAGGCGCCCGCCGTCCATGTCGGCTCGGCATGGCAGATCTCGAACAGGAAGTTGGAGATCATCTCACTGCCGCGCGGCGTGTGCGCCACTTCCAGATGAAACTGCACCCCGACAATCGGCTTAAGCTCGTGGCGAAAGGCCGCTACTGGAGAGTTTACACTGCTGGCGGTGATGAGATAAGCAGGCGGCGGTACCTCCACGTGATCGCCGTGGCTCATCCATGCAGTGACACTTTCCCCCGTGTCGAAGCCGGTAAAGAGCCCGCCCGACTCGTGAACCTGCAGTTCAGCCCGGCCGTACTCGCGCCTGCCTGCCCGCGTCACGCCGCCCCCCTCGAGTTGAGCGATGAGGTGCATGCCGTAGCAGATACCGAGCACCGGCGCAACATCGAGCAGCGCGGGATCTGCGGACGGCACGTTGTCGCCGTACACTGAATTCGGTCCGCCGCTCAGAATGATGGCGGTTGGATTCCATTCACGAATCCATTCGATGGAGCGGGTGGGTGGTTGGATCTCAGAGTAAACCCGCGCCTCTCGTACGCGGCGCGCGATGAGCTGCGTGTACTGCGAGCCATAATCCAGAATTAGTACTCGACTTGACATGTCGTCCAGGTGTTGTCGGGTATTGGTCGTGCGAGGCGGCGTCGCGACGTGCCCATTATCACCGCTCTTCCAGCGTCAGGAACTCCACCTGTCTCGTGACAAGATCCAGCAGGGCGACGGAAGCTGATCCGTGCAGCCAGCCACAGGCCTCGCCAGGATTGACGATGAGCGTATCGCCCCGTGAGCGCATCTCGAGACGGTGTGTCGCCCCATGCACCACTACGTCATGCAGATCCATGGAGCGCTCCTGGGTGTCCGCCAGCTCGTGCAGGAGCAGAATGCGGCACTCGGCGAGCATGAGACTGTGGGGCGACTCGTACAACTCGCCCAGCCCGAGCTCGGCGGTTGCCGTCAGGCTCTGCCGGTCCCCATCGTTGCGGCCAAAGACGCCGACCACCGGAATCTGAGCGGCGAGCAGCGCTTCCAGCGCGAACGGAGAGCAGTAGTCACCCGCATGGAGAATCATGCCCACGCCGCGTTCGGCAAACTGGCGGGACAGCTCCCGGATCATGGGTAGGCGGTCGTGCGTGTCTCCCACCAGCCCGATGACCATTAGCGCGTTCTCCACTCGAGCGTTGCCTGCTCCCTGCGCATGATGTCCTCCAGGTTCTCCCGACGCGTCGCCACCGCAAACCGATCTCCGTCCACCATCACCTCGGCCGCTCGCGGACGTGAATTGTAGTTCGATGCCATGGTGTATCCATATGCTCCCACCGAATGGACGGCTACGTAGTCGCCCTGTTCCACCATCGGTATCTCGCGGCCGAGCGCGATGAAGTCTCCGCTTTCGCAAACAGGCCCGACAAGATCGGCGACGAGTGTGTCGCCCTTCGGCCGCCGCCCCAGCACCTCCACGGCATGGTGCGCGTTATACAGGGCCGGTCGGAGAAGGTCGGTCATGCCAGCATCGAGGATGACGAACTCGCGCCCGCCGCTTCGCTTACGATACAGCACCCGCGTCAGCAGTACTCCGGCGTTGGCCACGAGCCAGCGGCCGGGCTCGACGATCAGCTGCAATCCCGATCTCGCCACGAGGGGGAGGATCGCCTTCGCCCATCCCGCGAGGTCGGTGGGCTGCTCCCGGTCGTACGTCACGGCGAAGCCGCCGCCCACGTCCAGATACCGGATTTCACTGGCGCCCGCGGCGCGGCACTGCTCGAACAATTCCAGCAGCTTCTCGAGCCCATGCCGGTACGGTTCGGGACGCGAGATCTGCGAGCCGAGGTGCATGTCCAGCCCAACGAGTCGGACTCCAGGCAGCTCCTCAGCCACCAACGCCGCGTGGAGGGCGTCATCGATCGGGATTCCGAACTTCATCCCCTTTTCACCCGTTCTGGTATATGGGTGCGGTGTGTCCACCGTTACTTCGGGGTTCACGCGCAGCGCGACGCGAACGTCGCCCTCGCCCTCGCGCGCGAGCCGATCGAGGATCTTAAGCTCGTCGAGTGACTCGACATTGAAGAAGAGAATGTCGGCTTCGATCGCGGAGCGCAGCTCTGCCTCGGATTTGCCCACGCCGCTGAAAACGATGTCCGCGCCGTCGAAGCCAGCCGTACGCGCACGCGTGAGCTCTCCGGCTGACACGATGTCGACGCCGGCACCTAGCTCGCGCAGCAGCCTGAGCACCGCCAGGGAGGAATTGGCCTTGGCGCTGTAGTGCACCCGATGCCGAACGGCGCCGAGCATATCGGTGAGCTGCCGATACTGAGAGCGAATGTGCTCGGCGTAGTAGACGTAGGTCGGAGTACCGACCGCCGATGCGATCCGCTCCAGCAGCGATCCCTCAGGGTGGGACGTGTGCGGAATGCCGCCCTCTTCCCGGTCGGTCAGTATGCCTTCGCCCACAGCGCCTCGCTCGTCGACGGATTGCTGCAGCGGAGGCAGCGCGTCGGCGTCTCAGCCGACTGAAATTCCTCGTCAGGCAGCACACGAATGGTGGCCTTCGTCTCATCCTTGATCTGCGCCTCGCATGGCGCTCCACCACACCAGCCCGCGTAGACGAATGCGCCTTCCCCGGCCATGACCTCCCGGAACCTGGCATAGTCGATCCGGCCGCGTATACTGTGCTGCTCGCGACGATCGCGGGCATGCTCCAGCATTGAATCCTGAATGTGCTCAAGCATGATCTCAACCTCTTCACCTACGGCATCGAGACTGACGGTCGTCTTCTCGCCCGTGTCGCGGCGCGCCAGCACGGCCTGGCTGGCGTCCAGATCGCGCGGACCGATCTCCATGCGGACGGGTATGCCGCGCAGCTCCCACTCGTAGTACTTGGCGCCCGGTTTCAGGTTGTCCCGATCGTCGAGGTGAATACGAAGCCTATTCGGTTCGCGGCGCTCCCAGTCGCCCAGCGCACGGCAAATCCGCTCGGTGGCCTCCAGCACCCGGGCCCGCTCCTCGTCCTTGCGCCAGATGGGAACTACGACCACCTCGGTCGGGGCGAGCAGCGGCGGTATCCGTAGACCCTTGTCGTCGCCGTGGGTCATCACAAGGCCGCCGACCAGGCGGGTGGAGACGCCCCAACTCGTGTTCCAGGCATACTCGATGCCGCCAGTCTCGCTCTGGAACGTAAGGTCGAACGCTCTGGCGAAGTTCTGTCCGAGGTTGTGGGAGGTGCCTGCCTGAAGCGCCTTGTTGTCCTGCATCATCGCCTCGCAGGCGTAAGTGCGCACTGCGCCCGCAAAGCGCTCGGCTTCCGTTTTCACGCCAGTGACCACAGGCATGGCCATCCACCCTTCCATGAAGTCCCGGTACACGCCGAGCATGCGTCGCGTCTCCTCTTCGGCTTCGTCGTGGGTGGCGTGCGCTGTGTGCCCCTCCTGCCAGAGGAACTCGAGGGTGCGCAGAAACAGGCGCGTACGCATCTCCCACCGAACCACGTTTGCCCACTGATTGATCAGCAGGGGCAGATCGCGGTAGCTCTGGACCCACTTGGCGAACATGGCGTAAATGATCGTCTCCGAAGTCGGTCGAACGACGAGCGGCTCCTCCAGCTTCTTGCCACCGCCGTGTGTCACCACGGCGGTCTCCGGAGCGAACCCCTCGACATGCTCGGCCTCCTTGCGGAGGAAGCTCTCGGGGATGAACAGCGGGAAGTAGGCGTTCCGATGGCCGGTCGCCTTGAACATGTCGTCAAGCGCCCGCTGCATACGCTCCCAGATGCCGTATCCGTCAGGGCGGATGACCATGCATCCTCGCACGGGAGAGTAGTCCGCGAGCTCGGCGCGCTGCACGACCTCGTTGTACCAGGCACTGAAGTCCTCGGACCGCTTGGGTAGCTTTCTGTCGTCAGTCATTACCGGGTCGTCATTTAATGTCATCCGCTCTCGGGCCCGCGGAATGGGCGTACAATTTCTGGTGCATCAACCGTCCTGCTGAAGGATCCAGTCGCGCAGCAGAACGCGCTCCTCTCGACCTTCGGACATATGGCGCACTACTGCTTCGCCCGGCGGCACACCGGTGCCCCCGAGAACCAGTGCGTGCCGGGCGCCAGCGGCATGTGCGCTCTTCAGCTGCCGTGACAGCTGCGGTCCTCCCAGGGAGTACTCCACCCGGAGCCCGCGCGCCCGCAGCTGCGTGGCCACGCGCAGGGCCTCCATAAAAGCGCCTTCCGCGTACGCCACCCACACGTCCACGTGGCTCTCGAGAACCGGCATCAGTCCGCGCGCCCGGAGCAGCTCGCCGAGCACCACATCGCCCAGCCCGAAGCCGAGAGACGGCAGATCGACGCCTCCGAGCCCGGCGAGCAGGTTGTCGTATCGCCCGCCGCCACAGATGGCGCGAAGCTCGCCCCTCGCATCGAAGAGCTCGAATACGATGCCGGTGTAATAGGCGAGACCGCGCACGATGGAGAGGTCGAAGTCCACCCACTGTCTGACACCGAGCGCCGCGAGCAGCTCGATGTAGCGCAGCATGCGCGCGATCGCCTCGTCCACATCCTGCCGTCCGCCGTAGCGCGTGAGCAGCTCAGCCGGTTCGCGGACGCGCAACAGCGAGAAAATGCCGTCGGCTGCGCTGTCGGACAGACCGGCATCGCGGAGCTTCCGCTCGAGCGACTCATGTGGTTCGCGCCCGATCTTGTCGACAACGGCGTACACCGCGCCGAGCGCCTGGTCGGGCACGCCTACGGTTCCGAGCAGCGTTTGGAGGAGCCGGCGATCCGACACGCGGGCGCGTACATCTGCCGGTGTCAGTCCACAGCTGTGTACCACGTCCACCGCTACTGTCAGCAACTCGGCATCCGCGGTGACATCGGCCTCGCCAACGATGTCGACGTTCAACTGGAAGTGCTCCCGCAATCTGCCGCGCTGCTGCCGCTCGTAGCGGAAGAGCTGGGGGATCGAGAACCAGCGAATGGGTTTCCGGAGCGCATTCGCACGCGCCGCCACCATGCGCGCAAGCGTCGGGGTCATTTCCGGCCGAAGTGCGACTGACCGTCCGCCCTTGTCCTCAAACGTATACAGCTGCGCGACGATCTCGTCGCCGCTCTTTCTGGTGTAGAGCTCCAGGGGTTCGAGCGGTGGGCCGTCGTACTCGACGAAACCATAGCGGCGGACCACCTCACGCCACCTGGCGAAAATCCAGGAGCGCTCCGCGAGCTCGGTGGGATAGAAGTCGCGAAACCCCGGAAGCGGAGTGCGTTGCATTGAACGAATCTATCGGGCTGCCGGAGACGCCTGCAAGCGCGCCATGGCGTCGCCCACGGTGTGGAACGAACCGGTGACGAGCGTCGTCGCCGCAGATGACATCGCCTGGTCGAGCGCGGCGTCGAACGATGCCTGCGTCTCTACCGGCACCGGGAGCGAGGCGCCGAAAGAGTGAGCGTCGGCAAGCGACCAGATCCGATCAGGCGGTGCGCTTTCGGGCATCGTCAACACCATACCGTCCACGAGCCTGGCGAGCCGGTCCAGCATCTCGCGCCAAGGTTTATCGCGAAGGATTGCCACCACTGCCACGACCGGTCGCGGTGGCGGTGCGGCCCTGAGGTTGGAGCACAGCGCTTCAATGCCCTCGAGGTTGTGCGAGACGTCGAATATGAGAGCACCTTGCCGCTGAAAGCGTCCAGGCAGCTCCACGCGGCCGAGCGCGTCCGGGGCGAGCTCTGCTGCCCGTTCATACTGTCCTCCGGCCACCTCCAGCATGGTGAGCGCGACAGCCGTATTTCCCATCTGATGCTCGCCCACGAGGGGGGTGTGCAGTACCGGAGCGTTTGGTCCACTCATGCAGAAGGTCGTTCCCGACGGGCCAACGTCGAGCAGCACTGGGCGCCGCTCCTTCCACACGTCGATCACGACTCCCGCGCCCGCGGCTTCCGCCAGCGCGGCGAGCTCGCCGGCGATGCGCGGGTTGCGCTCGCCGATTACCGCAGGCACGCCGGGCTTGAAGATACCGGCCTTCTCAAACGCGATCTGCTCGAGCGTGGATCCGAGGTACTCGGTGTGATCCAGGCCGATAGAGGTGACGGCCGACACGAGGGGGCGGATCACGTTGGTCGCGTCGAGCCGTCCGCCCAGCCCCACCTCGATTAAGGCGATATCCACCTCCTGCTCGGCGAAGTGGGAGAGAGCTAGACAGGTGGTCGCCTCGAAGAAGGTTGCCCCAGTTCGCTCGATGGTTGGGAGCCAGTAATCGACGAAATTCACGACCTGGCTCTCGCTGATGGCCTCGCCACCAACGACAATGCGTTCGCGGAAGTCCACCAGATGCGGAGACGTGTAGCGGCCGACACGCATCCCGGAAGACGACAGGAGTGCATCCAGGGAAGCCACCGTGCTGCCCTTGCCGTTCGTGCCTCCCACGTGAAAGCTGGGATACGCCACGTGCGGGTTCCCGAGTTCCTCGAGAAAGACGCGAGTCGGCTCGAGGCCCTGTTTCCACCCGCCCGTAACGCGGGCGAAGAGGAAGTTCAGCCGGTCAAGATACTGGCTCAGGGGATTGACCAGGCCGCCGCGGGTTGACCGCTCATGTGACGCAGGAGCTGGCCCAGTGTCTGCCTGAGTGAATGGCGATGCACCACCATATCCAGCATACCGTGATCGAGCAGGAACTCGGCCGTCTGGAACCCGTCCGGCAAATCCTGTCCGATCGTCTGCTTGATCACGCGAGGGCCAGCGAACCCTATCACCGCCCCTGGCTCTGCCAGGATCGCGTCCCCCAGCATGGCGAAGCTTGCGCTAACGCCCCCCGTCGTTGGGTTCGTGAGGATGGAGACGTACGGCACGCGTCGCTCGGCAAGCTGCCCGAGCACGGCGGCTGTCTTCGCCATCTGCATGAGCGAGAGCACCCCCTCCTGCATGCGAGCGCCCCCGGACGCGGAGATCACGACCAGGGGGAACTTGCGCTCCAGCGACTTCTGGCCCAGGCGGGTAATCTTCTCCCCGACCACCGCCCCCATCGAACCGCCCATGAACGCGAAGTCCATGACCGCCAGGTTGAGCGGCATCGTGCCCAGCGTGCCGGAAACGGTGAGCACGGCGTCATAGTCGGCCTTGTCCATCGCCTTTTTGAGCCGCTGCGGATACTCCGGAAAACCAAGAGGGTCCACCGACCGCAGTTCCGCGCCCACCTCCTCGGAACTGCCCTCATCGAGGAGAAGACTGACGTAATCCATCGCGCGCATTCGGCGGTGGAAGTCACAAGCGGAGCACACGTTGAGATTGCGGACGAACTTCTCACGGAGGTCGGTGTGCCCGCACGCCTCGCACTTCTCCCATGCGTCGGGCGGTATCTCGAGTCGTTCCCTGAGCGGCTGCCGCTGTCTCGTCTCCTTCCTGAACCAAGCCATGGCCGGAAATGTGCGCGGGCACATGGGGAGAAAGCTAGTGGGCCTTCCCAGGGGGTGTTACGAGCGCTGGTTAGCGCGGAGCTAGATCGCGAACTCGCCGGTTCGGCCGCCGCGACCCTCTCTGGCGATTCGGAGGAGAATGCCGATCGCCAGCCAGGAGGCGAGCATGAACGAGCCGCCATAGCTGAAGAAAGGCAGCGGGATGCCGGTGATGGGCATGAGGTTGATCGTCATCCCGACATTCTCAATGACGTGTACCAGCCAACCCGCGGTGATGCCGAAGGCCATCAAACTTGGGAAGGAGTCCACTGCCCGCGAAGCGATGCGGACCGCGCGGAGCAGAAGGAAGAGGAAGAGGGCGAGAGATACGGTCACGCCGAGGAATCCGAGCTCCTCGCCGACCACTGCGAAGATGAAGTCGGTATGCTGTGCCGGAAGAAAGGCGAGACGTTTCTGCGTGCCGAGCGTGAAGCCATTGCCGAACAGCCCACCGGAGCCAATTGCCACCTGGGATTGCAGCACATGCCATCCAGACGCCAGTGGGTCGATGGATGGATCCAGGAAAACGAGCAGCCTGTGGCGCTGGTACGGGGCAAGTCGCTCCCACACGAGAGGGGCGATGACGCCCATGGCGACGTTCGCGAACATAAGCCCCACCCCTTCCAGCAGATAGGGCTTGTACCAGAGAACCAACGCCAGCAACAGCAGAAACCATGCGCCCCAAAGACTGGTGTTGAAGGCCAGCACCAGGCTCACCGCCGGCGAGGCGACCAGGATCAGCAGTGGAAGCGGCACGCCCGACCAGTACAGCATCGCGAAGAAGATCCCGATGAAGACCATGGCCGTGCCGAGGTCCGGCTGAGCCATAATCAGCACAAACGGGATGAACACCACTACGGCGGGTTTCCACAGTTCCAGGAGCGACCGGGGAGGCTCGCGCCGGGCCGCGAGCACGCGAGCTAGCATGAGCACGACGGCGATCTTCACGAGCTCGGCAGGCTGCCCCAACCGGTAGCCGCCAATGGTGAGCCAGCCCTTCATGCTGGCCGCGGTGCCGGCACCGGAGCCGATGACAAGTGTGAGTGCCAGCACAGCAATGCTGAGCACATATACTGGCAGGGTAAGCCATTCGATGAGTCGTACCGAGGCGCGGCTGACCATCCATGCGGCGATAATGCCGAGCCCGAGCCACATGAGCTGAGCCCGCCACAGGCCGTTCGCGACGCTGGCCACGTCGGTCTCACCGGCCGAGTACACCATGGCCACACCGAACAGTGACAGCAGGAGGGCCGTCAGGAAGAGCGGCCAGTCCGCGATCGGACGATACCGCATCAGTCGCCCTCCAAAAGATGCGCGCTCGTGGTGGCGGTCCTGAGATAGTGCTCCACGATGCGCGAGGCGATGCGGGCGGCGCGACCGCCCCGCTGCCCGAACTCGAGCATTACGGCCACGACGACGCGGGGTTCGTCGGCCGGCGCGAATCCAACGAACCATGCGTGATGGTTGCGTGGATCGGCCGGGTTCTGGGCCGTGCTCGTCTTGCCGGCAAGCACGGTGCCCTGGATGGCCGCACTGCCGGCCGTTCCGCGCGCCGAGACTACGCCCGCCAAGGCGTGGCGCAACGCCTGCGCCTGCTCGTCGGACAGCTGGAACAACTGCGTCAGCTCTGGTGCGCGCTTCACGATCTCCGGTGTGGGCGCCCGGCCTCCGTTGGCCAGCGCGGAGTAGAAGCGGGCCATGTTCACGACGGTCTGTGCGTTCTCGCCCTGGCCAATGGACAGGTTGAGCGCCACGGCGCTGGTCCAGCCGCGCGGACCGTAACGGCGGTCGTAGTATTCGACGGCGTACGGGAAGCGGGGCACTACTTCATCCGGTAAGTCAATGCCGCTCTTCTCGTTCATTCCCAGCGAGACCCCGCCGGCAACGAGGCGCGACACACCGAGGCGAAGCCCGAGCTGGTAGAAGTAGACGTTACAGGACACCTCGATGGCCCGCGCCATATCGGTATGCCCGTGTCCCCGCGGCTCCCAGCACCGGAAGTAACGTCCACCGAAGGTGAAGCCGCCGGTGCATGGCACCGCCATCCGGTCGCGCATGCCGGCCACGCCCGTCTGCATCGCCACCACCGCTGTTGCCAGCTTGAACGCCGATCCCGGCTCGTATCGCCCCTGAAGCACCTTGTTGTAGAGCGGTCGGCGGGGATCCTCGTTCAGGTCACGCCAGAGCGGCGCCGGAATGCCCCCGATGAACCGGTTAGGGTCCCAGCTGGGTGCGCTGTACAGTGCCAGCACGCCACCGTCACGCGGGTCGAGCACGATCGCGCCACCCTGCAGAGAATCCGCGAACAACCGCGCGATGAATCGCTGGAGATCCAGGTCGATGTTCGTGTGGAGCGGCTCGGGTGACGTCGGCAGCAAGTCACGGCGCGCCCCCGCATCGCGAACCACGCGGCCCAGGGCGTCCACCTCCACGAAGCGCGAGCCCTCGCGCCCGCGAAGCTGCTCCTCATACTGTCGTTCGAGGCCGCCCTTGCCCACCTGCTGGCCGGACTTGTAAGACTCGAACCGCGCCTGGGCCAGCTCCGCCTCGGTGATCTCACCGGTGTAGCCCACGAACGAGCCGACCATGGCGCCATCCGGATAATAGCGCTTCGGCGCCGACTGGATGATCAGGCCGGGAAACTCGACACGCCGCTCCTCGAGTACCGAGACGACATCGAACGGGGCATCGGCAAGCACGACCGTAGGCCGCATCGGTGCACGCCGATAACGCCGCACCGCAGCGTCGATCCGTTCATCTGAGAGCTCAATGATGGCAGCAAGCCGGTGCAGCGCGGCGCGCAGCGAGTCAGCGGAGGGGGCGAGCAGTGATACCGAGTAGCCGGGAATGCTCTCCGCTATTACCTGACCGTGACGATCGTAAATAATGGCGCGCGGGGCGGGCAGCGGCACTTCCCGCAAGCGGTTCTCCTGTGACTGCAACGCGTAGCGGGAATGATCGAGGACCTGCGTCCTGAAGAACGCCGCCAGGAGCAGAGCAAACAACAGTGTGAGCAGCACTCCTGCGGCGCGCGCACGACGGGCGACGAGGTTCGGATGAAAGCTCATGCTGCCGCCGGACGGAGAATGGGACGCAGCATCATGAGCGTGAGCACGCCGGCGACTGCGGTGACTGCCGCGGCGAGCGGAGCCCACACCAGCATCTCGATTATGAGCTCACCGCCGCTGACACGCTGCTCGGTCAGTAGCTTGATGACGTCGAAGCCCCACTTCCCCAGAAAGAAGAAGAACGCATTCAGCGCCAGGTCATCGGCGAAGAACACCGCCTTGATCCAGGAGGCCGCAAAGCCTATGAGGGTCATCGCCAGTGCCGTCGATCCGAAGGCGTCGAGACTGAGCGTATCGGCTACGATGCCTACGCCAAAGCCAGCGAGCGCGGCTGCTCCGGGACGCACCCGGATGGCTATGAGCAGTACGGCGATGAGGAGGAAATCGGGCGAAGCACGCCACCCGAGGAGGGGCCGCAGGGTGAAGTGCAGAACGACCAGTAACACGAACACGAAGAAAACGCGCAGGAATCCACCGAGGCTCATGGTACCCTCGCTGCCGGCACGGTGGTGGGTGCGGGCGCCGGAAGCGGCACGGCACGGACCGTGTCCGATGCCGGGCGGACCGGGCGCATGGTGGGCCCCGCGGCCGTTTCCCTCGACGGACCCGAAGGTCTGACGGTGTCGCGTGTCGGAATCGGCGCACGCGGAGCGGGCTGCGCCAACGTCGCCAGTCCGGTGACCGCCGCCGCCTCGAAGGCCTGGCGCGAAGCCGCGGCGCGGGTCAGTGAGTCGCCGGCGCGAGCAATGCTGCGCACGGCTGAGTCCGCGCCGTCGCCAGTCTGCCACACACCGTCCACGCCAGCAGCCGCCCGCTGTGGGAGGACGATCATCACGGACCGGATGTCGGCCGGCATGACCGTGGGACGGAGCACGTAGTTACGCGCCCATACCTCGTTGGTCCGCAGCTCAGAGACGACGGTACCGATGGGAATGCCCCGGGGAAACACGCCGCCGAGCCCGGAGCTCACGATCAGCGTTCCAGAAGCCAGCGTACTTCGCAGCGGCACGCCCCGCATTTCGAGGAGGTGCCGATCCTCGCCGCTCTGATAGGGTTGGACGATCCCGTACGCGCCACCGTCCACCGCCATGGCGCTGATGCGGAAATCCGGATGTGACCAGAGGATTGCAATGCTCATCGAGGGATCGACGGTGCGCACCATCCCCACTACTCCCTCCGCGGAAACCACCGCGCTGAAGGGACGAACACCCGCGCGCTCGCCCGCGGTGAGCGTGACGTGGTACTGCTCCCCGGCGCCGGAACCGTGAAGCACCTCGGCGGCGGTGAAGCCCCATTCGAGTCGGTGTCCAAGCCCGAGGAGACCACGGAGGCGTGCGTTCTCATCCTCCACGGCGGCAAGCGTCATCGAGCGAAGCACAATACTGTCGCGCACGGCGATCTCCTCGTCGCGTGCCAGCCAGGCGCGGCGTGTGAGCTCGGCGTCACGCTGGAGAGCGACCAAGGGCGCTACGATGGTGCGACGCAACGTTCCGGCAATTGGGTCGCCCAGCCGTTCGGGGAGCGTCAGCGCTACCACCGAGAGCAGAAGGCAGAACGCGAGAAGTACCGTGTCCCGACGACCGAAGCTGCGCGCGGCGGGAGGCATCGAATCGCCCTCAGCTGTTCAGGACAGACCAGTACTTGTCCTGATCGTCTAGAATACGCCCGGTGCCGCGGACGACGCATGTGAGAGGATCGTCGTCCACGTGAATCGGCAGGTTCGTCTCCTGGCTGAGCAGGAGATCGAGCCCGCGGATGAGCGCACCGCCACCGGTCATGACGATGCCGCGATCCACAATGTCGCTGGCCAGCTCCGGTGGCGTGATCTCGAGCGCGCGTCGCACGGCGTCCACGATCTGCTGGATGGGTTCCTGAATCGCCTCGCGAATCTCGCTCGAGTGGACACGGACAGTCTTCGGGATGCCGGAAACCAGGTCGCGCCCCTTCACCTCCATCTCGCGCTCCTCGCCCACCGGAGCTGCAGAGCCGATCTGAATCTTGATCTGTTCGGCCGTCGGCTCGCCGATGAGCAGGTTGTAGTTCTTGCGCATGAACTGCACGATGGCCATGTCCAGCTCGTCGCCACCGGTACGGATCGAGGTGTCGCTCACGATCCCCGAGAGTGCAATGACGGCTATCTCCGTCGTGCCGCCACCGATGTCAATCACCATGTTGCCCGTCGGCGTCTCAACCGGCAGCCCGACTCCGATGGCCGCCGCCATTGGTTCGGCAACCATGAACACTTCCTTGGCTCCCGCTCCAAGCGCCGAGTCGCGCACGGCGCGCTTCTCGACCTCCGTGATGCCGGACGGCACACAGACGATCACTCTCGGCTTCACCTTGAAGATGTGCTTCTTGATGATCAGCTCGAGGAAGTACCGCAGCATCTTCTCGGTGATGTCGAAGTCGGCGATGACACCGTCCTTCATTGGCCGCACCGCCATGACTCCCTCGTGCGTGCGCCCCAACATGCGCTTCGCTTCAAGACCCACCCCCTTGACGCGTCCGGAGGCGCGATCTATCGCGACCACGGAGGGCTCGTTCAGCACGATGCCCTCCCCCTTAACGTAAATCAGTGTATTCGCGGTGCCGAGGTCCACGGCAATCGCGTTGGCGGGGAGGAAGGACCCGCTGAAGAACGGCCAGCGCATCAACTGTAGGTTCTGGCGCCCGGGGCGAACGGACGCGTATGGGGAGGGAGCAGCACGGTCAGAGGGTAAACTAGTCGTGGCATGTGGCAGGGGCAAGGCATTGGAGTTACGTAACCTAGCTCACCTGTCGAGCGTGCTGATGGCGACGTTTGTCGGGATGGTGTCGTTGGCGCTTCGGCTCTAGGTCACCTCTGACAGAGGACGATCCACATGGCCGGCCGTTTTTTCTCCATCCACCGGGACAGCTTCGCGGTTCGCCAGCCAGGCGATCGCCAGGAAGCGGTAAGGAAGGGTTCTCTGGCATGGTCCTGGCCACTCCAGGGGAGCCAAATGGTTTGCTCGTCGTCGCCGGGTTCACCGCCCGTCAGGAGAGAAAGCTCTCCGGCGGCTCGAACTCGAGCTCAAACGCGTCCGCAACAGCGCGGTAGACCACTTTGCCGTCCACTATGTTAAGTCCTTTGGCGAGCGAGGCGTTTTCGCGGAGTGCCCGCTTCCACCCCTTGTTTGCGAGCTGCAAGGCGTACGGCAGCGTGGCGTTGGTGAGCGCCATGGTGGACGTGCGGGAAACGCCGCCCGGCATGTTGGCGACGCCGTAGTGGATCACGCCATCCACAACGTACACAGGATCGGCGTGCGTCGTGGCGCGGATCGTCTCCACGCATCCACCCTGGTCGATTGCAACGTCCACGATCACTGAGCCTGGCTGCATCAGCCGCAGATCCTCGCGCCGGATGAGTCGCGGTGCCTTCCCTCCCGTCACGAGCACAGCACCCACGACGAGGTCGGCGTGCGCAATCTGCTCGAGAATCGCATACCGGTTCGAGTGCAGGAGCGTCACGTTGGCAGGCATCACGTCGGACAGATAACGCAGTCGTTCCAGGGAGATGTCGAGGATAGTCACCTGGGCGCCGAGGCCAGCGGCCATCTTGGCCGCATTGGTGCCGACGACCCCGCCGCCAAGGATCACCACCCGTCCGGGCGGCACACCGGGCACGCCGCCCAGCAGAACGCCGCGACCGCCGTGCAGCTTCTCCAGGTATTTGGCGCCGGCCTGCACCGCCATTCTTCCCGCCACCTCCGACATGGGGGTGAGCAGCGGCAGCTCTCGCGACGGCAGCTCCACGGTTTCGTAAGCGATGCACGTTGCGCCGCTCTCAATGTGCACGCGCGTCAGCTCTTCATCGGCGGCGAAGTGAAAGTATGTGAAGATCGTCTGACCGCGCCTTATGCGAGACCACTCCGAACGGATCGGCTCCTTCACCTTCATGATCATGTCCGCCGTTTCCCAAACCTGGTCGGCGCTGAGGAGGAACTTCGCCCCGGCCTGCTCATACGCCTCATCGGGAAACGCGCTCCCCTCTCCCGCACCCTTTTCGATGTACACCTCGTGTCCCGCCGCCGAGAGCGCTTCGGCGCCCGCCGGCACGAGCGCGATGCGGTTCTCGTTCGACTTGATCTCCTTCGGAACGCCGATCTTCATGGCTGGTGGACGGTGGTGGGTTATGAAGCGGACACGGCGCTTCCGCTTCTATGCCAAGACGTCAGGGGCGCGAGGGTCCGAGGCTGAGAACGGTTTGTCGCTCCGGGACAAGGAACTCGCGGCAGACGTCAGTGACCTGCTCGGCCGTGATGCCGTCGATGAGCGCGAGCACCTCGTCTAGGCCGCGAAAAGGTTCGTCGTACAGCGCCACCGCCGCCGCACGGTACATTCTCGAGGCGGGGCTCTCGAGAGCGAGCGTCACCTGGCCCTTGAGCTGACCTTTCCCCTCCTCGAACTCCTGCCGGGCCAGTCCGTCATCGGCGAGGCGTCGGAGCTCATCGCGCACCGCCGCCACCGCATCCCCCGCCGTTTCCGGGGCGGTTCCAACGTAGACACCCTGCACCCCGGTGTCCACATGAAAGTGCTGGAACGAGTACACGGCGTAGGCGAGCCCCAGCTCCTCGCGTACGCGCTGAAAGAGGCGTGAGCTCATTCCGCCGCCGAGCACTGTGCTGGCCAGCACCAGCGGATAGCGGCGGGGATCGTGGTGCGGCACGGTAGCAGCGCCAAAAACGACGTGCATTTGCGCGCCGTCCCGAGGGACGAAAAGTTCGCGCGGCTCACCGGGACGCGCCGGAGGGGGTTGAGGAGGTCGCACCTCGCGTGCGGCGACCTCGAGCCACCCCGTCTTCTCGAGCGCATCCAGCAGCCGCTTGTGCGTGACGTTACCGGCCGCGGCCACGATCACATTTCCGGGATGGTAAGCACGCTCGTGCAGGGCGCGCAGTTCGGGTACGCCGAGCCCCCGGACGGTGTCCCGTGTTCCGAGGATCGTGTAGCCGTACGGGTGGCCGGCCCACAGGGCCTCGCTGTGCAGGTCGAAGACGAGATCATCCGGTGTGTCCTCCACCATGCTGATCTCCTCGAGCACCACCTTGCGCTCCAGACGCAAGTCCTGCTCGCGCAGGAGTGGACGGAAAACGAGATCGCCGATCACGTCCGCAGCCTGATCGATGTGCTCGTCGAGGACGCGGGCCTGGTAGGACGTGTGCTCCCTGGTGGTATACGCGTCCAGCGAACCGCCGAGCACTTCGAGCGCGAGTGCGATCTCGCGCGCGCTGCGCGATGCGGTTCCCTTGAACACCATGTGCTCGAGCAGGTGGGAGACGCCCATGTGCTGTGGTGGCTCGTTGACGGACGCGGCGCGGACCCATGCCCCGAACGCGACCGACCGCACTCCCGGCATGAGTTCCGAGAGCACGGTCAGTCCATTAGGAAGCACGGTGCGCCGGAATCCGGCGTGCCCGTCGGCCCCCTCGTCGGTCACCGCCGTGAGCGCCCTCCGCGGCGGGGGCGACGGGAACCACCACTGCCGGCCGCCCCTACCGGCTCACCTTCACTCTCCGCCGGACTCGCCGCGGCCGGTTCCCGATCGCCGCTGTCGCCGCCCCGCTCACGCTCGGCCCGCGGCGTGCGACTGCCACGCTCGCGATCTTCCTCTTCGGCGCTCCCACCCTCGGGTTTGGGTACGAGCGCCTTCATCGACAGGCGCAGCCGTCCGCGCTCATCGCGGTCGATCAGTTTCACAGTTACGCGATCCCCCTTCCTGACCACGTCCTCCGTCTTCTCAGTGCGACCATGCTTGAGCTCGGAGATGTGTACGAGGCCTTCGGTGCCAGGGAGGATCTCCACGAAGGCGCCGAAGGCGGTGGTGCTCTTTACAGTCCCCTCGTACGTCGTGCCGATTTCCGGTTCCTGGGTAAGTGCCGCGATCATGGAGCGCGCGCGTTCCATCGCGTCGCCGCCGACGGCGGCGATCGTCACCACGCCAGCATCGTCCACGGTGATCTCGGCGCCCGTCTCGTCCTGAATGCCACGGATCGTCTTGCCTTTCGGTCCGATGAGATCGCCGATCTTCTCGGGGCTGATCTGCATCGTCATGATGCGGGGCGCGTACGGTGACAGCTCGGGGCGCGGCTCGGCGAGCGCCTTCTTCATCTCATCAAGGATGTGAAGCCGTCCCTCTCGTGCCTGGGCGAGCGCCTCACGCATGATGTCGAGGTCGAGCCCCTCGATCTTAATGTCCATCTGAATGGACGTGATGCCGTTTTCGGTGCCGGCCACCTTGAAGTCCATATCCCCGAGGTGGTCCTCTGTGCCGAGTATGTCGCTCAGGATCGAATACTTGCGTCCCTCCTTTATCAGCCCCATGGCGACACCGGCGACGGCCGCCCGCATCGGCACGCCGGCGTCGAACAGGGCCAGCGAACCTCCACATACCGAGGCCATCGACGAGGAGCCGTTGGACTCGAGCACGTCAGAGACGATTCGGATCGTGTAGGGAAAGTCCTCGAAGGGCGGCAGCAACGCCTGCAGTGCACGCTCTGCGAGATTGCCGTGTCCGATCTCGCGCCGACTCGTGCCACGCATCGGCCGCACCTCGCCTGTGGAAAACGGCGGGAAATTATAGTGCAGCATGAACGACTTCGTCGTCTCCGCGGGATCATCGATCGAATCCAGCCGCTGCACATCGGAGGCTGTGCCGAGCGTCACAGCAACGAGGGTTTGTGTCTGTCCCCGGGTGAAAAGAGCCGAACCGTGTGCGCGGGGCAGCACCGGTGCGTCAATGGTGATCGACCGGATCTCCTTGGGCGATCGGCCGTCGACGCGCTCGCCCGTCTCGAGGACCTGGTTGCGCATCTTGTTGTACTCGGCCTCGCCAACCAGATGCGCGATGTCCTTGGCATTGTCCGGAAAGTCTGCGGTCAGCGCGTCGACCACCTCTCGCTTCACCAGATCCACGGCGTCGACCCGCTCATGCTTCTCTTTGCGATTGATCGCATCATGAATCTTTCCCTCGGCCAGCTGCTTCACGCGGGCGACGAGATCCGGCGAATGCTCTGCGGAAACGAACTTCATTTTCTCCACGCGCGTGTGCTCGAGCAATTCCTCCTGCATCGCAATCAGCTCGCGGATGCCGCGGTGAGCCACACCGAGCCCTTCCACTACGTCCTCCTCGGAAACCTCCAGCGCGCCACCCTCCACCATTATGATGGAGTCGGCCGAGCCGGTGATCACCAGATCCATGTCGCTGTACTCGAGCTGCTGGAAGGTCGGATTGAGCACCCACTTGTCCTGCAGACGCCCCACGCGGACACCGGCGATCGGCCCCATGAAGGGAATTCTGGACACGTTCAGAGCGAACGACGCAGCCAGCAGGGCTAACACATCGGCGTCGTTCTCCTGATCGGCGGAGATGACGTAGATGTACACCTGCACTTCGTTCCTGAAGTTCTCCGGAAACAGCGGCCGAATGGAACGATCGATAATGCGCGCCGAGAGGATCTCCTCATCGTGCGGCCGCCCTTCACGCTTGATGAAGCCGCCCGGAATCTTGCCCGCCGCGTATGTTTTCTCCTTGTACTCAACCAGGAGCGGGAAGAACGGTAGCGCGCTCTCTCTGTCGCTTACCGTCACCGCAGCCAGCACCATCGTTTCGCCAAACTGCACCACGGCAGACCCGGCCGCCTGTTTGGCCATCCTTCCTGTCTCGATCCGCAACTTTCGTCCGGCGAAGCTCTTCTCCACGTGTCGCATCATTTCTCAACCCCTCATGGGTACACAAATCGCGCGGGCGCCCCGGTTCGGGCTCCCGCGCGGCAAGTCGTCACCGGCACACTAGTGACGCAGGCCAAGCTCTTGAATCAGCTGCCTGTAGCTGTCCAGCTCCGTTCGCTTCATGTAGTCCAGCAGCCGGCGGCGTCGTCCAACCATCTTGAGCAGCCCTCGCCGGCCGTGGTTGTCCTTCTTGTGCGCCCGGAAGTGGTCGGTGAGATAGTTGATCCGCTCGGTCAGGATTGCCACTTGCACGCGAGCTGACCCGGTGTCGCTCTCGTGAACACGATACTTCTCGATGGTCGATGTCTTTTCGAAAGCCATTATGTATATTCCCGAGACCCACAACGGCGGTGCGGCGCCGAATCCATTGAAGCATATGAATTTACTCCCGGTCGTCACCCTTGTAAAGGCGCACCGTGCCTGAGCGCTACCTGGGACACCAACTCGGTCGTTTCCGGATCGACGAGCTCGTCGGATCCGGAGGCTTCGCCTGGGTCTACCGCGGCTGGGATCCGGAGCTCGAGATCCCTGTCGCGCTGAAGGTGCTCAAACCGCAATTCGCGGGCGACGAAGTCTTCGAGACGCGATTTCGCCGGGAGGCTTCCACCGCCGCCAAGCTGCGTCACCCCAACATAGTGCGCATCCTAGCGGTGGGGCGCGAGGGCGACGCGGTCTATTTCGTCATGGATTTTCTCCCCAGCGGGCTGGTGGAGAGGCTTCAGATGATCGGTACGCTGCCAGAGCCCATGCTCATCCGCCTTGGCATGGACGTGGCCGCCGCCCTGGCTTTTGCGCACCGGGAAGGGGTGATCCACCGGGACGTGAAGACGGACAACATCCTGTTCGATGACCATGGCAATGCGATCGTGGCTGACTTCGGGATCGCCCGCGCCGTTTCCGGCTACATCGAGCAGACAGGCACTAACATGGTGGTGGGCACGCCCCAGTACTTCTCCCCGGAACAGGCGCGCGGCCAGCCGCTGGACGGGCGTGCGGACATCTACGCCCTCGGCGTGACTCTCTTCAAGGCCGGTACCGGGGTGCTGCCGTTCAGCGGGGAAGATTGGTACGAGATCGCGCGGCAGCATATCGAGGAAGCGGCTCCCAGACCGCGAACGCTGAATCCTGGAATGTCGCGGGAGCTCGAGCGAATCATCCTGAAATGCCTGGCGAAGGATGTGGACGAGCGCTTCCCTACCGGTGAGGCGCTCCATGCGGAGCTCCTCCACCTACTCGCCAGGAGCAGCGAGGGAGCCGAGGAGCGGACTGTGGTGATGCCTACCCCGGACCGCCAGGCGTCCACGCCTGTGGGTCCTGGTCGGCAGAGTCGCCTCCTGTCCAGACTGCGCAGTCTTCCAAGACCTTGGGGGGTGGCCGCCGGCGCGGTGCTTGCCGCCGCCCTGCTACTCATCTTCTCTCTTCGCGACCGCGAGGCAGCCGTACAGCCCGAGCTGCCCACTGCGGCTCCGATCGTTGCCGTTGCAGACACGAACGACCTGGCGTTCCCCTCAGATACCTCTGCGCCAGACACCGTCATCGGCGAGGCTGATGGTCGCGTGGGGCTCGCGATTCAGGCGCCGCCAGGCGCCAGTGTGCGAGTGAACGGCATCACCGTGGGACGTGGGAGCTGGAGGGCCGACACTCTGCGACCGGGCAGTTACACCGTCTCGGCAAGTGTGCAGGATCCAGGCTGCGCCACCGCAGTGGACACTCGCGTGGTTCGCCTTACGAGCGCACCCACGTCGGTGCGCCTCGAGCCAAGGGGCTGCGGCCGCGTTCAGCTGGACCTCCTGCCCGAGGAGGCGCAGTGGGTGCTCAGCCCACTGGCGGGAGGAACAGCGCTCCGTGGCCGCGGGATACCAGTGCAGCCCATGGTCGTGCCGGCGGGGGGGCACGTGCTCGTCGTGACGGCCCCGTATTGTGCGCGGTACGAAGACACGCTGCGGATCGAGGCAGGCAGCGAGCGGCGGGAGCGGATCCGGCTGATCTGCTGATGCAGTGACCTGCGGTGGCCGCTACTGCGAGCCCACCACAGCGCCGAGCGCGGCGCCGAGAACGGCACCCATCCAGAATGTGCGCTGCCGGTAGAAGGGAGTCGGCGGCCGTTGGAGCAGCACCATGTGCTCTCCGTTGAGTCGGGCGGTCTGACCCGTCACAAGCGCCGTGGCCTGCCCCCTTCCCACTTCTAGCACCACGAGCCGCGCTACGAGCGCGTCCCTCCGCGTTGGATCGACCGCGATCCCTTGAAGGCCCCGTTTCACCCACCGCTCACGCGCCGTGGCGAAGGAGACTGTGCTGTCCGCCACCTCCACGATCTCAAATCGCGTAGCCGTCGCCTGCGCCTCGATCGCAGCGGGGACCGCGGCGAATGCTGCGACGACGAGCAGCGCCATGGGTGCCGCGAACAGCGGGCGCACTTACAGCCCGAGCAGACGGCGGATGTCGTTGAACATCACCAGCACGAAGATCAGCAGGATGGTTGCCAGGCCGAATCGCATTATGTACTCCCGAGCGCGTACACTCAGAGGCGAGCCGCGTACGGCCTCGGCGACATTCAGAAGTATCTGTCCGCCGTCGAGGATCGGAATGGGCAGCAGGTTGAGGATCGCCAGATTGATGCTGATGAAGGCCGTCATTCGCAACAGATACGAGAAGCCAGAGCGCGCTGCCTCCGCCGATGCCTCGGCAATTCGTACCGGTCCACCGAGCTGCCGTACGGATGCGCGCCCGGTCACCAGGTCACGCAGTGCGCGAAGGATGAGCACCGTCATGCCTGTCGTCTCGCGCCACCCTTGCACTGCTGCCTCACCCGGGCCCAACGATATCCAGTGTACCCGAGGCCGGGCTCCAATGTACCCGGCGTACGCGGTGTCGCCAGGAAGCGTGAGCGAGTCCGGAGTAACGGGAATCAGCGTGCGCTGGGCCCCACGCACCACGGTCATTTCGAGCGGAACGTTGGCGGAACGCTGGATCACCGCCACGAGCTCGACCCAACTCTCGATCGGCTCGCCGGAGATGGCTACCACACTGTCGCCCGGCTGGATGCCGGCGCGGCGGGCAGCAGACTCAGGGAGCACCTCGTCGATCACTGGCGGCACCCGCGGTTCCAGCGCGGCCGCGATCTGGGCGCGCGCTGGATGGCGGCCCGCCGCCGATAGGTCAAGCAACAGATCGTCGCGATGCGTCGTGATCCGGAGGAGATCATCGTCCCCGTCGCTGATCAACCGAACGACGTCATCCCAGTGGGCGACGCTGATGCCATCCACGGCTCGGATCGTATCTCCCGGGACGAGGCGCTGCGCGAGCTCAGGCACCGACGCGACCGGTGTGACCTCCGCCACGACCGTGGTAGGAACTACCGGACGCCCCATGGTAAGCGCCAGCAGTGTAAAGATCACCAGCGCCAGCAGCGCGTTCATGGTGACGCCCGCGAGCATGATGGCCAGTCGGGCGGGCAGCGACTTGGATTCGAACATCCGGTGCTCAGGTACCGGCTTCGGCCCGAATGGGGCCATCGCCTCCGGATCCCAGTCCTGACCGTGACGTCCACCGCCGTGGAGCTTCCCCTCCGGCACTACCTGCGCTCCGCTTCCGCCCACGGTCGCCGGTTCCTCGCGCGGCTTCTCGCCGCCGCCTTCGATCATCGCCATCGTCTCGTCGTCGCGCGATGCCATTCGCACGTAGCCGCCGAGGGGGACAGCCGCGAGGACATACTCCGTCTCCCCCCACCGCTTCTTCAGCAGTGCGGGACCGAAGCCGATTGAGAAGCGCGGAGCATAGACACCCATCCACTTGGCCACGATGAAGTGCCCGAGCTCGTGCACGAAGATGACGAGTCCGAAGACGAAGACAATGGCCGCCGGACTCCGCAGCCACTCAAAGGACAGCGTTAGCATCTGAACAGCTCTCTCACCGTATTCCTGGCCGCGACATCCGCCGCGAGCAGTGCCTCGCGACTTTCCGCCGGCATTTCCGCGTGCCGCCCGAGTGCGGACGAGATCGCCTCAGCGATCTCGTCGAAACTGATGCGCCCGTCCAGAAAGAGCGCTACCGCCGCTTCGTTGGCCGCATTGAACACCGCCGGCGCGGCACCGCCGCGCCGGCCAGCCTCGATTCCGAGCCGCAGCGCCGGGAAATCCTCGTGGCGCACCCGCTCGAATGTGAGCGGCGACAGCTCGATCGCGTCGAAGGGCGGGGCCCCGGTGTCGTGCAGCCGCTCGGGGTGCGTTAGCGCGTACAGGACGGGCAGCTCCATACTCGGTACACCGAGTTGGGCAAGAACGCTCCCATCCACCAGTTCCACGAAGGAATGTACGACGCTCTGCGGATGGACAACCACCTCAATCCGATCGAATGGGATGCCGAACAGCCAATGCGCCTCTATAACCTCGAGCGCCTTGTTCGCCAGCGTGGCACTGTCCACGGTGATTTTGCGTCCCATGTTCCAGGTTGGATGCTGCAGGGCGTCGGCAACGGTAGCGCGGTCGATGCGCTCCCGGGGCCAGCCGCGAAAGGGGCCGCCTGAAGCAGTCAGGATCAGGCGCCGGATATCCGATGCGGGCCGACCGGCCAGACATTGAAGGATCGCGCTATGCTCGGAATCCACGGGGACGATCTCTCCTCCTCCGCGCATACAGGCTTCACGCACCAGCGCGCCTGCCACGACGAGCGACTCCTTGTTTGCCAGCGCTACGCGCTTTCCTGCACCGACGGCTGCGAGCGTAGCGTCGAGGCCGGCGGCGCCAACGACGGCATTCAGCACCACAGAGACATCGTCGCGCGTGCACGCCGCAACGAGGCACTCCGGTCCGAGCATCCAGCCCTCGACCGGCGGCTCTCCGCCGTTCTCTACCAGCCCCACGAATGCGGGCGCCAGTTGAGAGGCCTGCTCGGCGAGAAGCGCGGAGTTTGAGAACGCGGTGAGCGCCGTGACGCAAAACCTCTCTGGGTGGCGCGCCAGCACGCGAAGCGCCGTCGTGCCTATCGAGCCTGTGGAGCCCAGCACCGCTACGCCCTTCCTGGGAGCAGTCATCTCGGCGCGGGGATGAGCAAAAGCCCGAGCAGGAGATGTGCGATCGGCAGCGCGAACACCATTCCGTCAATTCGGTCGAGCATTCCTCCATGCCCCGGAAGGATGCGCGAGCTGTCCTTTACGCCTGCCTCGCGCTTCAGCAGCGATTCGGACAGGTCGCCCACCTGCACGGCCACGCTCAGCGCCACCGCAAACAGCAGCATGCCGACCGGTGTGAGCGCGAGCTGGGCCTGAGGGGCGAGCACGAACCGCACGAAGATCCAGCAGACGAGCAAGGTCACCAGCACGGCGCCAATCGCGCCCTCCACCGTCTTGCCGGGGCTGACCCCCGGGTGGAGCTTACGCCGGCCGATCGCCCGGCCCACAAAGTAACCGCCGGTGTCGGTGGCCCACACGAGGACGATCGGAAGAAAGAGGAGCGTCGCTCCGGCGGCGGTTCCCACAGCGTACGGGTGATAGCGGATGGCGTAGGCAAAGCTGAACAGCCCGCCGGTGTATGCGGCACCGATGAGAGTGACCGCGGCGGCGCCGAGCGGGCGTCCGGCGTCAGGGGAACGTACCCACACCACGATGCCGAAGATCGCCACAAGCGAAACCGCCAGCCAGGCGAGGTTGGGACGGACGAGGCCCAGATAGCGCGCGTGAACGATTAAAGGGATACAACCCGCCATCACCGTGCCCAGGGTTGCCATGGGGCGATAGCCCGCTGTCTCTGCGATGCGGAAGAATTCCCATCCGGCGATTGCCGCGACGACGGCGAGGAAAGCGGCAAGCGCCCAGTCGCCGATCCAGACTACGGCGAAGACGACCGGGAGGGCGGCCAGTCCCAAGAGGACGCGCGCGCCCAGATTGGACATGGCCATCTAGGCGGTGACGCGACCGAAGCGCCGCTCCCTATTCTGGTAGCTCAGCACGGCCTCGAACAGATCATTGCGCGAGAAATCGGGCCACAGAACGCGCGATATGAAGAGCTCGGTGTACGCGAGTTGCCAGAGAAGGAAGTTGGAGATCCGGTACTCTCCCGACGTGCGGATCAGCAGATCGGGGTCGGGGCAGTCTGACGTGTAGAGCTGTGCCTGAAAGAGCTGTTCGTCTATCCGCTCGGGATCGAGGCGCCCGGCCGCTGCATCGGCGGCAAGTGATCGTGCCGCCCGCACCAGTTCCGCGCGCCCGCTGTACGATACGAAGAGGTGGAGCGTTAGCCGGTCATTGGTTGCGGTTCGTGCGACGATCGCGTTCGTCGCATCGGCGGCGGCTGGTCGCAGGCGGGAGAGGTCCCCGTGGACGCGAACGCGCACACCCTGGGCCGCGAGCTCATCCGCCTCTCGCTCGATGTACTCCTCCAGCAGGGACATGAGCGCTTGTATCTCGGCGACCGGTCGCTTCCAGTTCTCCTGCGAAAATGCAAAGAGGGAGAGGTGCTCGACCCCCAGCTCGGCCGCACCCTCGACTGCCTCGCGTACCGCGTTCATGCCGGACCGGTGGCCCATTGGCCGAGGGAGATGGCGCTCGCGCGCCCACCGCCCATTGCCGTCCATGATGATGGCGACATGCCGGGGGATATGTCCGTGGAGGCGGACCTGGGAGAGGAGGGGGAGGTCGTTGGACGACATTCAGAGTGCCAGGTGTGGGTGTCAGGCGTCGGGACTCGACGTCGACCGGTCAGCGGTGACTGCCAAGAGCCGACGGAAGACCATCGAAGCCACCCGTCACACCTCCATGATCTCCGCTTCCTTCCCCTTCACTGCTTCCTCGAGCTTCTGCATGTGATCGTCGTGGATCTTCTGAATATCCTTCTCGGCGTGCTTCTTGGCGTCATCGGACACGTGTTCGACCTTCTTGAGGCGTTCGCGCGCGTCGGTGCGGGCGTGGCGGATAGCGATCCTGCCCTCCTCGGCGAGCTTGTGGACCACTTTTACCAACTCACGCCGGCGTTCCTCATTGAGCGCTGGAATGGGAACCCGGATCAGCTGTCCGTGGGAGGCGGGGTTGAGCCCCAGGTCGGAATCGCGAATGGCTTTCTCGATCGCGTTCGCCAAGCCTTTGTCCCAGGGGGTAACAGTGAGCATACGCGGCTCCGGCGCGGAGACCGTCGCCACCTGGGTCAGCGACATTGTCTGGCCATAGGCGTCGACGCGCACGGTATCGAGGAGCGAGACCGAGGCCTTGCCGCTGCGGATGGAACCGAACTCGCGACGCGAGCTGTCCACGGCCTTGTCCATCGCCTGCCGCGCTTCCTTCAGGATCTGCGGGATGTCGGTCATTGAACGAGGGTGCCGACGCGTTCGCCGCGGATGGCCGCGACGACCGCGCCTCTGCGTTGGATGTTGAGCACGATCACCGGGAGCTGGTTCTCCCGGCAGAGCGCAATCGCGGTCTGGTCCATCACTCCGAGCTCCTCGAGCATCACGTCGCGGTAGCTGATCTCCTCATACCGTCGCGCCTGCGGATCCTCCTTGGGATCCGAGGTATAGACGCCATCGACCTTCGTTGCCTTGATGATGACGTCTGCCTTCATCTGAATGGCGCGCAATGCCGCCGCCGTGTCGGTCGAAAAGTACGGGTTCCCCGTACCGGCGGCAAAGATGACCGTGCGCCCCTTTTCGAAATGACGCAGGGCGCGACGCCGAATGTACGGCTCGGCAATTTCCTCCATCCGGATGGCCGTCATGACACGCGTATCCACGCCGCGCCGCTCGAGGACGTCCTGCATGGCGAGAGCGTTGATCACGGTGCCGAGCATGCCCATGTAGTCCGCCCCGACGCGCTCCATGCCGCGCTTGGCAAACTGTGAGCCACGCACGATGTTACCGCCGCCGATCACCAGGCCGAGCGACACGCCCAGGGACACGACCTCTTCGACTTCGCCCGCGAACCGGTCGATGGCGTCGAAGTCGAACCCCGAACCCTGTTCTCCGGCGAGCGCCTCGCCGGAGATCTTGAGCAGGACGCGCGGGTAACGGAGCGCCTCGGCGGTTCCGCTCATTCCACGCCGATCTGGAATCGGGCGAAGCGACGCACGACGATGTTCTCGCCCATCTTGGCTGACGCCTCCTTCACCAGATCACCGATGGTCTTCTTCGGCTCCCGGATCCACGGCTGCGCCAGCAGTGCTACCTCCTTGTAGTACGCTTCGACCTTGCCGTCGACGATCTTCTCAATGAGGTGGTCCGGCTTGCCGCTCTGGCGCACCTGCTGCTCGAAGATGCGGCGCTCTCGCTCGATCGTTTCCGCCGGCACACCATCCTTGTCTACCGCCAAGGGTGCTGCACTGGCGATGTGGAGCGCGAGCTCGCGCGCGAGAGTACGGAAATCTTCGTTGCGCGCCACGAAATCGGTCTCGCAGTTCACCTCCACGAGCACACCGACCTTGCCGTTGTGGTGTATGTAGCTGTGCACCAGGCCTTCGGTCGCAACCCTGGCGGCGCGCTTCTCTGCCTTCGCCGCACCTTTCGCGCGCAGGAGCTCGCTGGCCTTGTCCATGTCCCCCGCCGTTTCTTCAAGCGCCCGCTTGCAATCCATCATGCCGGCGCCGGTTCGCTGGCGCAGCTCCTGAACGTCCTTCGCGGTAAACGTCGTCGCAGCCATAACCAGTCCTCGCACGCCGCAGCGTGCATGAATCTTCAAGGTTTCGAGGGGGGCACGATCGGTGCCGCACCGATGCGGCGATCCCTGCGCCACAGCCCTGCCGATTTTCACGAGAACGCCGCCGGCGGGACGGCCGGCGGCGTTCTGATTCTACTTCCTGACGCCGCCGCGCACTACCGCGCGGTCATTCGGCGACTGCTTCGGGCGTTCCGGCGGCCTCACCACCCTCGCCGCCCTCGCCACCTTCACTGCCCTGGCCACCTTCACCGCCCTCGCCACCTTCACCGGCCGGTACGGCCTCGCCGCTTCGCAGTCGCGCCGCAATCGCTTCCGGCTTGGCTCGCCGGCGTCGTGGGCGCCGGCGTCGTCGTCGCTCGCCCTCGTCGGCGGGCTCGGCACCCCGTTCGGAACTGTAGGTCGTCGGGCCTTCGCTTTCCTCCTCCTCTGTTCGCTGGGGAGCGGCAAGTCGTGCCTCGGCGATCGTATCACCGATCGCCTTGGTGATCAGCTCCACCGACCGGATCGCATCGTCGTTACCGGCGATCGGCACGGTAATGAGATCCGGGTCGGCGTTCGTGTCGACTATCGCCACGATCGGAATCCCGAGCTTGTTGGCCTCGTTGACGGCAATGCGTTCTTTCTTGGAGTCGATGACGAACATGAGACCGGGCACGCGAGTCATTGTCTTGATTCCCGCGAGATACCTTGCGAGCTTGTCGCGCTCGCGGGTCATCATGAGCTGCTCCTTCTTCGTATAGTTCTCGAACTCGCCTCCCGCCTCGCTGCCCGCCTCGAGCTCCTTGAGGCGGCGGATCTGCTTCTTGACCGTCTGGAAGTTGGTCATCATGCCGCCGAGCCAGCGCTCAGTTACGTAGAGGGCGCCGCAGCGCTGTGCCTCCTCCAGCACGATCGCCTTGAGCTGCCGCTTGGTGCAGACAAAGAGAACGTTGTCACCACGCATCACGACTTCGCGGACCAGCTGCTGCGCCAGCTCTAGCTGTCGCAGGGTCTTCTGAAGGTCGATGATGTGAATGCCGTTGCGCTCGGCGAAAATATACCGGCGCATCTTGGGGTTCCATCGCCGCGTCTGGTGGCCGAAGTGAACGCCCGCTTCGAGGAGCTGCTCGAGATGAGGGTGCGTCATTGCGTCGTGTGTACCGATTCGGGTTTTGTGCGTCCGTTCCCGTCAACGCCAACCTGCGACCGGCGAACCGGCACCCACGGTGGCTCGGGGAGCGTGTGAAAACTCGGGTTCGAACATCGGGGACCGGCTTCGGAACACCAGCCACCGAGAGGCTAAACTCGAGCTGTTTGATTTGGGCTCGAACCGGGCACGGAAACAGGGGCTCCCGAAGCCGAATCCGAACTCCGCTGTACTACCGCTTCGAGAACTGGAAACGCTTTCGCGCCTTGGGGCGTCCGGGCTTCTTACGCTCTACGGCGCGGGCGTCACGTGTCAGCAACTCCAGATCGCGCAGCTTCCGCTTGTGCTCTTCGTCCGATCTGACCAGCGCACGTGCGACAGCCAGACGGAGCGCGCCGGCCTGCCCGCTCATCCCGCCGCCAGACAGCTTGGCCGTCACGTCGAAACGGCCGAGCGTGTCGGTCGCCGCAAAAGGCTGCTGGATTGACGTCACTAACGATGGACGCGGGAAGTAGTCTCCCAGGGTGCGCCCGTTGACGTCCCACTTCCCCGAGCCAGGTCGGAGATAAAGTCGGCAGACGCTCTCCTTGCGCCGGCCGATCGTATGGATGACCCCCTCGGCCATTACGTCGTCTCGCTCGTCTTGAAGTTGAGTTCGGTTGGCTGCTGCGCGGAATGCGGATGCTCCGAACCGGCGTACACGCGAAGCTTCCGGCGCAGCTCTTGCCGCCCGAGAGTGCTCTTGGGTAGCATGCCATGGACGGCCTTTTCAATCACCCGCTCGGGGTGCTTCTCGATCATGGTCTGGAACGGCGTGAATCGCGCATGACCCATGTACCCCGTGTGACGGAAGTATTGCTTCTGCTCCGCCTTCCGGCCGGTAACCCGGACCTTCGCCGCATTGATGACGATGACGTTGTCGCCGGTGTCCATATGTGGTGTGAACGTCGGCTTGTGCTTGCCGCGAATGATCTTCGCTACTTCCGTTGCCAAGCGGCCGAGGATCATCCCTTCGGCATCGACGATGTACCACCGGTGCTCGATGTCCTTCGGCGTCGCTGTGTAGGTTTTCATGACGTGACTGGTTCCCACCGTGATGGTCTGCCTGCGCTTCCTGACCCGGGCGCGCGATGGCAGCGAGACTCGGCCTATTTTTGACAGACCTGTAAGCTACGTAAGGAGTTAGCCGTTGTCAACGGAACCTCGGCAAGCATTGGCAAACAGCGCCGGCGGGTGTCGAGTGCCTGGCCGACAGTGGCCGCGCGAGATCCACCTCCACGTCTTGCTGGTCGCCACCCTGCTCGCGGCCAGCTGCGCCACACGGATGGCGAGGCAACTCACGGCCCTCTGCGATGGCCGCGGTGTCGCGAAACAGGTGACCATCGTCGTGGACTCGGTAGTGCCTCACGCCAGCCCATCGCTCCAACAGATCCTCGGGCGCAGCGCCGATCTGGTGTTGACGCTGACTACCGAGACTGGGATTGGCCGGTGCGTCGATCAAAGTGGGAGTGGCTCCTGGGCTGGCGAGATCCCGCCTGTCTTCGAGCAGGCAACCGACCCGGATCGGCGCCTGGAGTGGCGGATCGAAGGAGAGAACGTTGTAGTGGCATTCAACCCGCGAATGGTAGACAACAACCTGGGCATGGCGCTTCCACTCCGGGGGGGCACCGGACGGTGGTCGCTTTCAGGACTTGCCGGGGAACTGGCGTCGGGTCGAGCGATCCCGGAGGACGCTGGGGCGCCATAGACACTATTCCATCTCCACCAGTACCGCCCCCTTCTCGACGGCCTGTCCAGCCGAGACTAGCACTGCTTTAACCCGTCCTTGCCCTGCGGCGCGGAGCTCGTTCTCCATCTTCATTGCTTCTATTACGACGACGCCATCGCCGATCTTGATCTCGTCGCCGGGAGCTACAGCAATCCGAACGATCAAACCCGGCATCGGTGCAACGATCGGCATGGGTCCGGCAGGACCCGCTCCCGCGCCGGTCATGTCGCGAATGGTGCGCGTACGCTCATCCAATGCCTCGACCTCATACCGGAATCCGCCAATCCACAGTGTGTATGCTCCGCGCGTGGCTCCCCGACGCACGACGACACGATGCACCGAGTCGCCAATACTGACCATCCGGATGGGAGTCCCCTCGACATCCTGCACGGTCGCGTCGATACGATCACTCTCGTCTCCGTACCGGAGACCGTCGGGACCGACGTTGACCTCGACGCGCTCCCCATCCACCGTGACAACGTATCTCATGTCGCTTTCTTCCTCTCCAGAACGCAGACCGTTTCAACGTGCGCCGTCTGCGGAAACATGTCGAACGGCTGCACAGACCGGATCTGGAATTGCGGCAGACGGACCAGATCGCGCGCCAGCGTTGCCGGGTTGCAGCTCACGTAGATGATCGCCTTGGGTGGCGCGGCAGCGAGCGCCGTCGTGACCGGCTCCGCCACGCCTGTGCGCGGCGGATTGAGTAGGACGAGATCGGCGGGCAGTGCCTCGGCGAGCGCATGTTCAACGCGCGCCTGCACCGCGCGCGATGGCTCGGTGAGTCGCATGGCGCACCAGGCAGCAGCAGCCGGGTCGAGCTCGATGGCGGTCACGCGCGCACCGGCAGCGGCGAGCGTGATCGCCATCTCGCCCGTGCCGGCGTAGGCGTCGATCACGGACTTGGGTGCTCGACCCAACGCCTCCTCCAGAACCCGTCGTCGGATTAGCGCGGCCACCTCGCTGTTCACCTGCGCGAACGCGGCACCTGGCGGCCTATCGGCGCCGCGGCTGTGCAGCATCCGTCGTTCGCGCCCCGCTGGCGTCCACCAGAGTTCCGTCAACCGCTCCACGCTCGAGAAGAAGCGGTGGCTTTCCCGCCACGCTCGTCCTCCCTCCAGCACGAAGGTGGCGCCGTCACCCGAGCTCTCAGCTCCCACTCGGACCGCACCGCGAAGCTCGGGTCCTCTGGGCAGCAGTTCGCCGGCGGCGAGGATCTCGCGCCAGATGCTCATCACCCGCGCATCGGTGATCGGACAGTCGGCCAGCGCGAAGATCCGGCCTGGCGCGTCGAATGGGTGCAGACCGGCCAGCCACGCGCCGCCGTGGCGACGCATGGCGAGCGTGAGTTTATGTCGGTAGCGCCACGAACGCGGGCTGGCGATCGTGCGAGGCACGGTCACCGTTCGTCGGCCGATGCGTTCCAGCGCGTCAGCGACGATGCGAGTCTTCGCGTCGAGCTGCGCCTCATAGGTGAGATGCTGAAGCTGGCAGCCGCCACACCGGTCGCCGGTGTAGTGAAAGCACGGCGGTTCGGCTCGGGATGGCGCGGGAATGGTAAGCGATATTAGTTTGCCACGCGCGAAGCGGCCGCTGGTGTGTGGAGCATAGCGCACACTAGCTCGGTCACCGGGCGCGGTGCGAGGGACGAAGACCACCAGGCCCTCGCTGCGGCCCACGCCGTCGCCACCGGCGGCGATGGTATCTATGGTGAGTTCCGCGACGTCGCTCATGCACGCAGCCCTTCGCGCCGCGCGGCTTCCAACCAGCGCGTCGTCCGATCATAACCGTGAGCGGTGTTACTGTTCGCAACACGCCGCCGCACCCTGTCCCGTTCCGCTAGGAGAGCCCCGATGATCGCCGCCGCCCTCAACCCTTCGGGGGGCGGGGGCACGGAAGTAAGCGAGTCCAACCGGCGCTCCAGCCACTGGATGCTGATGTCGCCCCGGCCGAACTCCTCGTCCTCCATCACGCGAAGGTGGAAGTCGCGTGAGATCTCCACCCCTTCCACAGTGAGCTCGAGGAGAGCCCGATGCATGCGCGTGATCGCCTCCTCACGATTCTGTGCCCACACTATCAACTTCGCGAGCATAGGATCGTAGTGAAGCCCTACCTCCGTACCGATTCCAATGCCACCGTCCCATCGCACACCCGGTCCGCCGGGCAGGCGCAGGTAGCTGATGCGCCCTGTAGAGGGGAGGAAGTTCTGGTAGGGATCCTCGCTGGTGATGCGACACTCGATCGCCCAGCCACGCGGTTCGATCTCCTCCTGACGGTAGGGGAGTCGCTCTCCCGCGGCTATGCGCAGTTGCCATTGCACAAGATCGATACCCGTCACCATCTCGGTTACGGGGTGCTCCACCTGTAAGCGTGTGTTCATCTCCAGGAAGAAGAAGCAGCCCTCGCCATCCAGGAGGAATTCGCAGGTGCCAGCATTGACATATCGGGCAGCGCGCGCCGCCCGTACGGCGGTTTCGCCCATCGCGCGGCGCAACTCCGGTGAAACCGCAATACTGGGCGCCTCCTCGATCATCTTCTGGTGCCGTCGCTGGATCGAGCACTCGCGCTCGCCGAGGTGCAGCATGTTGCCGTGGGCGTCGCCAAGAACCTGAATCTCCACATGCCGCGGCCCGAGGATGTACTTCTCGATGTAGATGGCACCATCCCCGAATGCGTTCTTCGCCTCGCGGGCCGCTGACTCGAACGCCGTCGGGATCTCCGCTGCCTCCCGCACGAGCCGCATTCCCTTCCCTCCTCCTCCGGCCTGGGCCTTCAGCAGCACGGGAAATCCGACCTCCTCGGCGATGCTCGCCGCATGTCTGGCGTCACTAACGGCCTCCATCGTGCCAGGCACTACGGGAACGCCCGCCTCAACCGCCAGCTTCCGCGCTTCGGTCTTGCTCCCCATGGCAGCGATGGCCTCCGGAGGGGGCCCCACGAATACCAGGCCGGCGTCGCGCACCGCGCGGGCGAACCACTCCCGCTCGGCAAGGAAGCCGTAGCCTGGGTGGATCGCCTCGGCCCCTGTGCGTTTCGCGATGTCGATCAGCCTCTCGCCGAGCAGGTAGCTCTGCGACGATGGCGGCGGGCCAATGCGTATCGCTTCGTCCGCTTCACGCACGTGCGGCGCACCGGCGTCAGCGTCGCTGTAGACCGCGACGGTCCGCGCACCGAGCTCGCGGCAGGCGCGCTCGACGCGCAAAGCGATCTCGCCGCGGTTGGCAATCAGGACCTTGGAAAACATCAGGTGACGCAGGCCGGACGCCAGGGGTCGAGCGGCGGCGGGCTGGATTTTGGTGTCGGAAGTTCAGGAGCCCATCTCCATTCCGACACCGTCACGCCGGCACCGCAAGCGCGAACTGCGGAACGTAACTGTCGCCTCGCGCCTGGCCCCGGGCTCCTGGCATCAGAGTGGTATGTTCCCATGCTTCTTCGGCGGATTCCGGTCGCGCTTGCCCTGGAGCGTCGTGAGCGCGTCGATGAGAATCGGGCGGGTATCGCGCGGATCGATGATGTCGTCGAGATAGCCGCGGGACGCTGCGATGTATGGATGGGCGAGCTTCTCCCGGTACTCGGCGATCTTGCGTTCCGTGGCGGCCTCGCTATCAGCCGACGCGGCGATCTCTCTCCGAAAGAGGATTTCAACGGCGCCCTTCGGCCCCATTACCGCGATCTCGGCGGTGGGCCAGGCGACGTTGAAGTCGCCGCGAATATGTTTGCTGCTCATTACGTCGTAAGCGCCCCCGTAGGCCTTGCGGGTGATGACGGTGAGCTTCGGCACGGTTGCCTCACAGTACGCATACAGCAGCTTGGCCCCGTGCTTGATGATCCCGCCGTGTTCCTGCCCCACCCCGGGCAGGAAACCCGGTACATCCTCGAAGGTAACGAGGGGGATGTTGAACGCATCGCAGAACCGGATGAAGCGCGCAGCCTTGATGGATGAGGCGATGTCGAGCACACCCGCCAGCACGGCGGGCTGGTTTGCTACGAGGCCGACGCTGTGGCCGCCGAGGTGAGCGAAGCCGCAAAGGATGTTCGCGGCATAGTCGGGCTGCACCTCGTAGAACTCGCCATCATCTACCACTCGCCGCACGATCTCGCGCATGTCGTACGGCTTGTTGGGGTTGTCCGGCACGATGTCGAGTAATGCCTCATCGCGCCTGTCGCGAGGATCGGTGCCACTTCCCGAGGGCGGGCTGTCGAGGTTGTTGGATGGGATGTATCGAAACAGCCGACGGATCGCATCCAGGCAGGTGAGCTCCGAGTCGTACGTGAAGTGCGCCACGCCTGATGTGCCGGCGTGGGTATCGGCGCCGCCGAGCTGCTCCATCGTGACGTCCTCGTGCGTAACCGTCTTCACCACGTTGGGCCCGGTAACGAACATGTAGGACGTGCCGCGCACCATGTATATGAAGTCGGTGATCGCCGGAGAGTAGACCGCGCCACCCGCACATGGGCCGAGGATTGCCGAGATTTGCGGTACGACACCCGAAGCGAGAGTGTTGCGCAAGAAAATGTCGGCATAACCGCCCAGCGAGACTACTCCCTCCTGAATGCGCGCACCCCCCGAATCGTTGAGGCCGATCACCGGCGCACCATTGCGCACCGCCAGATCCATCACCTTGCAGATCTTCTCAGCATGAGCCTCCGACAACGAACCGCCAAAAATCGTGAAGTCCTGCGAGAAGACGTACACGATCCTTCCCTCCACCCGGCCGTAGCCGGTCACGACGCCATCGCCGTAGAAAAGCTGAGTGGAGGTACCGAAGTCGCTCGATCGGTGCGTGACGAACCGGTCGAGCTCAACGAAGGAATCCTCGTCCAGGAGCGCGTCGAGACGCTCCCGCGCGGACAGCTTGCCCTTGGCGTGCTGGGCTTCGAGCCGGGCAGCTCCACCGCCAAGCTCGGCTTCGGCGCGGCGGCGCGCCAGCAGATCGAGTTTGTCTCGCATGGTCATGGCCGCGATAAGCTAGCTGACGGGCTCGGTGGTATCTAGCGGCCGACGATGGCTCGTATGCGCTTCCCCAGCCCGTCCGCAAACGTCGCTCGCACGAGTCGGTGCAGCCGCCGGTAGCGCGACGCGGAATAGGGGTACCAGTACGGCTCGCGTCTCAGCGTCAGCCTGGAACCCACCACTGACTTGGCCCGCACGAACTCCAACAGCCCGTCCGTGCCGAGCAGACGCCCATAGCCGCTTTGTCCCGTACCGCCGTAGGGAAGCGGCAGTCCCATGTTCGTCATGACATCGTTGATGACCACGGCCCCGCAGTGCAGCTTCTCCGCCAGCATCCGAGCCCGCGCGGCATCACCCGACCAGATGCTGGCATTGAGCCCATAAGGACTGAGCCGCGCGACCCGCAGCGCGTCCGCGTCGTCCAAAACTGACGTAACCGCCAGCACGGGACCAAAGATCTCGCGGCGATGCAAGGCGCACTCCTCATGCGCATCCGCGATGAGTGTCGGCGGAAAGGTGGGTGGCACCTGGCCGATCGGGGAGCCGCCGATCAGGACACGCGCCCCGCACCGCCGCGCGTCTGCCACTAGCTCCTCGATTGACTGCAGCCGCCCGCCCGCGAGCAACGCGCCGATTTCCTGTGGTGACCGAATGCGTTCCATCTCCGCGGCGGCCAGTTGAAGAAACCGTTCGTACACCGATGCGTGCACTAACGCGCGCCGAATGGACATGCATATCTGGCCGCTGTTGGCCGTTGCCGCCCAGACGATGCCGGCAGCGGCGCGCTCCAGGTCGGCATCATCGCGGACGACCGCCACATCGTTCGCGCCCAGCTCGAGGACCAGAGGCGTGAGATGTTCAGCCGCCAGCACGGCCACGTGACGTCCGGCGTCAATGCCGCCGATGAAGACGAGCTTGTCCACTCCCGCTCTGACGAGCGACTCTCCCTCTGCCGCGGCACCTTCAAGCACCATCAAGAGATCGTGGTGCTCGGGTATGGCCTCCCGCACGAGTGACGCAAGCAGCCGGGCGCTCCGCGGCGCTCGCTCGGAGGGTTTGAGCACCACGGCGTTGCCAGCCATCAGCGCCGAGACCGTCGGGAGTGCGGTCAGAAGGAAGGGAAAGTTGGCGGGCGTAATGATGCCGATGACGCCGAAGGGCTCGTACCACTTCTCCCCGGTCTTGTATACGAGCGGCCAGGTCGAGACGCGCTTCCTGGCGAGCGTCCGCTCCCCCTCGCCTTCGAGGAAGCGGAGCAGTGCGGCGATCAGCGTCACCTCATGTACCACGCACTCGGTGCGCGGCTTGCCGATCTCCTCGTGGACGGTTTCGACGATGTCGTCCATTCGATCGATGAGCGCACGGCGCAGCAGGCGCATTCGCGCGGTGCGCGCGCGCAGGGGCACCGCGCACCAGCGACTCTGCGCCTCGCGGGCGCGGCGTACAGCAGCCGCTGCGGCATCGTTCGCGCCGCTGGGGATCACATCGTTTGGCAGCAGACTCGTCATCGAGGTTCTCGCCACGCTCTCGCCGGGATATCGGTGCGCACGCTTCTCACCGCTCGCGACTACATCCTCGGGATGAACATGATATGCGCCTTTGGCGTGCCAGGATTCATGATCCAGGGTGTACCTTCGGCTGGCGTGGCCGACAGCCCCGTCGACTCCGGCGTGGCGCCGGGCACGTAGATCACGAACAGCGGGCGCGCGCCTGTCACCGATCCAGTTGTTGGATCGTAGCTCCCTGGCGGTCCGGTTAGCGAGTACAGTGCCGCCGGATGGCTGGGCAGCTGGAGTCGGCCGGACTCGATATCAGCGTTACGGACGCTGTCCACCAGCGAGTCGGCGACGCCAGCTGCTCGGAGCTCACGACCTCGCGCCATGAATGGCTCCAGGGCGTTGTGATAACAGGCGACATGAAACCGCTCGCCGCCGGGCGCATTCGCCAGACAGATGAACGGGCCATCGCCAGCGCGCAGCGTGGTCAGTTTACCGGCCGCCGTGTAGCCAAGGACGGTGGCGGTAGATCTGAACTCTTTGGGAAGAGGAAGAATCGCGGCCGCGATCTGTTGCTCAGCCGCCAGAACCGGCACGCCGCTGCGCGTTTGCTGCGACGCGGCGTCAGCGGCCGGGATCACCAGGCCGAGAAGGATGGAAAACATTGTCAGACGCATTGCGAACCTCCGCATGAGCGTGTCAACGGCATGATGCTCGTCCGTCAGGGCGGAAAAGCGTCCAGTCGCGCTTTGGCAGACCCGCCTACATCGAGCCATCGCCCAAAAATGGAAAAAATCGCTGACCCTGTGGACGAATGGCCGAACAAACTGGTGAGGGGAAGATGTCCCTCACTCTCGCTCAGTCGCCAGGGGTGGAGCTCCGGCGGGTTGGAGTGATGGCGGCACCGACGCCGGAGTGGGTGATCCCTTTGGTCGACGGCAGAAAGGGCCAGCCGACGAAGGGAACGTCCCCCGCCCGGACAGGGCGAGGGACGTTCCGTGCGTCGCGGCTGTCAGCAATGAACCGCTGGAATCACTCGTCCTCGGCTTCCTCCGCCTCGGCCAGCGCCTCCGCTGAAATATCGGCCGCGCCGAAATGCTCTGCCTCGGCCTCCTCCATCGGGATGACCTTTGAGGGGGTTTCCGGCCGTGGCGGCTGCTCTTCTGGAATGTTGGTCACTGTGAGCACAATGCGTCGGTGAATGGGATCCACCTCGAGGATCTGCATGTCGAGATTCATCCCCTCGTAGACGATGTCAGCCGGGCTCACCACGTGCTGCGTGGTTCCCAGATGGCTGATCGGAACAAAACCCTCGATGTCGTCGCCGATATCCACCACAACGCCCTTGTCCATCAGCCGGACGACGTGGCCCCGCACCTCCGTCCCAACCGGGAAACGCTCTCCGATGCTGAGCCAGGGATCTTCCGTGGCCTGCTTGAGACCGAGACTGATACGCTTCTGCTCGGCATCGATGTTCAGGATGACGACATCCACCGCGTCCCCCTTCTTCACCACCTCCGAAGGATGCTGGACTCGCTTCGTCCAGGACATGTCGGAGATGTGAATCAGTCCATCGATTCCCTGCTCGATCTCAACGAAGGCGCCGAAGCTGGTTAGGTTGCGAACCTTGCCGTTGAGACGCGTGCCGACGGGATACCGAAGCGGCAGCACCATCCACGGATCCTGCTCCGTCTGCTTCATGCCAAGCGAGATCTTCTCCTCGTTCGGATCCACCTTCAGTACCACGGCCTCGATCACTTCGCCGATGGACACGAGCTTGGAGGGATGTCGAACGTTGCGTGTCCAGCTCATCTCGCTGATGTGCACGAGCCCTTCGATACCCGGCTCGAGCTCGATGAACGCGCCGTAATTGGTGATCGACACCACTTTCCCCTGTACACGCGTGCCGACAGGGTACTTCTCGGCGACATCCTTCCAGGGATAGCTCTGGAGTTGCTTGAGACCGAGTGAGATCCGCTCCCGATCCCAATCGATGTCGAGGATCTTGACTTCGAGCTCAGCGCCAATCTGCACCAGCTCCGAGGGATGCGAGATGCGCCCCCATGACATGTCGGTGATGTGCAGCAGCCCGTCAACCCCGCCAAGATCGATGAACGCACCGAAGTCGGTGATGTTCTTGACGACGCCCTTCCGCACCTGATCTTTCTGCAACTCCTTCATCAGCTTCTCACGCTTGCCGGCGCGCTCCGTCTCCAGTATCACACGGCGCGAGACGACAATGTTGCGGCGGCGCTTGTTGAGCTTGATGATCTTGAACTCGTATTTCTGGCCGAGCAGCTCGTCGATGTTCGGGACACGGCGGAGCGCGATCTGTGAGCCCGGAAGGAAGGCATCCACACCCATGAGATCGACAACGACGCCGCCCTTGATCTTCTTGACGAGGGTGCCATCCACCGGCTGGTCGTTCTCATAGGCGAGCCGAATGCGCTCCCATACCCGCATGAAGTCCGCCTTCTTTTTGGACAGCACCACCGACCCCTCGGCATCCTCGAGGTGCTCCAGGAGCACCTCCACCTCGTCTCCGGGCTTCAGGTCGGGTGTATCCTTGAACTCCTCCAGCGGTACCGTGCCCTCGGACTTGAAGCCGATGTCGAGGACGACCATGTTCTCGCGGATCTCGAGCACACGGCTCTTGACGATCTCTCCTTCGTCTATGGATGCGAGCGTACCGGAGTACAGCTCCATCATCCGCTCGAACTCTTCGGGCGAGTATTCGTCGTCTTCGTA
>CAZWSO010000006.1:0-41068 GCA_964636485.1 uncultured Gemmatimonadaceae bacterium
GATTCCATGGTGACTTCATGAAACGATCCACGGCCATTACCTGGGACCAACTTCGCGTCGGAGCCCTTCTGCTACTGGGGCTGATTATCCTCATCCTCGCCACCGTGCAGCTTGGCCGAGCGAGCAAGCTGTTCGGCTCACGGTACGAGCTGGTCACGTTCATGCCGGACGCGGCCGGCGTCCGAGTGGGGGGCGGCGTGACGCTGGCAGGCCAGCTCGCCGGCACGATTCGTCGCATCGACTTCATGCCACCGAGTGTGGACACGGTGCGTAATCTTCGAGTACTGATCGAGGTGGATGAAGCGCTGCGAGAGCAGATCCGTGAGGACTCTCGCGTGCGCCTTCGGACGCGTGGCCTGCTCGGCGACCGGGTAGTGGATATCAGTCCGGGCAGCCCTCGTTTTGCGGCTCTTCAGCCCGGCGACACGATCCAGCTGATCGAGACGGTGGACTACGACGAGGTGCTGACGCAGGCGGCTGGCGCGGTGGGAGATCTGGTGGACCTGACGCGCGATCTGAAGCTGATCACTGGCGGCCTGGTCCGCGGCGAGGGCACAGCAGGGCGGCTTCTGGTGGACCGCTCCATCTACGACCAGATGTCCACTACGCTGAGCGAGCTCAACAGCCTCATCGGGCGCATGCGGCACCCCACTGGTACGTTTGGCCGAATGCTCGATGATCCGACGCTCTACGACCGCCTAACCGATGCGACCGCCTCACTGGACACCGTGCTGCGCCAGGTCAACTCCCATCAGGGCACGCTCGGCCGGCTCCTGCACGACGACACACTCTACACCCGCATGGTGGGGGTGACGAGCCATGCCGACTCCGTGCTCCGGCTCATGACACAGGGTGATGGCTTTGCCGCGCGTCTGCTCACCGATCAGGAGATGTTCGATCGGCTGAACCAGACGCTCACGCGATTGAACACTATTCTCGAGGACGTGCGCCGCAACCCCGGTCGTTACACGCGCGGCATGGTCAGGGTGTTCTGAGCGTGCCTGTTGGGTGGCAGCGTCCGGCCGTCATTCTCCTGCTCGCACTGGTGGGAATATCGGTCGCGGCGCCGCTCATCCGTCTGAGCGAAGCTCACCCGGTGGCGATCGCCATCTGGCGGCTCGGCCTTGCACTTGCCGTCATTCTCGCGTTCCTGACGCGCGCCCGTGGCTGGCGCCAGTGGGCACGGCTCAGGCGGAAGGACCTCACGCTCACGATTCTCGCGGGAGTGATGCTGGCGCTGCACTTCTGGGCATGGAATACGTCTATCGGGCTGACCAGCATCGCCGCCTCCGTGGTCCTGGTGAACGTCCAGCCGCTAATCGTAGCCGTGGTTTCGGCGCTCTGGCTAAGGGAAGCGCCTACGCCCCGGCAGTGGAGTGGTATCGGCGTCGCCATGGCCGGGGTGGTGGTGATCGCGATCACGGGAGCACCAGCGGCAATGGCTGCGGTAGGCGGCCGCGCTCCCCTCGGCAACGCTCTCGCGTTACTCGGTGCTCTTACGGCCGCCCTCTACTACCTTGCGGGGCGGCGCCTGCGCCAGGAGCTGGACCTCTGGCCGTACGTGACGCTGGTTTACGGTGCCGCGCTCATGACGCTGGTTCTGATCGCTTTCGTAGGCCGCGTGCCTGTGCTCGGTCAACCGCCGCGCGAGCTGGCCATCTTTGCGGGACTGGCCATTGGCCCCATGCTGCTGGGACATACCGGCTTCAACTGGGCGTTGCGTTATCTTCCGGCGTACGTGGTCAGCCTCACCGTGCTCGGGGAGCCCGTCGGTGCCACGCTGCTGGGCGCCGTTCTCCCCGGCATACGCGAAGTACCGCCGATGCTCACAGTCATTGGTGGTGTACTTGTGCTCAGTGGAATCGTGTGGGCTGTGCCGCCGGGGTCTGCCGTGCGGGAGAGAGCCGTGTCGTCATGAAGCGCTACGTTCTGGACGTGCTGGTTTCGCGCGGCGGGATCACCGAGTCTCGCCACCGGGTGCACGCGGTTGTGTCCGACGAACGCGGCACATGGTGCGCTGGTTCAGGTGATCCGGAGATCTTCACATGCTTTCGTTCGTGCGCCAAGCCGTTCCAGCTCCTCCCATTCATTGAGGCGGGCAAGGCTGACGAGGTGCGGTGGGGGGATGATGAGCTCGCGCTCGCGTGCGCATCCCATGGAGGAGAACCCGAACACGTAGAGGTCGCGACTGCCATGCTCGCATCGGTGGCGCTGGAGGAGGGCGATCTTGCCTGCGGTCCGCACGAGCCGCTGTCGCGACGGGGCTCGCGTATCCTTCGCGACGTCGCCGAACGGCCCACGCGGCTGCACAACAACTGCTCCGGAAAGCATGCAGCGATGCTGGCTTTCGCGCGCGCCTCCGGATGGCCGGCGCTCGGCTACCAGTGTAGTGTACATCCTGTGCAGCAGCGCGCGCTGGAGACGGTCGCCGGGTGGACGGGTATCGCTCCGCACGACCTCGAGCAAAGCGTGGATGGCTGCGGCGTGGTGGCCTTTGGGTTGCCGCTGCACGCCATGGCCCGGGCTTTCGCCAGGATTGGCGCCGCTGCGGCACGCGGCGAGGAGGTGCCGGCGCGCATCCTCGGAGCCATGCGGTCGAGACCCTTCCTCGTTGGCGGTACCGATCGGTTCGATACCGTACTGATCGAAGAAACGGGGGGACGCGTGATCTCCAAGGTCGGTGCCGAAGGTGTGCACTGCGTCACCATATCCGACGCTGGCCTCGGCTTCGCCATCAAGGTGGAAGACGGCGCCAGTCGCGCACAACATCCTGCCGTGCTCCGCCTGCTTCAGCACCTCGGCGCCATTCCCGAGGTTCTGCCACCGCGGCTCGCGTCATTTCTGAGGACTCCGGTGCAGAATACGCGGGGCGAGATCGTTGGCGAGGTCGAGCCGGCAGAATGAGCATCTGGCGCCGCTTCCTTTTGCCACGCCCCGCCACCCTCTGATGCCGCAGACCGAACCGCAACTGCAGATCATTCCACTTCCCGATCGCGCCACTCTCGAGTTGATCCGGTTCGCAATCGCGATCGCGGTCGCGGATGAAATGGCGCTGCGCGCCGGAGCAGTGAGGGCGTTCGAGGCGGGCGTGCCGGTGGACTGGTTGGAGGAGCTGCTCCTGCAATCATATCTGTTCGTTGGCTTCCCGCGCGCGCTCAACGCGGTCCGAGAGTGGCGTCGCGCATCGGGGCTTGCGGCGACCGAGGAAGATGAAGGAGAGGACAGCACCCGGATCGCGGAGTGGATCGAGCGCGGCGAACGGACGTGTGAAATCGTCTACGGCTCAATGTACGAAAAACTGCGGCGGAATATTCGTGAGCTGCACCCGGCGCTCGATGCGTGGATGATCGCCGAGGGCTACGGCAAGGTGCTCGGCCGGCACGGACTCGATCTCGCGCGGCGCGAGCTGTGTATTGTGGCCACGTGTGCTGTTCACCGACAGGATCGCCAGCTGCACTCGCACTTTTATGGGGCGCTGCACGCCGGCGCCTCACCGGAGGCCGTCGAGGCGGTACTGGAGCTTTGCAGCGAGTATCTGCCTGCAGAGGATCTGAACCGCAGCAGGCGCCTCTGGGAGCGCGTCCGGAGCCGGTCGTGAACTCGTTCATCGACCGTGTGGTGATACGCGTGGAGGCGGGCACCGGTGGATCGGGCGCCACGTCGTTCCGGCGGGAATATCGAGTCCCTATGGGGGGACCGGATGGCGGCGACGGTGGCCACGGCGGGAACGTGTTCGTTCGCGGCGACGCAAATCTTGCGACGCTCCTGGACTATACGTATCGCACCCGCTGGGTGGCGAGTCGTGGCGAGCACGGGCAGGGTTCCAACAAGACCGGACGTTCCGGTAATGACATCGTTCTTCCCGTGCCACCTGGCACCGTCATCCGCGATGCCGACAGCGGCCAGGTCATTGGCGAGGTGCTGGTCGAGGGTGCGGAGCTGGTGATCGCCCGTGGCGGCCGCGGTGGGAAGGGCAATGCCTTCTTCGCTACCGCCACGCATCAGGCGCCACGCGAGTGGCAGCCGGGCGAGGAAGGGGAACGTCGCAACATCGAGCTGGAATTGAAGCTCATTGCCGACGTCGGGCTGGTTGGACAACCGAATGCCGGAAAGTCCACCCTGCTGTCGGTGATCTCCGCGGCGCACCCGAAGATTGCCGATTACCCGTTCACCACGCTGTCGCCAAACCTTGGCGTCGTCCCGCTGCCCGGCCACCGCACCTTCGTCGTCGCTGACATACCCGGAATCATCGAGGGTGCACACGAAGGGCGCGGACTGGGATTGCAATTCCTTCGGCATATCGAACGGACGCGGATTCTCGCATTTCTGATACCGGTCGACGCCATGGATTGGCAGGCGGAATACGATGCGCTTCGACATGAGCTCCGGAGCTACTCAGAAGAGCTCGCGGGCAAGCCGCACTGCGTCGTGTTCACGAAGATGGACTTGTTGGGGGATGAGGAACCGCCTCCCATTGAAGCGCCTCAGGCCTTCGGCGTTTTCACCATCAGCGCCGCAGCACGGCAGGGGCTTGATGCGCTCCTTGGTGCACTCTGGACGGAGCTTCTGCGCCTGAGGAAGGCGGATGAGCGGCGGAACGAGGACGCACTGCAACCCTGACGATGCCGCGCGGCGTAGCGCGCTGGTGCTTTCCCTGATCCCCGGGATCGGACCTGTGCGGCGCCGCGAATTGGTCGAACGATTCGGTACCGTTGAGCGCGCGTTGGATGCCTCCGCCTCGCCGGCGGCACGCAGGACAGCAGCCTCGGCGGCCACAGAGGTACTCGACCGCGCAGGCGCGCTTGGCGCCCGTGTCCTCTTTCCCGAGGACGAGGAATTTCCGGCCGGGATGCGCGATCTGAGCAGCTGTCCCGCGGCGCTGTTTGCCCTGGGCGACCTCGAGCTGCTGAACCGTCCTTGCGCGGCCATCGTCGGGACCCGAGCAGCCACCCCTTATGGTGCACGGGTAACTCGCGCGGTGGCGAACGGATTGGCAGAACGCGGTGTGGTGGTGGTCAGCGGAATGGCGCGGGGCATCGATGCCGTGGCGCACCGCTGTGCTCTGGAGGTGGGCGGCGGCACCATCGCCGTGCTTGGCACCGGCATCGACGTCGTATACCCACGCGGCCACCGCGCGCTCCAGGATGACATCGGAGCGCGGGGGTTGCTTCTTTCAGAGGAACTTCCCGGCGAGCGGGCAGACGGCGGGTCCTTCCCGCGGCGGAATCGGCTCATCGCGGCCCAGGCGCAGGTGACGATCGTGATCGAAGCCGGCATTCGCAGCGGAGCTCTGATTACAGCAAATCATGCGCTGGAGCTGGGACGGACGGTGGCGGCCGTACCTGGCGCCATCGACTCCCCGACGAGCGCCGGTAGCAACATGCTCATTCGCGATGGCGCGATCGTGATCGCGGAGCTCGCAGATGCGTTGTCGTTGTTCGGGCTTTCCGGTGTGCGAGCCGCACCGGTGCTTACCCAGGCAACTGAGCGGGTGGTATGGGAGGCACTCGCCGCGGGCGATGTCGATCCGGACAGCCTGGCAGCACTGGCTGGTCTGACGGAGCGCGAGTGTCTGACGGCACTGTCCGCACTCGAGCTTGCCGGATTGGTCGCGTTCGGCGTGGCCGGAGAGGTGAGGAGGAGGTAGGGCGTGGGATCGGCACGCTCAACCCCGCCAGGGTGTACCTTCCCTGAGATGCCTGCCCGACACCTCTACACCCACGTGCCGTTCTGTGCCCGCCGGTGCTCCTACTGTGATTTCGCGATTGCAGTGCGGCGGTACGTTCCCGTGGACGAGTTCCTGACGACACTTGAGCGGGAGCTTGCTATGAGAGTGCCGGATCCGATCGAAGCGGACACGGTGTACCTCGGTGGAGGTACGCCGTCGATGCTGGGATCGGCAGGTATCTCGCGCCTCCTCGACCTCGTCAATCGCTTCGTGCGCCTTGCTGATGGCGCTGAGGTAACGATGGAGGCCAATCCGGACGACGTCACTTCCGACGCAGCTCAGGGCTGGTGTGATGCGGGGGTGACTCGTGTTTCGCTGGGCACGCAATCGTTCGACTCCGGCGCGCTCGTGTGGATGCATCGTACGCACAAGAGTTGGCAGAATGCGATAGCTGTGGAGCGGCTTCGGGAAGCTGGCATCCAGTCGATCTCCCTGGACCTGATCTTCGCCCTTCCTGAGGCGTTGCGCCGTGACTGGGAACGAGATCTTGACGCCGCCCTGGCGCTTAGCCCCGACCACCTCTCGCTCTATGGACTCACCGTGGAGCCAGCCACGCCGCTGGCCCGATGGGTGTCGCGCGGCAGCACGGTCGAGGCGCCCGAGGAGCGCTTCGAGGGGGAGTTTCTTCGTGCCGATGAGGTCCTCACGTCGTCAGGATACGAGCACTATGAGGTTTCGAACTATGCGCTCCCGGGTGCGCGGTCGCGGCACAACTCCTGTTACTGGTCGCGGGCACCTTACCTGGGAACCGGACCTTCGGCACACTCCTTCGACGGGCGCATGCGGTGCTGGAATGTTGCCCCGTACGCCGAATGGGTACGTCGGCTGGGCGATGGCAGGAGCGCCCAGGCGGGGGAGGAGATCTTGAGCGCGGAGAACGTCGAGGCAGAGAGCATATATCTCGGTCTCCGGACCGATAGAGGGATCGTGATCGACCAGTTTGGTGGCAACTCGCGGTCGCCCTTCACGGAACTCGACACCATGACGGCACCACTTTTGGAGCGGGTAGCGCCATGGATAACTGCCGGGTGGGCAGTGTTGGAGGAGGAACGGCTCCGGCTTACACCGCGCGGCTGGCTGCGACTGGACGCCTTGGCGTCGGACTTGACACAGGCCGCAAGTCGTTTGTATATTTAGACTTATGAACTATCCCCAGCTCACTGACCGCGAACGGCGCGTTCTGGAGGCAGTCATCCGGGCGTACGTGGAAACGGCCGAGCCGGCCGGCTCCCGCCTGATTTCGCGTCGCTTCGGGCTCGGGGTGTCGCCCGCTACCGTGCGGAACACGATGAGCGATCTGGAGGACAAGGGGTTCCTTTACCACCCCCACACGTCCGCGGGCCGCGTTCCAACGGACCTGGCGTACAGAGTCTACGTGGATTCGCTCATGCACATGCGCCCGCTCAACGAGCAGGCTCGCGAGCGAATGATCGAGGAGCTGGCCACAGGCGGCAGCGCTATCGAGTCGATTCTGCGCCGTGCGGCCCTGATGCTCGGTGTGCTGACGCAGGAGCTCGGCGTGGCTGTGGGCCCCCGATTGGAGGAAGCCAGGCTCGAGCGGCTGGAGCTGATCCGCCTCTCGTCCGAGCGGATTCTGCTGGTGTTGCGGCTCGCTGGGGGCTCAGCGCAAAGCATCTTCGTCGAGGTACCTGGGGAAATCGCTGAGAAGGCGCTCGCCGAGGTGTCAGTGGTGCTCAATGAGCGACTGGCGGGGCTCACCCTTCGTGAGATTCGCGGAACGATTCCAGGGCGCCTGCGCGACGCGACGGCAGAGGGCGCGGCGGGTGAGCTTCTCAACATCTTCATTCAGGAAGGCGACCAGCTTTTCGGGGTACAGGGCGACGGCTCTGCCGACGGAATCGTCCTCGGGCAGACCTCCATGCTGGCCGAGCAGCCGGAGTTTGCAAGCGGAGAGAAGCTGCGCCGACTGCTCGCGCTTACGGATCGGCCTGAGCGGCTGGGTGAGCTGCTACGGGGACAGGGAGCGAGACCTGGCATCTCGGTCACTATTGGCGCGGAGAACGCCGATCCCGGTTTCAGCGAGTTCACCATCGTGACCGCTGAGTACCGGGTGGGTGCGCTGAACGGCGTCATCGGCGTCATCGGTCCTACGCGAATGCCGTATGACAAGGTCATCTCCCTGGTGACCCACACTTCGAGTCTGGTGAACGACCTGCTCGACTGAGTCCATCACATCAGGCATATCGAATACGACGAATGGCGGACTACTACGCGACACTCGGCATCGAACGCGGCGCGTCAGATGACGACGTGAAAAAGGCGTATCGCAAGCTGGCGATGCGCTACCACCCCGACCGTAACAACGGGTCGAAGGACGCTGAGGAGAGGTTCAAGGAAATCACCGAGGCGTATGATGTGCTTCGGGATTCGCAGAAGCGCGCGACCTATGACCGCTATGGCGAGGCCGGCCTTCGCAGCAGCGGCTTTGGCGGTTTCCATCACGTGGACCTCTCCGAGGCGCTCAGCATCTTCATGCGCGACTTCGGTGGCTTTGGCGGATTCGAAGAAATGTTCGGCGGCCGCGGCACCCGCGGAGGTGTGCGACCAGGAGTGGATGTGAAGGTCACCATTCCCCTCACACTGGCCGAGGTGGCGACTAGCGTCGAGAAGACCATCAGCATGAAGCTCCTCGACGCCTGTGACCGGTGCGAGGGCAGTGGCGCCGAACCGGGAACGATTCCGCAGCGATGCCCCACGTGCAATGGATCTGGTGAGGTGCGGCGTGCGCAGCGCAGTTTCTTCGGGCAGTTCGTTAGTGTTGCACCCTGTCCCACCTGCGCTGGTGAAGGTCGCACCGTGGCGACGCCGTGCAGCCGCTGCAAGGGGGACGGGCGCATGCGACGCGAGCACCGCGTTCCGGTCAACATACCGGCGGGTGTTGCCACAGGGCAGTACATGACTCTGCGCGGCAAGGGGAGCGTTGGACCACGCGGTGGTTCGCGCGGCGACATCATCGTCGTCTTCGAGGTCGAGGAAAATCCCCGGTTCGAGCGTGAGGGTGCCGACTTGTACACCGAGGTGCTGGTCACCTATCCACAGCTTGTGCTCGGCGCCGACATCGAGGTGCCTCACATCGTTGCCCCGATCACGCTTCGCGTTCCCTCGGGCACCCAGAGCGGACAGGTCTTTCAGCTTCGCGGGCGCGGACTGCCGCGGGTGAACGCGACGGGCACCGGAGACTTCCACGTGCGTGTTCAGCTGTGGACTCCGCAGTCGCTCACGCCGGAGCAGGAGGCCGCCGTACGCGGCCTCGCGGAGCTCCAGGGCGAAGTGCCGGAGGCTCGCGCGAAGGGATTCTGGTCGCGAATGAAGGAGGCGCTAGGTGCCTGATGCGGCGCGCCAGGTGTGAGCTGGACCAGCGTCACCGCGGCCGCGTCCTCTCAGGCGGAGCGTAACCTGATCGCCGGTATTCTGATCGCCGCCGGGGCGTCGGCTGTTCAGGAGCGCGGCGAGGCGGTCATAACGTACCTGACCGGCGACGCCGACCTTTCGCAATTGCAGGAGCTCATCCGCCTCGAAGTACCCGGCGCCGACGTGCGCGTCGCGTACGTGGGCGAGATCGCCGTGGACACGAGTTGGACCGCGAATGTCGGTGTCCAGCGTGTCGGCAGGCTTACGGTTGCGCCGCCCTGGCTGGTGGAAGCTGACGATGAACGCTCCCGCCTGATAGTCATTGACCCGGCGACGGCGTTCGGCACCGGCGACCATGCCAGCACCCGCCTCATGCTCCTCCTCATGCAGGAAGTGGTGTGCTCGGGTGACCGGGTGGCTGATCTCGGTGCCGGGAGCGCCGTGCTGTCGATTGCGGCGGCAAGACTAGGCGCGGCGTGGGTGGCGGCGATCGAGATCGATCCCGACTCTATCGGCAACGCCGAAGAGAACGTCAGGCGCAACGGCGTCTCCGGCCAGGTCACGGTCATCGAGGGCGATGCGAGGATTCTCCTTCCCCTGGTGGCACCGGTTCGCGTCATCCTTGCCAACATCCTGCCGGGCGTGATCGAGGAGCTGGCGCCCGTGATGAGAGATGCACTTGCCACCAATGGGCGGGCGGTGATAGGAGGCGTGCTCGCTGCGGACCGCGATGCACTAATGACGCCTCTCGGGGCGGAAGGCTGGCGACTCGTGCGCGAGAGCGTGGAGGGCGATTGGTGGGGAGCGGAGATCGCGAGGGGCTAGCAACCTTCTTCGCCGAGGAGCTACTCGGCGACAAGCTGCGGGTCGCCCTTGGAGAAAGCGAGGCGCGCCATGTGCGCGTGCGGCGACTGGCGATCGGCGACCGCTTACGCTTGGTGGATGGACGCGGGCACAGCGCGGAAGGTGTGCTCGTGCGCGTCGCTCGGACAACGGCGGTGGTGGAAGTGAGCGCGATCGAGGCGAAGGAGTCTCTGCCGGAAGTGCATCTCCTTCTGCCCGTAGCGGACCGGGAGCGGATGCTGCTGCTCGCCGAGAAGGCAACCGAGCTCGGCGTATCGAGCTGGCGTCCCGTGCTGTGGCGTCGCTCACGCAGCGTTTCACCTCGCGGCGAAGGTGTGACGTTTCAGGGGAAGGTTCGTGCACGCATGATATCTGCACTCACCCAGTCCGGCGGCGCCTGGCTTCCAGTGCACCACCCCGACGCACCCCTCGAGCGTGTCCTGACGGCCGTGCCCGACGGGCCGCGCTTGCTGCTGGATGGAGCCGGGGGGCACTTTCGCTGGCCGGAGCTCGATGCCCCCGTAACGATCGCCGTCGGTCCGGAGGGCGGCATCGAGGGTGCGGAGCGTGTTGCGATACTCGACGCCGGCTTCACGCCGGTGGCGTTGAGCCCGTCCAATCTGCGCTTCGAAACCGCCGCTATCGTGGGCATCGGTCTCGCGCGTTCAGCACTGACACGAGAGGAGGAGAGCCGTGGCTGACGACTGCCCCTTCTGCCGCATTGTGCGTGGAGAAATTCCGACGCAAAAGGTGGCTGAAGACGACCATTCGGTGGCGTTTCGTGACATCGATCCGCAGGCCCCCGTCCATGTACTGGTGGTGCCACGGGAGCACATTGCCTCGCTGAACGAGGCGGCGGATCCGGCCACGATCGGGCGTTTGGCGCTGATGGCGGCTCAGATCGCACGGACTGAGGGTATAGCCGAGTCGGGCTATCGCACCGTCATCAACACGAACCGCGACGCGCTCCAGAGCGTCTTTCACGTGCACCTGCACCTGATCGGCGGGAGGAAGATGGACTGGCCGCCCGGGTGAAGTCAGGCCGCGCCGGGAGGTCGGGATCGCTGTTTGGCGGGAACCGGTCGGACCGCCCGTCGCGACTGCTTCACGTGCATGGTCCGGGAGGCGCCTGCCTGGCATGTCGCCCTTTTCGCCCCTATTCCGATCGAACTTCGCGAGTTCTTGACAGTGTTTGCCCGCACCGCCTAACATAAATGACGCGACACACTTAACCGGCGTGCACGCGCCACGAAGGGGGGAATACAGAACTTGTCGGAAGTCATCATCCACGACGATGAGAACTTCGAGCGCGCCCTCAGGCGCTTCAAGAAGAAGTGCGAGAAGGCGGGTATTCTCTCTGATCTGCGGAAGCATCGTCACTATGAGAAGCCGAGCGAGCGTCGCAAGCGGAAGGAGAACGCGGCACGCCGGAAGAACCGTCGTCCGCGGCACGTCTGAGTGTCGCAGCTGAGCGCGCGCCTGCAGGGCGACCTCACCGCCGCCCGTAAGGCGCAGGACAAGCCTCGTACCCTGCTGCTCGGTACCATCCTCGCCGATCTCAAGAACAGGCGGATCGAGTTGCGGCGCGACCTTACGGATGAGGACGTGGTCGAGATTCTCCGGCGTGGTATCAAGCGGCGGCGCGAATCGATGGAGATGTACGAGAAGGGGAAGAGGGAAGATCTGGTTTCGCGCGAGCGGGAGGAAGTCCGTCAACTCGAAGCATATCTGCCGGCCCAGGTCAGCGACGACGAGATTCGTGTCGCCGTTCGGGAGGCGGTGGCGCAGGGCGCAGGCAGCATTGGTGCCGTGATGGGGAAGGTCATGCCGCGCTTCAAGGGTCGAGCCGACGGCTCGACCATCAACGCGATCGCCCGCGAGGAGCTGGCGCGCCAGACTTGACCGCCATCTTCGCCACTGCCGCATCAGCCCGAACGAGAGAGCCGCTTCTCCCGTTCGGGCTTTTCCGTCCCTTACCTGCCGTGTCGGGATGAACGCTCACGCCCTGGCCGTACTCGAGTACGCACGCGTGCTGTCGCTCGTGGCGGAGCGCGCCTCCACGGCGCTTGGTGCTGAGCGGGTTCGGCAACTCCTCCCGATGACCGATACGGGCGCGATCTCGGTTGAGCAACAGCGCGTCGCGGCAATCCGAGTGCTTGGTGAAGGCCAGGACATGTGGCGCCCACAGCCGGTGCCGGATCTGCGAGCGGCGCTCGCGCGGCTTGGTGTCGCCGGCTCCGGATGGAGCGGAGGGGAGTTGGTGCACGCGGCGCTCCTGTTGCGGTCCTCGCGCGTTACTCGAGAAGGATTGAGCGGAGCCCGGGCGAGCAGTGGGGAAGGCGACATTCTCTCACCCATCAGGGAGCGGCTGGTATCGGCAAGGAGCACCGAGAGCACGATCGAGCGGGCACTGGATCCGGAAGGAGAAATTCGCGATGACGCTTCTCCGGAGATTCGTCGCATACGGCGCGAACTTCGCAATACCCGGACCGACCTCGTCCAGCTCCTCGAGCGGGCGATGGCGCGCCTCGACCCGCAGCATCGCGTTTCAGACATGTCGGTCACGATGCGCAACGGTCGGTTCGTGATTCCCGTACGGCGTGAGGGACGTTCGGCGGTTGGCGGCATCGTGCACGATGAATCTGCCACCGGCGGAACTCTGTTTGTCGAGCCACCGGCAGCCGTGGAAACGGCCAACAGGATCCGCCGCCTCGAGGCGCGCGAAGCTCAGGAGAGCCAGCGCGTTCTGCGCGAGCTCACGGAGTCGCTTCGCCCACTGCAGGCTGATCTCGCCGCATCGCTCGACGCGCTGACGGAGCTCGATGCGCTCTGGGCGCGCGCGGTATTCTCGAGGGACTTCCGGTGTGCTCCGGTGCGCCTCTGCCGTCCGAGCGAGGGGTTCGCCATAGTGGAAGGTCGGCATCCGTTGCTTGTAGCTGGCGGCGGGGCCGTGGTGCCGTTCAACCTGGACTTGGAAGGGAACGATCGCACGCTCCTCCTCTCTGGACCTAACACCGGCGGGAAAACGGTGCTGCTCAAGGCTATCGGACTGATTTCCGCGCTCGTTCAGGCTGGGGTTCCAGTCACCGTGGGGGAGGGGAGCCGCGTCGCCGTCTTTGATGACATCTTTGCGGACATTGGCGATGAGCAATCCATTCAGGCCAGCCTCTCGACCTTCAGTGCACACTTGCGTAACCTTGGCGAGATACTCGAGCGAGCCACTCCGGACTCGCTCGCTTTGATCGACGAGCTCGGCTCTGGCACGGACCCCGCGGAGGGTGCGGCGCTCGGCGGCGCGATCCTCGAGGAGCTCACCAAACGTGGCACTTTGACCGTGGCCACCACCCATCTCGGCGTTTTAAAGCTGCTGGCGACCGAGAATCGTTCCGTCGTGAACGCATCCCTGCAGTTTGACGAAGCGGCACTTGCCCCCACGTACCGGTTGGTGAAGGGCATGCCGGGGCGATCGTATGGCCTCGGCATCGCGCGCCGTCTACGGCTCCTGGAGTCCGTGCTTGGACGCGCCGAAGAACGGCTGCCGCGCGCTGAGCGCGATGTCGCAGCGCTCCTTTCCGACCTCGAGCGGCGGGAGCGCGAGCTCTCGGCCCGCGAGAGCGACGCAGCGGAACGGGTAAGTGAACTCGAGAGTCGGCAGGCGGAACTCCGTAAGCGCGAGGAGACCGTTCGTGAGGCACGCCGCGAGCTCGACCGCACGGCGCGGCAGGAGGCGCGGCGTTATCTCTTGGAGGCGCGCGCCGAGGTGGAGAACGTCATCCGCGAGCTCAGGGCCGAAGCGAAACCATCGGAGGACGTCATTCGGGAAGGCCGACGGCGCGTCGAGGAGATGGCACAGCACCAGGCGGAGGCGCTGGCCGCGCTCGAGCATCCAGAAGACGTGCCGCCGTCGTCGGCTCCCGAGGGCCTGCTCGAGGTTGGCACCACCGTGGCAGTGGAAACACTGGGAGGGCGAGAGGGCACCGTGCTCGAGTTGCGTGACGACGCGGCTGTCGTAGCCGTCGGGGCGATCCGGCTGACTGTTTCGCGCTCCGCGCTGACAGTCCGGCCCCGGCGTGCTCCCGAAGTGGCGGTTGTTCTCCGCGGCGACGAGCCGGAGGTACGCGTGCGCACCGAGATTGACGTTCGCGGAATGCGAGCGGAAGAGGCGGATATCATGGTGCAGCAGGCCATTGATGATGCTGTACGCGCTGATCTGCGTACGGTGCGCATCATCCATGGCAAGGGCACGGGAGCATTGCGCCAGCGCGTGACCGAGCTGCTGCGTGGCGACCGACGCGTGCGTTCCCAGCGGCCGGGCGCGTGGAACGAGGGCGGGACGGGCGTGACCATCGCTGAGCTGGGATGACCATGATTCCGGATGAAGTCGTGGATGAGGTGCGTCAGGCCGCGGACATCGTGCAGCTTATCGGCGAGTACGTGGATCTCAGGCGGACTGGGTCGGACTACCGCGGCCCCTGTCCGTTCCATCAAGGAAAGCATCGCAACTTTTCCGTGTCGCCGAAGCGCGAACGATATTATTGCTTCGTTTGTCATGAGGGCGGTGATGTCTTCGATTTTGCACGCAAACGCCTTGGACTCGATTTCGTGGGTGCGGTGAAGCACGTCGGACAGCGCTTCGGCGTGGACGTGCGCGAGAATGAATCACGGCGGCAGGAGCCGGATGACCGCGAACGGCTCTGGGAAGCGAACGCGGCGGCTGCTGATTGGTTTCGCGTCAGGCTGTGGGAGGACGATGTCGGCCGGGAGGCGAGATCCTACCTCGAAGCGCGTGAGATCACGCGGGAGGTAGCCGATCAGTTTGGACTCGGCTTTGCTTCGCGGGACGCCGACTCGCTGATTTCGCATCTGCATACGCTCGGCTTTACCGATGACGTGCTGCTCGATGCGGGGCTGCTCTTTCAGCGCGAGGAAGACGGTGACGTACGACCACGGTTTCGTGGACGCCTGATCTTCCCGATACTCGATGCGTCAGGCCGGCACGTGGGCTTCGGCGGCCGGCTCCTCGGCACCGGCGAGCCAAAGTACCTGAATTCTCCAGAGTCCCGCGTGTACAGCAAGGCACGTCTTCTTTACGGCCTGAACTGGGCGAAGAACGCGATTCGTCGTGCGGAACGAGCCATCCTTGTGGAGGGGTATTTCGATGTGCTGCGCGTGGCGGCTTCGGGGCTGCCGAACGTCGTCGCACCCCTCGGTACGTCACTCACGGAGGAGCAGGCAAAGCTCCTCAGGCGGTACACAACGACCGCCTACCTTCTCTACGACGGTGACGCCGCGGGGATGAAAGCGAGCTTCCGGGCGGGCGATGTGCTCTTACGCGAGGGCTTTGCGGTCATGGTGGTGTCGCTTCCCGAAGGCGAGGATCCGGACACTTTCGTCCGAAAGCATGGCGCGGCGGCACTGGATACGCAGCTCGAGGCGGCGGTGGATGTGGTCGAGCGAAAGATCCAGGAGCTTGCGCGTCGCGGTTACTTTGGGGATCTGCGCCACAAGCGCCAGGCGCTCGACAAACTCATACCGACCATCCGGGCGACCGCCGATCCTCTGATGAGGGAGCTCTACATGAGCCGCATCGCCGAAGTGGCGGATGTGGGAAAGCAATTGCTGGCGCGCGAGGTTGGGGAGGGACCGGATCGTGGCGCGCCGCGACGAGCCGGGAGTGCAAATGAGCGCGCGCTGCGCCGCGTACATGGGGGCACGCCGGACCCACCCGCCTCGCCACGGTTCGAGCAGGGGCGCTACACCCGGGCAGTCGCCGCGCAGGGCTCCGAACGTGAGCTCGTTCGCGTGATGTTGCTCCAGCCATCGCAAGTCGAGTACGTGGTGGAGCGCATCGCATCCGAGGAGTTTCTGAACCCGGTGTACCGCCGCATATTCCTTGCACTCCTCCAGCACGCCGGGGATGGCGACATTACCGAGGTGCTCGCTGCACTGGACGCGGAAGCCGCGGCAGTGGCCGGTGATCTCGTGGAAGAAGGACAGGCGCCGCTGGTAGATCTGCTGCGTACAGTGGACGATGCCGTTGCGCGCCTGCGAGCGCGTCACATGGATCACGAGATGTGGGAGATCGATCTCCTGTTGCCGCTGGCGTCATCGCAGGAGAAGGACAAGTTGCTCGAGAAGAAGCAGGCGCTTTCCGCCGAGAAGCAGCAGATTAGCGGGGGAGCATGGGCTACGTTTGGAAGACCGAGAACCTGAGAGGAGGACTGAGTGCACGCTGATCTGAAGGCGTTGCTGGACTTACAGGAGGATGACGCGCGGCTGCGCGAGCTGGAGCGGCGCGAGCGCGAACTGCAGGAGCGAACACGCGCGCTCGATGCCGAACTGGCCGCGCAAGCCGGTGAGGTGGAGCGTGCGGGGCGGACACTGGAGGCGGAGGAAGAGCGGCGCCGTGAACTGGAGCTCAAGGTGCAGGAGCACCGGCATCTTCAGGAGCGAAATCTTGCCGCACTGGAAGGGGTCTGGAAGCCTCGAGAGGCAACCGCCGCCATGTCCCAGGTAGATCTCACGCGCCGAGTTCTGGCGCAGGAAGAGAGCGAGCTACAGGGAATCACGGGTCGCATCGTGGACCTGCGTGCGGCTATGGAAGCACAGCGGTCAGAGATGGTGGCGCTGGAATCCCGGCAGATAGAGGCTCGCGAGATCTTAGAGGGCGACAGGCGTGAGCTCGTCGCCGAGATGGAGAAGGCTCGCGCCGAGCGTAGCAAAGCCGCCGGTCTGGTTTCGCGTCCGATCCTTTCGCGATACGAACGCATTCGGACGCGCAACCCGGAAGGTGCGCTGCACCCTCTCCGCGGTGGGGCGTGCGGCCGCTGCAACACCGCCATTCCGATTCAGCGCCGAAAAACCATGGCTGGCGGTCGCTCGATCGAGATGTGTGAAGGGTGTGGTGTGCTCATGTACGCGAACGATTGATGCTGGACCTGGCCGCGGAGCACAGATAGCTTACAGTCGTGACCGCGCCCGCCGTTCGCACAAGACCACAGCCCCGATGGGTGGCCCCCGGGCCGCCGGATCCCGTCACGGTAGCCGCTCTTCACCAGGCACTTTCCCTTCCGGAGCCGATCTGCCGGCTCCTTGTTCGCCGAGGGCACGTCGAGCCGGACGCGATCAAGCGCTATCTGCGGCCGCGACTGGACCAGCTCCATCCACCTCAGCAGATGCTCGGTCTGGACCGAGCCATTGAGCGACTCGGCCGCGCTGTCCGTCAGCGCGAGACAGTCGTCGTGCATGGCGACTATGACGTGGACGGCATCTGCTCCACGACGCTGCTCGTCCAAACTATCCGCCGGCTCGGAGGTGTGGCCGTACCGTTCATTCCGAACCGACTCGAACACGGCTATGACCTCACCATGGCTGGAGTCGAAGCGGCAATCGGTGCGGGCGCCCGCGTGCTCGTCACGTGCGACTGCGGAACAAAAGCCATCGGGCCCGTTGCGGCGGCGTGTGCTGCGGGGATCGACGTGATCGTCTCCGATCATCATTTGCCGGGACCCGACTTGCCGGACTGCCTGGCGGTGCTCAACCCCCGGCAGATCGGCTGCACGTATCCCGACAAGAATCTTGCGGCTGTCGGTATCGCCTTCAAGATCGCGCTCGCGCTCGTGCGATCGTTCGGGGAGACCGACGAGTTCGTTTTGCGCATGCTGGATCTGGTGGCACTGGCGACGATTGCGGACGTCGCCCCCCTGCGCGGGGAGAACCGGGTGCTGGCCCGCTATGGCCTGCGCGTTCTGCAGGACACGCGAAACCCAGGCCTGCGGGCGCTGCTTCGTGCCTCCCGGCTCGAAGCGAAGCCGCTCACCGCCGGACGCGTTGGTTTCGTTCTCGCTCCGCGACTGAATGCTGCGGGACGGCTGGGCAACGCGTTGCGGGCGGTTGAGCTGTTGACCAGTGAGAGTGAGCGCGAGGCAAATGTGATCGCCCGGGAGCTGGAGGAGCTGAACCGGCGCCGGCAGGAGATCGATCGGGCGACGCTCGGGGAGGCGCGCCGGATGCTGGAAGGAGTGGACCTGGATGCCACGTACGGCGTGGTGCTCGCGTCCGAAGGATGGCATCCCGGAGTGATTGGCATTGTCGCTTCCCGGCTGGTGGAGGAGATCTGCCGCCCCGTGATGCTGGTCGCGCTGGCCGGACAGCAAGGCAAGGGGTCGGGGCGCTCCATCGGTGCGTTCGACCTGCACGAGGGTCTGGTCGAGTGTCATGATCTGCTGCTGCGATTCGGCGGGCACCGCGCAGCTGCCGGGATCACTATCACAGCGGACCGGTTGGAGGATTTTGCAGTGCGCTTCAACCGCGTTGCGCGCGAGCGGCTCACGGCGGATCAACTGGTGCCGGAGATGCGCATCGATCTCGAGCTGCCCCTCACCGAGTGTACGCCGCAGCTGGTATCGCTGCTCCGCCATTTCGAGCCGTTCGGGCCGGGTAATCCGGCTCCGGTCATTGTGGCCTACGACGTGTGTCTCGTCGGTCCGCCCCGCCGCGTGGGGGAGGGACACCTCAAGCTGCGCGTACACCGGGACGGTGGGTCACTGGATCTGATCGGGTGGGGTATGGCTGCGCTTGCCGTCGATCTCGAGGCTGACTCGCGAGTGGATGTGGCTTTCCGGCTGGAGGAGGATGAGTGGAACGGTGAACGCCGCCTTCAGGGTGTGCTCGTGGACATCCGCCACTGATCCATGCGAATCGTTGCCGGCCGCTGGCGGGGGCGCTCGATCAAGGCGCCGAGCGATCCCAGGGTTCGCCCAACCGCGGATCGCGTGCGGGAAGCTTGGATGAGCATCCTTCAGCATGAGCTGCCCGAGGCGAAGGTGCTGGATCTGTTCGCCGGCTCCGGTGCCCTCGGGCTCGAGGCGCTCTCGCGCGGCGCGGCGCACTGTGATTTCGTCGAGATCGGCGCGCGCAGCCTCGACGCCCTTCGGCAGAACGTGGCGGCACTGGGAGCTGCCGAGCGGGCGACCATCCGCCGAGGCGATGCCCTGCGGTACGTTGATGGCCTGTCGGCAGGCGCGTACGATATCGCCTTCGCCGATCCCCCGTATCGCATGGGACTGGCCTCGCGTGTCGCAGAGCGGTGGCTTCTCGTTCCATTCGCTGAGGTGCTGGCAGTGGAGCATGAGACGCGCGAGCACCTCCCTGGCGACGCCGAAACGAGGCGGTACGGTGATTCGGCGATCACGTTCTATCGCCGCGCCCATTAGCACCACCACTTTCACCACGTCACCATGCCGATTATCGGCGTCTACGCGGGAAGCTTCGATCCCATCACTCGCGGGCACGAGGATCTGATTCGTCGCAGCCTGGCGTTCGTGGATCGTCTTGTGGTCGCTGTCGCCACCAATCTGGCGAAGCAGCCCCTTTTCTCCATCGATGACCGGATGGCACTTATCCGTGACTCGCTCGCGGACGAATCGCGAATTGAGGTGCGGGCGTTCGACGGCCTGCTGGTCGACTTCGCACGCGACGTCGGGGCGACGGTGTCCGTGCGTGGACTGCGGGCGGTGGGGGATTTCGAGTACGAGTTTCAAATGGCGCTGATGAATCGGCATCTCCATTCGGGAATGGAAACTCTGTTCATGGTACCGAGTCCGGAGCTTGGGTTCGTGAGTTCGAGCCTCGTTCGAGAAGTGGCGCGGTTCGGCGGGTCAATCACGGGACTCGTGCACCCGATCGTGGAAGAGGGGTTGAAGAAGAAGCTGGCCGGGCCGTGACCGGAATCAGGTGGTGACCTCCGACTTCGTCGCACGGCTGCGCCGCCGGGCGGCGGCCACGCCGCGTCGCGTTGTCTTCCCCGAAACGGCGGACCCGCGCATCCTGCGAGCGGTCAGGGTGCTGGTGGAAGCTCGCGTGGTGGAGCCCCTGCTTGTCCTTGATCCTGCGGCCCCCGCCACGCACGACGCGCTTGCCGCCCTGGGAGTCGAGGTGATCGACCCCCGCGACTCCCGACGCGTGGACGCCATCGCACGCCGCCTCGAGCGACGCCGGCGAGTGAGGGGGCTTACACTTGCCGAGGCAGAACTCCTGGCGGCGACGCCCCTGTGGCATGCGGCCGGCCTCGTGGGTCTGGGACTCGCCGACGGCTGCGTGGCCGGGGCTGTGTACACCACGGCCGAAGTGCTGAGGGCGGCAATCTGGACCGTAGGCCCGGCACCCGGCGTCCGCACGATATCCTCCGCATTCTATCTCGTTGTGCCCCCCTTCCGGGACGATGGTGCAGAGGAGGTCCTGACATTCACGGACTGCGCCGTGGTGCCCGAGCCAACGGCCGAGCAACTTGCCGACATCGCGTTGGCCGCCGCCGAGGATCGGCGGCTGGTGGTCGGTGATGAGCCGCGCGTGGCTTTTCTCTCTTTCAGCACGCATGGTAGCGGGGGAGGAGAATCGGTGGATCGCGTTCGGGAAGCTGCGGGAATTGCCCGGGCTCGCGAGCCTGGGCTGGCGCTGGACGGAGAATTGCAAGGTGACGCGGCGATCATCCCGGCGGTGGGGCGCCGGAAGGCGCCGGACAGCGTGGTGGCGGGACGCGCCAACGTCCTGGTCTTTCCGTCCCTGGATGCCGGGAACATCGCCTACAAGCTGGTTGAGCGCATTGGAAGAGGCATGGCGGTGGGCCCGGTGCTACAGGGATTAGCGGCGCCTTGCAACGATCTCTCGCGCGGCGCCTCGACGGATGACATAATCAATGTCGCAGCGATCACCGCACTGAAGTCGGTAGACGTGGTTCCTGAACTTGGGATAGGGTCCGACGGGGGAATTGGGAAATGAGCTTTTCGATCTCGAAGCAGGGAGAGATTGTCGTGGTTGACGTTGAGGGGCAGCTGATCGTCGGTAATCGACAGGAACTGAAACAGAAGGTGCTTGACGAGCTGGAGCGTGGTGAGCGCAAGTTCCTCATCGATTTCAGCCAAACGGGTTACATCGACAGTTCGGGGCTGGGCGTGCTCGTCTCGCTGTCGAAGAAGATCCGCGAGCAGGGTGGCGAGCTCCGGTTGGCGAACCTGAATGATGATCTCAAGACGCTGTTCGAGCTCACCAAGCTCGACACCCTCTTTCAGATCGCCGACACCAGGGAGCGAGCACTCGAGACCTTCTGACTGAGCGCGATCGGTGACTGGAGCGGCCGCGGATCACCGGGGCCGTTCTCGCTTCCGTCCATTCTTTACTACGCACGGAGGCCGATGACCGCGGAAGAGTCTTCCACGGAATTCCACGTGTTGCTGCGAGGCATGCGCCTGGCGGTCGAAGTCGAGATTCCCAGCGACGTGCGCTTCATCGAGCGTGTCGTGGAGCTCGTGACGCGGCGTTGTCATGAGCTCGATTACCCACCACGACAGTGCACCCTCAACGTGCCGGTCGCGCTGACCGAGGCGCTTTCGAACGCCATCCTTCGGGGTAATCGGGAGCGGTCTGAAGCACGCGTTCAGGTCCGCGCCGAGATGAACCGCGACCGCCTGGTCATGGAGGTAGTGGATGAGGGCGAGGGCTTCGATCTCGATGAGTGCCTCGAGGATCCTACCCTCCCTGAAAACCTCCTTCGCGAGGACGGCCGCGGCCTCTTTCTAATGTCGCGGCTGATGGACCATATCGAGCGGTTCAGCGAGAGTGGCAACACGGTGCGGATGACGCTGCGCCGACATGACTGAGCTCGGCGGCGTTCTTGGGGCATTCATCGAGGCCACGGGATGCCATGCGTCCGTCTGGGCGAAGGACGAGAACGGGGAGGCAGTGCTCGTTCTCCCCGACCTTCCTGCGGCCCCAGAGCTGAAAGGGTGGAAGCCGCCTCTCTGGAGCGGACCGTCGGTGCGCGCGAAGTCCCCGGCCGGCGTCGTTCTGGTGACACAGATTCCCGGACCCAAGCCCGCCTGGCTTCTCGTCGGTCCCCATTCGCGATCAGACGTCGCGCTCGAGACCTTTCTTCGCATCCTCCTTCCCATCTCCTCCCAGTTCCTTCAGTCCTCCCTGGAGGTGGAGCACGCCGCCAACGAGCTGGCGGAGCGTTACGAGGAGATCAACCTACTCTACACGATCACGGAGATTCTTGGGCGAACGGTCACGCTGGAGGAGGCGGCCGCCACAATCCTCAAGGAGATCTCCGAAACCGTCGGGGCGCGACGCGGTGCAATCCTGGTGCATGATCGCGTCACCGATACTCTCCAGTCCGTCACAGCGTTGGGGACGACCCTCGAATCGGCGGCGCTGCCGCTCATCCCGCTCGACGATGCGTGCAGTGTATCCGCGCGCGTCTTCCGTGAGCAAAGATCGCAGATCGTGGACGGGGAGGGGGACTGCGCCGCCGAAGCACCATACCGGGAGGGTATGATGCTTTCCGTGCCGATCATGTGGACGGCGCCAGGGGGGCGCCCGGAACCCCTGGGTGTCGTCAATCTGTCCGGACGGGTAAGCGGGCAGGCGTTTACCGCGGGTGACCAGAAGCTCATTACGGCCATTGCGACGCAGATCGGCACCGCCATCCAGAACGCGCGACTGGTGCGAGCCTCGCTCAGCCAGCAGCGCATGGTGCGCGAGCTCGAGCTTGCACACGACCTGCAAATGAAGCTGCTGCCACGTGTGGACCTGGTCGCTCCCGAGGCTCAGGTCGCTGCGCGCGTGATTCCAGCCGAGAGCGTCGGTGGAGACTTCTACCACCTGTTCCGCCTTGGCCCTCATCGGACCGGTGTGATGATCGGCGACGTGTCGAGCCACGGCTATCGCGCCGCGCTGATCATGGCGCTGGCGATGAGCGCATCGGCCATTCATGCTCAGGCCTCCAACGACCCCGCGGCCACGCTGGGTGCGCTGCGGGAGACACTGGGCGATGAGCTACTCACGACCGAGATGTTCATCTCTGCATTTTACGGTGTGATCGACCGCGGCGCCGGAAAGTTGCGCTACGCGAACACCGGGCATCCCCACGCCTTTACGATCACTGGCGATGGACGCGTGCATCGTCTCGCCGCTCTCGCACCGCCGCTCGGGATGACTGAAGATCGCCTGTCCGCCGCATCTCGCGCGTGGCACGTCGATCAGGATCTCCTGTTGCTCTTTACGGACGGCGTCAGTGATGCGCGCAATCACGCGGGCGTGCGGCTGGGCGAGGAGCGGGTGCTCGACGTCGTCTCGCGATACCGGAAGCAGCCGGTCGGTGCAATTCTGGATGCCGTGTTCACCGAACTGCGTGATCACACAGGTGCCGCTCGACAGCGCGACGATCTGGCCGTCGTCATCGTCCGTAGCTGATCGTGAGCGGGGACCACCGCGGCCCCAATCCGTTTCCTCCCGCGCGCAAGAGCCTCGGCCAGCATTTCCTCCACGACCACGCCATCCTTCGCCGTATTGCCGACGCCACTGGGGCAGGCAGGGAGGACACGGTGATCGAGATCGGACCCGGTCGTGGAACGCTCACGGATCTGCTGCGTGACCGTGCCCGGCGTGTGCTCGCCATCGAGCTGGACCAGGCGCTCGCGGCGCTGCTTCGGGAGCGGTATCGGGACGATCCGCGCGTCGAAATCGTTCAGGCGGACGTGCTCGAGGTAGAGTTGTCCGAGCTGGCGGGAGGCGAGTATCTGCTCGTGGGGAACGTGCCCTACTACATCACCACACCGATCATCTTCCATGCGCTCCGACCGCCTCGCCCACGTTGCGCCGTGTACATGGTTCAACGCGAAGTAGCCGTGCGACTCGCGGCCGCACCCGGGCGTCGGGAATACGGTGCGCTGAGCGTAAATGTGCAGTCCGTTGCGGCAGTGGAACTTCTTTTCCGCGTGCCAGCCGGTGCCTTCGTTCCTCCACCAAAGGTCGAGTCCGCGGTCGTGCGGGTCACACCGCGCGGTGATCCGCTGGTGGCGCCGGATCTGGAGGACCGCTTTCGCACGTTCGTAATCGGCGCGTTCGGAGCACGTCGAAAGCAGATGCGCCGCGTGCTGCGCACCGTCACTGGCATGAGCATGGGGGAGGCTGAGGCCGTGCTCGCCGCCGCGGACGTGAGGCCCGAGGCCCGACCGGAGGTGCTCGAGCCGGCGGAATTCGCGCGTATTGTGGAGCTTCTCACCAGCAACACGCAGCCTGGGTGCGGTTAGTGACGACCGGAGCCCCACCGGATGGCGAACCCGGGCGCGACCTGACGCTCTGGCGCGAATGCCGGCGCTGCCTTTCCGGCGATCTAGCTCTCCGGGCGCTCTCCGCCGGCCGAACTGTCGACCCTGTGAAAGAGCTGCACGTACTGTCCATACCCCTCGGCCTCGAGTCGATTTACCGGGATGAAGCGAAGCGCCGCGGAGTTCATGCAGTAGCGCCGTCCGGTGGGTGCAGGTCCATCGTCGAAAACATGACCCAGATGCGAGTCAGCGTTCCGTGAGCGCACTTCGGTCCTCCGCATGAAGAACTTCCGGTCCTCCTTGTAGGCGATGTTCTCCGGCTCGAGGGGGCGGGTAAAGCTCGGCCAGCCGGTGCCGGAATCGTACTTATCCAGTGAACTGAAGAGAGGCTCACCGGATACGATGTCCACGTAGATACCCGGCTCCTTTTTGTCCCAGTACTCGTTCCTGAATGCAGGCTCGGTCCCGTCCTGCTGGGTCACCTTGTACTGCATTGGCGTCAGCCGCTGACGCAGCTCGGCATCCCGTTGCTCTTTCTCGCTCACGCGTTGTCCCTCGCTTGTCCGTGGCGTACCACACGCCGTGGCCACGGAGACCGCGGCAAACAGGCATGCGAATGCCAACCGCCGTGCTAAGATCCTCATGTCCGTTCTCTCACCCGGCACCACGGCCGGCAGCGTCGCCCCACAGCTCACGCAGACGGCGATCCCGTCCACAATTCCAGCGATACAGCTTGTACCGTGTGGGATTCCTGCGATGATAGCCCTGGTGATATTCCTCTGCACGGTAGAACGTGGTGATGGGCACGATTTGCGTGACGATCGGGCGGTCGAACCGCGCCTGCAGCCGATCACGGCTGCTCACCGCCAACGCACGCTGCTCCTCGCCGTGATGGAAAATCGCAGATCGGTACTGGCTCCCCTGATCGCAGAACTGTGCATTCGCCGTCAGCGGATCCACGTTGTGCCAGAATATCTCGAGCAATCTGGCATAGCTGACGAGCGCCGGGTCGAACACAATCTGTACCACCTCCGCGTGGCCAGTACGGCCCGACGTCACCTGCTCATACGTCGGATTTGCCACATGGCCGCCCGTGTACCCGGACGTCACCGACTGCACACCCGAAAGCGTATCGAACGGCGGTTCCATGCACCAGAAGCAGCCACCCGCAAACGTTGCAGTGTCGGTTCGCTGCGGAAGCGGTGCCTCCGCGCCGGCGCCGGATGCTTCAGCCGAACCATTGCTACAAGCCCCCAGCGCCAGGGTAACGGCAACGAGCAGAGCGCTCCAGCCAGCGCGCATCGTCCTCATGGATCGGGATCTCCTGGTGAAGTGGCGCGGTATTCAAGCGCCATACAGGCATCAACTCCCGGGCCGCAAGGAAGTTCCAATCTGGCTGCCTTGCCGCTGCACCGGTACGTTACGCGTCGCATGACGTATACAGGTTCGTCCGGAAGGAAACCTGGTCGGCCCACTCCAGCGGCGCACCGTCGGGCTCCGCGCCAGTGCCGGGTCGGTCCTTGCACTTCTGCTCCGTCGTTCGTATGCTCGTCCCGCCGCGTGGTGCAGCCTCTTTTCGGGCCAAACGCGATGGTACCGGTCTCAACGTTGGAGGTCGGAAGTGCGGAAGCTCGTCTTCGCGCTGCTCCTCCTGGCGAGTTGCGCTCCTCACATACCCGCGCGCGCACGCATCGAGGCGATTACCTCGGCGGCCGGCGTTGTGTCCGAGGAACCAGCTGTAGGCCGGCTTGGCTGGCTTAGCGGATGCTGGGAGGCCCGATCCGATGGCACCACGGTAGAAGAGTACTGGTCCGACCCGCGTGGAGGCTCGATGATCGGCGTGAGCCGGTCGATCCGCGGCGACAGCACTCTCACGCACGAGTTGATGCTGGTGCGTACCGTCGGCGGAAGGCTCGCATTCGAGGCGCTACCGAGTGGGCAGTCGTGGACGCGGTTCGTGCTCGTATCGTTGAGCGACTCATCGGTCGCATTCGAGAATCCGGCGCATGACTTTCCCCAGCGGATTCGCTATCGCCGCACGGCCATGGACTCACTGCTCGCCCAGGCAGAGGGCACGGTGAACGGTCTTGGGCGCGTGGTAACCTTCCCGTATGCGCGCATCCGCTGCCCGCAGGGCTGAGGTGAGCACGCGTCGGGCCTCCACTGGGCGTGTTGAGCAACCCATGCCGCTCGTGTACCTCAGTCCCGGTTTACGAGGGCGAAGCTGAGCCCTTCTAGCTCCATCGCCATGTTCACCGTCTTGAGCGTCACACCTTCCGGGATGCGAAGCTGGGCGGGGGCGAAGTTCATGATCGCGCGGATTCCAACACGCACCACGCGATCGACCACCTGCTGCGCTGCCTCGGCCGGAACGGTGATGACGGCGATGTCAGCGTCTCGCGCCTCGGCATCGCTTTCCAGCGAGTGCAGCGGCCGCACAGTGCAGCCGTTGAGTACGGTGCCGACCTTGGCCGGATCACTGTCGTACACGGCAGTGATGCGGAACCCGCGCTGCGCGAATCCTCGGTACTGAGCGAGTGCGCTACCGATCTTCCCGGCACCAATGATGATTACGTTCCAGTCCTGCTCGAGGCCGAGGATTTGCCGCATGCGCGCGGCAAGCTCGGGAACGGCGTAACCCATTCCGCGCTTGCCAAAGGAACCAAAGAAGGAGAGGTCCTTGCGAACCTGGGCTGAGGTGGTACCGCCACGCTCGGCGAGCTCTTCGCTGGAGATGGTGGCGAGCCCCCGAGCTTCGAACTCCTCGAGAAAGCGCAGGTAGAGCGACAGGCGTCGGACTGTGGACTCGGCGATCCGTCTCACGGCGGCTCTTGTGAATTTCTTCACAAAGCTACTGCCTGCCGCTATGGAAGGGAAGCTGCGCGGCTAGAGCACGGTCACAGCGCGGGTTATCTTCCCTCTCATGTCTGTTCACGTCACGTCGGAAATCGGCCGGCTAGGAGCCGTTCTGGTCCACACCCCCGGCCCCGAGCTCCTTGCCGTTACGCCGAGCACCCGCGAGGACTACCTCTACGATGACATTATCGACACCGAGATTGCTCAGCGAGAGCACCAGCGGTTCGTGGCGATTCTCGAGCGTTTCGCCGAGGTATATCAGGTGCGCGACCTCCTGGCCGAGGTAGCTGGCGACCCTTCGGTGCGTGACCTTCTGATTCGTGAGACGCTCGACATCGTGCCCTCCGGAGAGATCGCCAGGGAACTCGGCCAGACACCCTCGGGCGAGCTGGTACGCATGCTGATCGAGGGACGCGAGGAGGAACCGGGGCCGCTGGCACGCACGCTCAACGAGACGGGCTACATGCTGCCGCCCCTCCCGAATCTCTTCTTCACTCGCGACATAGCGATGGTGCTTGGCCAGCACGTGCTTATCGGCTCCATGCGCCACGATGTGCGGTGGTCGGAAGAGCTGATTATGAAGGCGCTCTTCCTCCACCACCCAAAGCTGAGGAATGCGGGCATTCTCTACGATGGGGCCGCCGAGCGGCGCCACAATTACACCCTTGAAGGTGGCGATGTCCACCCGCTGCGCGAAGACACGATGCTGATTGGCTTCAGCGAGCGATCGAGTCCGGCGGCAATAGACAATCTTACCGACGTGCTCTTCGAGCGCACGCCCATCACGGACATCGTGGTGGTCGTCATGCCGGGGGAGAACGCGGCTATCCACCTCGACATGATCTTCACGCAGGTGGACCGGGAGCTGTGTGCAATCTATCCGCCTCATTTCGTCGGCCCCGAGCGGCTCGCCATTCTGCACCGGAGGAAGGGGCAGAAGGAGATGCGTGAGATGCCGAACATATTCGCGGCGCTGCAAAATGTGGGTCTGCCGATGGAGCCGATCTTTTGCGGTGGCGACAAGCGGGCCGTGCAGGAGCGGGAGCAGTGGGCCTCCGGCTGCAACTTCACGTCAATGCGTCCCGGCGTAGTCCTCTCCTATGCGCGCAACGAAGCGACCCTGTGTGAGATGGAAAAGATGGGTTTCCGCGTCGTGTCGGCCGTCCCGTTCCTCACCGGGGAAGAGCGTATGCGCGACGATGAACGGTTGGTGATCGTGTTCGAGGGAAGCGAGCTGGTGCGCGGCGGCGGTGGTCCGCGCTGCATGACACTTCCGCTGCACCGCGAGGATCCATGGATGTGAGCCTCGACAATGGGCGTGGCCCCACTGGGGTGCGCAGCGATGAAGCGCGCACCGTTCTGACGGAGAAGGCGTTTGCCTATCTGGCGCGAGTGGGGGAAGCAGATGACGTCGCCCTCATTTCGCACGTATGCGACCTGCCGGGTGCGCCGCCGCGCGTGGCGGAGCGCCTGGCCGCGGCGCTCTGTGCCAGAGATGCGTCGTTCGTTCGAGGCGCGGACGGGCGGTGGCGGCTGGCGCCTCCCGATGGCTCGACGCGTGTGGCCTCGTCTAGGACGGCAGCGGGACCCTCCGTACTGGACGGATTATCGTACGTGGTGGTGGACGTGGAGACCACGGGCACGCGACATTGGCATGGCGACCGCGTGACGGAGATCGCGGCCGTGGTTGTGCGCGACGGTCGCGTTGAGCGGCGATGGGAGACGCTCGTCAATCCGCAGCGCTCGATCCCACCGATGATCACCAGGTTAACGAACATCACCTGGGATATGGTGAGGACGGCGCCGCTGTTCACCGACGTGTGCGACAATCTCCTCGATGTGCTCGCCGGCAGCGTGTTCGTGGCGCACAATGCGAATTTTGACTGGCGGTTTCTCTCGGCGGAAGTGCAGCGCGCCACCGGCCGGCGGCTCGAGGGCCGGCGTCTCTGCACGGTGCGCCTGGCGCGGCGGCTCCTCCCACAGCTTCGCAGCAGGAAGCTGGACGCACTTGCGTACTACTACGGCATTGAGATCACGGCGCGCCACCGGGCCGGGGGCGACGCCGTGGCAACCGCGCATGTCCTCCTGCGTCTCCTGGCCGCGGCGCGCGACCGCGAGTGCTGCACGTGGGATGACCTCCAGGCGCTACTGCGCGCGCCGCGCCGCGCGTCACGCCGACGAAGCGTCATGCCCGGACCAGTGTCCCGCGACACGACCGCATGAGTGCCCCAGTGCCGCTGGTCCAGACACGAATACTCGGTCGCTGGCGTATTCATGCCATTCAGGCCGGGGGGCAGAAGCTCGACGGCGGCGCGATGTTCGGCGTCGTACCGAAGCCGTTGTGGGAGCGGCGCATCCCCGCCGATGAACGCAATCGTATCGCCCTCGGTATGCGGTGCCTCCTCGTTGAGCACGACGATGGGCTGATCCTGATCGATACGGGGGCGGGAAACAAGGAGAGCGAGAAGTTTCACGACATCTACGGCATCGAGAACGCTGGCGCCGATGGCCGAACGAGTCTCGAGGACGGGCTGCGCGCCGCCGGCCACGGTCCCGATGATGTCACGCATGTCATCAACACTCACCTGCACTTCGATCACGGTGGAGGCAACACGTATTCGGACGGTGAAGGAATTGTGCGGCCCAGCTTCCCACACGCGCGTCACTACGTGCAGCGAGGCGAGTACGAGTTCGCCACTCGGGTGAACGAGCGGACGGCCGCCAGCTACTTTCCGCGCAACTTCGAGCCGTTGCGGGAAAGCCGCCAGCTCGAGCTCATTCGGGGAGAGCCCGAGATCCTCCCGGGTATCTCCGTTGTGCTGACACCGGGACACGTACCCTGCCATCAGAGTGTCCGACTGGATTCGGGCGGGGAAACTGCGGTTTTCCTGGGGGACGTGGTTCCCACCGCGGCGCATCTGCCGCTCCCCTGGATCATGGGCTACGACGTAGAGCCGCTCGTAACGCTGGAATCGAAGCGAGATCTCCTAAGACGGGCCGCCGAGGAAGAGTGGCTGCTGGTATTCGAGCATGACGCCAGCGTCGCCTGGGGAAGGGTGAGGCACGACGGCAAAGCTTATGAGCTGAAGGATTAGCCGGTACGCTCTCCCGGTGGTTAGCGTGCGCGCCAGAGAAGCGCCGCTGACTCGGGGCCGGTTGGACGTTCGCTCGACGAAGCCGCCGGCTCCCCCCGCCGAAGCACTTGCCTCCTATCCCCTGTTCCCCTAAGTTTCAGCTCGACAACACGCTAAGTAGAGCGTAACGTCTTGCGCTCTCACCCTCCGGCCCCCGCGCCTCCGCGTGCGGTTTGGTGCTGTAGGTGTTCACGGTCGAACGAGATGCTCCCCGATAGTGGAGAGCGCCCGGTCGCATCGCGGACTCCAGGGTGGGAGTTCGCGATTTTGTTTTCCCGCGCGGAGGGTACAGAGTATTCAGGACAGCACAAAGCGCGTACGCGTCAACCGGCAGATTCGCATTAGTCCTCTGCGTGTCATCGCGCCCGACGGATCCCAAATGGGTATCATCGATCTGGAAACGGCGTTGGCCTCGGCCGAGGCGCAGGGTCTCGATCTCGTCGAAGTCGCCCCAATGGCCCGGCCCCCGGTGGTCCGAATCATGGACTACGGGAAATTCAAGTTCGATCAGGCAAAGCAGGCGCGGCAGGCGAAGAAGAAACAGCACGTCATCCAGTTGAAGGAAGTCAAGTATCGTCCGGGAATCGACGACCACGACTTCGATACGAAGACGCGCCACGCGCGACGCTTTTTGAGCGAGGGGAACAAGGTCAAGGTGACCATGATGTTCCGTGGCCGTCAGGTGGCGCGCCCGGAGTTGGGCAAGGATGTGCTCGATCGGGTGGCTACCGTGCTCGCCGACATCGGCAAGGTCGAGGCGGATGCGAAGCTCGAGGGCCGGAACATGACGATGATTCTTGCACCGAAATAAGTCGGGGTAGTTCAATGCCAAAGATGAAAACACATAAGGGCGCCGCCAAACGCTTCAGGGTGACGGGCTCGGGAAAGGTCAGGCGCAACAAGGCCTACAAGAGCCACATCCTCACCAAGAAGTCGCCCAAGCGGAAGCGCAACTTGCGCCGGGAAACGCTGGTGGTCACCAAGGGTGACACGAAGCGTATTCGGCGCCTGATCCAGGCGTAAGGAGGAGCGCATGCCACGCGTCAAAAGCAACGTCGCGAGACTGAAGCGCAAGAAGCAGATCATGAAGGCTGCCCGCGGCGCCTACGGCGGCCGCAGCAAACTCTGGAAGGCTGCCAAGGAGAACGTCGAACGCGGTTGGGCGTATGCCTACCGCGATCGCAAGAACAAGAAGCGTGATTTCCGCCGGCTCTGGATTGTCCGCATCAACGCGGCTGCGCGGCAGCACGACATGAGCTACAGCACGTTCATGAACGGGCTGAAGAGGGCTGGCATCGAAGTGGACCGGAAGATCCTCGCCGATCTCGCGGTGCACGACACGCAGGCGTTTACGCTTCTTGCCGACAAGGCCCGGACCGCGCTGAACGCCGCCTGACAGGCGCTGCTCGACCCGCGTTTTCTGCCTTCCAGGCCCGAGCGCACCCGAGCCGCCACCCTGACACCTGAGCGACCGGCGGCAGCGCAGTCACTGCCGCCGGTTCTCGTTTCCCTCGCCGAGGATTCCCTTGCGTCTCGAGGATTTTCGCGCCGAAGCAGAAGCGATCCGAAACGATGCGCGTGAGCGCCTCGCCACGGTGAAGTCCCTGGACGCACTTACGGAGCTGCGCCACCGGCTGATCGGTCGGGCAAGTGGACGCCTCACCGCGCTGATGCGCGCCATTGCCACCGTGCCGTCAGGGGAGCGCCCGCAGGCCGGTGCGGCGGTGAACGCGCTTCGGAACGAGGTGGAGGGCTGGCTGGCGGCGCGCGGAAATGAGCTGCGTGCCGCCGGACCGCGTGCCGCCGAGGATTTCGATCACACCATGCCAGCACGTCATCGCTGGCGCGGCGCGTATCATCCGGTGACCCTGGTGATCCAGGAGATCGTCGAGATCTTCCGCGAGCTCGGGTTCACGGTGGCATACGGCCCAGAAGCCGAGACGGACTGGTATAACTTTCTCGCGCTCAACTTCCCGCCCGATCATCCGGCGATGGACCTGCACGACACCCTTTACCTGGGGGAGGGACGGCTGCTGCGCACTCACACTTCTCCGGTACAGGTGCGCACCCTGCAGGCGTCGCCTCCGCCGATCCGGGTAGTGATTCCCGGCAATTGCTACCGTCGCGATTTCTTCGACGCGTCCCATGCCCCAATGTTCTCTCAGATCGAGGGGCTGGCGGTGGACGAGGGGATCTCCTTCGTTGACCTGAAGGCCACGCTCGATCACTTCGCCAACCGGTTCTTCGGGACGACACGCACGCGATTCCGACCCAGCTTCTTTCCTTTTACCGAGCCGTCGGCGGAGATGGACGTACAATGCCGACTGTGTGATGGAAGGGGGTGTGCCGGCTGCAAGGGGACGGGCTGGATGGAGATTCTCGGCTCGGGCATGGTGCACCCCAGCGTCCTGGAAGCCTCGGGCGTGGACAGTGAGCGCTACACGGGCTGGGCCTTCGGCATGGGACCGGCTCGCGTCGCAATGCAACGCTTCGGTTTGCCGGATATACGACTTCTTTACGATTCCGATATGCGTTTTCTGGAGCAGTTCGCCGAATGAACGTCAGCTACGAATGGCTGAAGGAAATGGTTCCGTTCGCGCTTTCTCCCGCGGAGCTGCGCGATCTGATCACGGAACGGTGTGTCATCGTGGACGAGGTGTTGCCTCTGCGCGAAGATTTGAATGACGTCGTCGTAGGTTTGGTGGTCGAAGCGGCTCCGCACCCCGGCTCTGACCGTCTCACGCTCACGAAGGTCGACGTCGGCACTGGCGATCTGCTCGAGGTGGTGTGCGGTGCGCCCAACGTCCGTGTTGGTGCGCGCTATCCGTTCGCGGCCGCGGGGACGCTGCTGCCGGGAGGTCTCAAGCTCGAGAAGCGAAAGATCCGCGGCGTGATCTCGAATGGGATGCTGTGCTCGGCGCGCGAGCTTGCACTCGGAGAGGATGCCGACGGCATTCTCGAGCTGAACACCGAGAGACCGCCGGGCACCCCGCTGCTGGAAGCGTGGCCGGTCGGTGACACCCGGCTCGTCATCGATGTCACACCCAATCGGCCCGACCTGCTCTCCCATCATGGAATCGCACGGGAAATCGCGGCCGCAACGGGAGATCCTCTCAGGCTCGCCGAGATTGCACAGGATGGCGGCGCGCCGTCCCCGAACGGCGCAAGGCGGGAGGGCGCCCGTGCTCGTCCGGTACGCCGTCATGCAACGCGCGTCGAGGCCGGTGGCGTCGTCGTAGAGCTTCGCGATCCCGTCGGATGCCCCCGGTACACCGGTGCCGTCATCCGCGGTGTGAAGGTCGGCCAGAGTCCGGCGTGGTTGGCTGACCGCCTCGTCGCAGTGGGGAGCCGCCCGATCAACAACGTGGTGGACATCACCAATTACATCCTCCACGAGCTCGGACAGCCAATGCACGCGTTCGACCTGGCCCGGCTCGACGGTCCGGCGGTCGTTATCCGAAGAGCGGAGGCGGGCGAGCGCATCCGAACGCTCGATGGCGTCGACCGAACCCTGGATGCGTACATGACGGTCATTGCCGACGCGCGTCGCGCTCAGGCCGTGGCCGGTGTTATGGGCGGGGGCGAAAGCGAGGTGGGGGAACGGACGACCGACATCTTTCTCGAGGTGGCGTACTTCGATCCTGCTTCCGTTCGGCGCGCCCGCACAGCACTTGGCCTGTCCACCGACTCGAGCTACCGCTTCGAGCGGGGCACTGATCCGGAGCTCCCGCTTTTCGCCCTTGACCGGGCGCTGCAACTGCTGGAAGCGCTTACCAACGGTCGACTCGACGGTGAGGCGGTTGATCTTTGCGCTGAAGACATAGCGCAGCGGACGGTTGCGTTGCGCCCGTCGCGCGTGACGGTTGTGCTCGGTGAGCACGTCGCCGTGGACGAGATGACGCGTCTGCTTGGCGCAATCGGGTTCGAGAGCACTCGCGAGGGTGAAAACCTCCAGGTGCGCATTCCCACCTGGCGGCCGGACGTGGCACGAGAGATCGACATCATCGAGGAAGTGGCAAGGCTGCGCGGCTACGACTCTTTCTCCAATATCCTGCGGCCATTCCGCCCGGGGACGACCCAGGACTCCCCGCTGGAAGTTATGTCCGGCTGGATGCGCCGCTTGCTCGTGTCGGAAGGACTGCTGGAGGCGCGGCCGATGCCATTCGTGGCGGGCGCGGATCAGCAGCATGTGCGCGTGGCGAACCCGCTCTCCGAGAATGAGGCGCATCTGCGTCGCGAGCTTCTGGAGTCCCTCGCTCGACGCGCCGAGTACAACCTGTCGCACATGCAGCGAACGGTACGGCTGTTCGAGATCGGGCACGTCTTCGAGCCCGCCGGCGATGGGCTCCCTCGAGAGGAGCTTCGTGCGGCAGCGCTCGTGCTGGGGGACCGCCGTCCGCCGCACTGGACAGAGCCGCAGCCTCCAGCCTTTGATGTCTGGGATGCGAAGGCGCTCGGCCAAGTCATGGCGCGCACGGTCGCGCCTGCAGAGGCGACGATCGAGCTCCGCACGCCGAAGGGCAACGAGGGCGTGCTCTGGGAGGTCTTTATCGCGGGCGAGCGACGGGGCGTCATTCGCCGTGTTTACCTCGACGCCCCGGTCTGGGCTTCGCCGGCCTTCGGCATCGAGATAACTCTGGCGAGGGTACCGGCTGATCAGGTCGCACCCGCCGGAAACAACAACTACGATAGTAGGCCGTATCGGTTGCTGGCGCGCAGCCACGCCGTGCGCTTCCGACCGCTTCCGGTCACGCCGGCGGCGGAGTTCGACCTTGCGCTGCTGGTCCCCTTTTCAATTCCGGCCTTGGAGGTCGAGCGGGTGATTCGCGCTGGTGCGGGCGAGCTGCTCGAGAGCCTGGCCCTGTTCGATGAATACCGGGGCGCGCCGGTGCCCAAAGGCTTCCGCAGCGTGGCCTGGCGATTGACCTTCCGCCATCCGGAGCGCACTCTACGCGACAAGGAAATCGCCGGACGTCGCGAGAAGCTGCTTCGTACCCTCGAGGGAGAGCTTGGTGTCAGACAGCGAACGACCTGACCTGCTGGCCCTCGAGGAGCTGCAGCGGCTCCTCGCGACGCTGGGGGAAGAGATGGTGGTGCTTCGTCGTCGCGCGCAGCAGGCGGAGGCACGGATTAAAGAGTTGGAGGGTGTGGAGTCGGCACCTTCTGCCTCAGGAGCGGACGGCGACCGTCACGCGAATTCGATGGCCCGCGAGAACGAGGTGTTGCGCGCCAGGGTGCGCACGGCTCGCGAGCGCACGCGCGGACTCCTCCAGCGGGTCCGCTTCCTGAGGCAGCAGCACGAGACGGGGGTGGAGCAGTGAGTACCAAGAAGACGGTTGTCCGCGTACACATTCTGGGCGAGGAGCACGCCATTCGGAGCGATGCTTCGCTGGAGCACACGCGCGCCGTGGCCGCCTACGTCGACCAGGCGATTCGCAAGGTGCAGGCGTCGGGAGTACTCGTGGAAACCCACAAGGCAGCGATTCTGGCAGCCCTGCAGATCACTGATGAGCTGTTCCGCGCGCGCTCCGAACGGGAGGAGGTTGCCGAGCGCGTGAAGGCCCTCTCCGCGGAGACGCGCCGGATGCTCCCCCCAGCCAAGCGCGGAGCCTGATGGTGCCGCCGGGCGGAGCCGACGGACCTGATTCCTTCCCTCTGAAGGATCAGTTGCCGCCGCTCTCAGCGAGCCGGATTCCGCCGCGAGCGAGCGCGTTGCCTTTTCCGCCGACGGAGCATACCTTAACAGCCGATGGCCCTGTGACGTCGTAGGATCAAGCGTGCATTGCAGTTAGCACGTCCCGACCACCGCCCCTCACACGGCGCGGGTCCGGACTTGCCGCAAGCGCACTGCCTCGGCGCTCGCCGTGGTTCTCCTATTCGGCTGCGCGGTCTCCAGGGACCGCGTTGGAGCATAGATAACGATGAACCAGACCGCGTTGATCGCCGCGCTCGGCGCAGCATTCGTTGCAGCCGTCGCGGCGTTTTGGATTGGCCACCTGGCTGGACGCAGAGCCGAGCGAAAGGCCCAGACGGTGGCCCGTTCCACCGGAGAGGAAAGCGCCCGGCGGATCCTGGCGGAGGCGGAGCGGGAGGCGGAAACGATGCGCAAGTCGGCCGTGCTGGCCGGCAAGGAGGAGACGCTTCGCCTGCGTGAGAGCTGGGAGCAGGAAGCAGTCAAACGGCGCGCCGAACTCGAGCGTGGCGAGAGGCGCGTCCAGGAGCGGGAGAGCAATCTCGACCGCAAGCTCGATGTGCTCGAAACGCGCGACAAGGAGCTTGGTCGCCGGGCGAGCGATCTGGGCCGTCGCGAAAAAGGAGTGGCCGACCGCGAAACCGAGCTTGAGAGGCTCGCGAGCGAGGAGCGGCGCCGCCTGGAGCAGCTCTCCGGCATGTCGGCGCAGGAAGCGCGTCAGGAGCTGATGCAGCGGCTCGAGGAGGAAGCGAACGCGGAGGCCGCCAACCGTCTCCGCGAGATCAGGGAACAGGCACGGCGCACCGCCGAGCAGGAGGCCAAGAAGATCATCTCCCTGGCAGTCCAGCGGATCGCCTCGGAGCACACCGCGGAGATCACGGTCTCTTCGGTTGCCCTCCCTAACGACGAAATGAAGGGACGGATCATCGGTCGCGAGGGGCGAAACATCCGCGCCTTCGAGCTCGCTACCGGCGTCGATGTGATCATCGATGACACTCCAGACACCGTGGTAGTGTCCGGCTTCGATCCAGTGCGCCGCGAGATCGCTCGGCTGGCGCTCAGCAAGCTGGTGAGCGATGGCCGTATCCACCCCGGGCGTATCGAGGAAGTCGTCAGCAAGGCTCGCAGGGAAGTTGACGCCTCAATGATAGAGATGGGCGAGCAGGCGGCGTACGATACCGGTATTCACGGACTGCACCCCGAGCTCATCAAGCTCATCGGGCGGATGCACTACCGCACGAGCTACGGACAGAACATCCTGCTTCACTCGAAGGAGGTTGCGCACCTCGCCGGCATCATGGCCCAGGAGCTCGGCCTGGACGTGCCGATGGCCAAGCGCGGAGCGCTGCTGCACGACGTCGGCAAGGTGCTCACTCACGAGCACGAGGGCACGCACGTGCAGCTCGGCGTCGAGGTGGCCACCAAGTACGGTGAACATCCGCTGGTCGTGAACTGTATCGCAGCGCACCACGACGATGTGCCGCACGAGAGTGAGGTGTCAGTGCTTGTTCAGGCCGCTGATGCGATCTCCGGCTCCCGGCCCGGTGCCCGCCGCGAGGCGTTCGAGACGTACGTAAAGCGGCTCGAGGGACTGGAGCGGATCGCATCGAGCTATGGGGGAGTGGAGAAGGTATTTGCGATTCAGGCAGGACGAGAGATACGTGTGATCGTCAACCCCGACGATGTGGACGACGCGCGCATGGCGGTGCTCACCGCCGAGATCGCGCGGCGCATCGAGAACGAGCTCCAGTACCCTGGACAGATCAAGGTGGTGGCCATTCGTGAGCAGCGGGCGGTGGACTTTGCCCGCTGAGCGCATAGACGGCACGGCAATCGCGCGCGACATCCGCGCCGAGGTGGCTTCCAATGTCGAGGCGCTGAAGAAAGGGGGGATAACGCCTGGGCTTGCCGTCGTGCTCGTCGGCGAGGACCCTGCCAGCGCGGTCTACGTTCGGATGAAGGGTAAGGCCTGCGAGGAAGCCGGTATGCACTCGGTTACCATCCGCCTGCCCGCGGAAACATCGGAGAAGGAGCTACTAGCGCAGGTTGACGCACTGAACGCGGATCCGGCGATTCACGGCATTCTCGTTCAGATGCCGCTCCCCCGGCATATCTCCGCCGATGCCGTAATTCTCCGAGTGGACCCCGCCAAGGACGTGGACGGTTTTCATCCCGTCAATGTCGGAAGAATGCTGACTGGGGATCATGCGGGCTTCGTGCCCTGCACCCCAGCCGGCGTGCTCGAGCTACTCGCCCGCAGCGATGTTGATCCAGTGGGGAGCGACTGCGTGATCGTCGGCCGCAGCAACATCGTTGGCAAACCGATGGCCGCACTGCTGATGCAGAACCATCCGGGCGCCAATGCAACGGTCACCGTGTGCCACAGCCGGACTGCCGATCTCGCCGCGCACACTCGCCGTGCCGACATTCTGATCGTCGCCGCCGGCAAGCCACGAATGGTGACGGGGGACATGATCAAGCGCCACGCCGTCGTAATCGACGTCGGCGTGAATCGCGTGGATGATCGGAGCGCCAAGTCGGGATATCGTCTGGTGGGTGACGTCGACTTCGCGTCGGCGGAACAGGTTGCGTCGAAAATCACTCCGGTGCCCGGGGGAGTGGGACCCATGACGATCGCGCTTCTTCTCCGAAATACGATTCGCTCGGCGAGCCGGTTGGTGGAGGCGTAGTGCCACCGCGTCGCTCCGGTAGTGCTGGCGCTGGCGGTCAGCCAGATCTGTTCGGCGCGGCGGCACGAGCGCCACGGGGGCGCGCCGAGGCAGCGACCGTGCCGGGAGTTAGCGCGGAGGCCGCGGTCAGTGTGTCCACCCTGACCCGCACGGCCAAGGATCTGGTGGAAGGCGCATTCGCCCCGCTTTGGATCCGTGGCGAAGTCACCGACTTCAAGTCCCATCGCAACGGTCACTGGTACTTCTGCCTGCGTGACGAGATCGCGCAGATCCGCTGTGTCGTCTGGTCGCGTGATCAGTGGCGGATTCCGACTTCTCCTGATGATGGCATGCAGCTCTGCGCCCTCGGCCAGCTCACGGTCTATCCCGCGCGGGGTGACATGCAGCTCATCATATCGGCAATGGAAGCGGCGGGCGAAGGGCTGTGGCGCAAGGCGCTGGAACAGGCACGTGCCCGACTGGAGGCGGATGGCCTGCTGCGTCCTGAGCGTAAGCGCCGGCTCGTGCGCTACCCGGAGCGCCTCGCCGTCGTCACCAGCCCTGATGGTGCGGCGTTACAGGACATCGTTTCGGTAGTCCGCAGGCGTTGTCCATCGGTCGAGGTCGTGCTGGTGCCAACGCGAGTGCAGGGAGAGGGTGCGGCACAGGAGATAGTGTCCGCTGTCGAGCGGGTGGGCCGATGGGGTCGGGCGGATACGGTGATCGTGGGGCGGGGCGGCGGCGGACGGGAGGATCTGTGGGCGTTCAACGACGAACGAGTCGCGCGAGCTGTGGCCGCCAGCCCGATCCCGACGATTTCAGCGGTGGGTCATGAGGTAGACGTGTCGCTGTGCGATCTCGTCGCTGACGTGCGCGCCGCAACTCCATCGGCTGCCGCGGAGGCGGCAGTGCCGATGCTGGCCGAGGAGCTGGAGTTCGTGCGTGTTCTCGCCAACAACGTACGACAGGGACTCTTGCGCCGCGTGCGGAGGGCGGGCGAGGGGTTGGGCCGCACCCACCGCACATTCACATTGGCGGCAAGGCGCGTGGCCGAGCGGCGGCGCGCGCGACTCGAAACCGTCGCCGGCCGGCTGAACGCGCTGAGCCCGCTGTCGACGCTGGCGCGTGGGTATGCGGTCGCTCGCGGTGCCGATGGCAGAGCGCTGGGATCCGTCGGCGACTTTGCGATCGGAGAAGATTTCACGCTCACGGTACGCGATGGCCGGGTGGAGGCAACCGTGCAAGGCATCATCACGAGCCCAGCCGGGCGCGAACGTGTAGCGCTCGATCCTGAGGAGTAGCCATGTCGTATGAGGCGGACATACAGCGGATCGAGCAGATCGTGGCCGAGTTGGAGCGCGACGATCTGGAGCTCGACCGGGCGCTGCAGCTGTTCGAGGAGGGGGTGGAGCGCCTGCGCGGCGCCGCGGCGGCCTTGTCGCGCGTGGAAGCGCAGGTCCGCGTCCTGACGGAAACGGCCGAGGGCGATTTTCATCTGTCCAAGCCCGGTGGCTGAGACTGTCGCCTTCGATTTCGCCGCCGATCGAGCGGCGGTGGATGAGGCGCTCCGCGAGTTGTGTGAGCGCTATCTGGTGGAGCTCGAGCGGCCAGTAGCCGACGCGATCCGCTACGGCATCCTGGGAGAGGGAAAACGCCTCCGGCCAGTGCTGCTTCTGGCGGCCTATCGCGCCGCCGGGGGAGATCAGGACGCCTATCCGCTCGCCGCCGCTGTGGAGGTAGTGCACGCGTACTCCCTGGTACATGATGACCTGCCGTGCATGGACGATGACGATGTGCGTCGTGGTCGCCCGACGACGCACCGCGTGTTCGGCGTAGCTGCCGCTGCCGCGGCGGGGGTGACGATGGTGCCGCTCGCCGCCTGCGTCGCCTTCGATGCGGCCGCCGAGCTCGGGTTGCCTCCCGAGGTGTGTGGGGACATCGTTCGTGAGTTGATGCAGGCGTCTGGCGCGGGCGGCATGGTGGGGGGCCAGCTCCTCGACCTCGAGGGGGAAAATCTTCAACTCGGGCTCGGGGACCTGGAACGGATTCATCGCGCCAAAACCGGTGCTTTGATCGCCGCGTCGACGACCATTGGCGGGCTGGCGGCGCGGGCGGACGCCGCCCTCGTCGAGGCACTGCGTGGGTACGGTGCTTCGTTGGGGCTGGCGTTCCAGATCGCGGATGATGTGCTCGACGCCACGGCTACAACGGCGGAGCTTGGAAAGATTGCCGGCCGGGATGCCGTGTTGCGCAAGAGCACCTACCCGGCACACCTTGGCGCGACAGGTGCACGTTCGCGCGCGCTAGAGCTGGCAAAGGGGGCGTGCGCTTTGCTGCGCGATGTCGGTTTGTTGACGCCCGATCTCGAAAGGCTCGCCCACTTCACCGTGGCGCGCCGGTCATGAACCATGGTAGCGCGGAGGCGCGCGAGTCCCTCATGAGCAGTGTTCTGTCCCGTGTGGATTATCCCCCCGATCTTCGCGGTCTGACTCGCGACGAATTGCGCATGCTCGCCGACGAGATGCGCGCGCGCCTCATCCAGAGCTGCGCACGTACCGGCGGCCACATCGGCGCCGGCCTCGGCGTCGTCGAGCTGACCATTGCCCTGCATTACGTGCTCGAAACGCCGCGCGACCAGCTCGTCTGGGACGTCGGTCACCAGGGGT